>DASYJS010000386.1:0-4200 GCA_035996225.1 Mycobacterium sp. | reverse complement strand
CGGCATCCGGGTCCGCTCCAATCGCGGCGTCGCCGGGATCGACGGCACGGTGTCCACCGCGATCGGGGCGGCACTGGCTCACGAACGCGGGGGCACTGCTGACCATCCGGCCCGCACTGTCGCATTGATCGGCGACCTTACGTTCGTCCACGACAGCTCCGGGCTACTGATCGGCCCCACCGAACCGACGCCGCGGCATCTGACCATCGTGGTGTCCAACGACAACGGCGGCGGCATCTTCGAGTTGCTCGAGCAGGGCGACCCGAGGTTCTCCGACGTGTCCTCGCGGATCTTCGGCACCCCCCACGATGTCGATGTAGGTGCGCTGTGCCGCGCTTACCACGTCGAAAGCCGCCAGATCGAGGTCGACGAGCTGGACGCGGCACTCAACGAATCCGGTGCGGGCATGCGGGTGCTGGAGGTCAAGGCGGACCGGTCCTCGCTGCGACAACTACATGCCGCCATCAAGGCCGCCTTGTGAAGTCGCCAAAAACGTTGCTGCGCATTTTGATACACGGTCGCAGCGATGAGGCGCCGGTCACCCCGGTGCGGGTTGCACTGCGAATGACGCGGATTGGGGTATTGATCGTGGCCGGTCTGGTCACGCTGCAGTCGGTGCTGCTGGTGGCCGGGGCCTGGCGCGACGATCTCACGATTCGACACAGTATGGGCGTGGCGCAGGCGGAGGTGCTCAGCGCGGGGCCGCACCGGTCCACCATCGAATTCGTCACCCCTGAGCGCGTCACCTACCGGCCCGAGCTCGGCGTGCTTTATCCGTCCGAATTGGCCACGGGTATGCGGATATACGTCGAATACAACAAGGCCGACCCGAACCTGGTCCGGGTGCAGCATCGCAACGCGGGGCTGGCGATAATTCCGGCGGGGTCGATCGCGGTGGTCTGCTGGCTCGTCGCAATGGTTGTGCTGGTGGGCTTGGCGCTGCTAGACAAGCGATTAGACCGCCGCGACGCGCCCAACGATGTGGGTAGCAAAGATTCATAACGCGCTCAGCAGCAAATTTCGCGCCCCGTATGCCCCTTCGCAACCTTATCGACAGGCAGTGCTGACACTGTGGTGGTGTGCGCGTTGCGATCGTCGCAGAATCTTTCCTGCCACATGTCAACGGCGTCAGCAACTCAGTAATTCGAGTGCTGGAGCATTTGCGTCGAACCGGCCACGAGGCTCTCGTCATCGCTCCCGATACCCCGCCCGGTGAACCTCCCGCCGAGCGAATTCACGACGGCATCCGGGTGCACCGGGTGCCGGCGCGGATGTTTCCGAAGGTGACCACGTTGCCGCTCGGTGTGCCCAGGCCGCGACTGCTCAAGGTGCTGCGCGGATTCCAGCCCGACGTGATGCATCTGGCGTCGCCGGCGCTGCTGGGCTACGGCGGGGTACGAGCCGCGCGCTACCTCGGGGTGCCGACGGTTGCCGTCTACCAAACCGACGTACCGGGTTTCGCGGAGAGCTATGGAATGGGGATAACAACGCGGGTGGCATGGGCATGGTTCCGCCACCTGCACCGCCTCGCCGACCGCACCCTGGCGCCATCCACCGCGACGATGGAATCTCTTGTGGCCCACCGAATTCCGCGGGTCCATCACTGGGCACGCGGGGTCGACATCATGGGGTACGCGCCGTCTGCTCGCGACGAGGCGCTGCGGCGGCACTGGTCACCGGACGGCAAGCCGATCGTCGGCTTCGTGGGCCGGCTGGCGCCGGAAAAGCATGTGGAACGGCTTGCCGGACTAGCGGCGGCCGGCGACGTGCAAGTCGTCATCGTCGGAGACGGCGTCGACGCACGTAAACTCCGATCCGCAATGCCCACAGCGGTTTTCACCGGTGCCATGTATGGGGCGGATCTTGCCGCGGCGTATGCCAGCATGGACGTCTTCGTGCACACCGGGGAGCATGAGACGTTTTGCCAAGTCGTACAGGAAGCGCTGGCATCGGGATTGCCTGTGATCGCCCCCGACGCCGGCGGACCGCGTGATCTCGTCACACCGTGGCGCACCGGATTGCTGCTGGGTGTCCACGAATTCGAGCGGCGGCTACCCGACGCGGTGGGGCATCTGCTGCAAGAACGCGCGCGCTACTCGCAGGCGGCGCGCAAAAGCGTCCTCGCCCGCACTTGGCCCGTCATCTGTGACGAGTTGCTCGGCCACTACACGGCCGTGCAGTCCCCGATCGCCAGGGCGCGGGTCCGTATCTCGCAACGGCAATACGCGCAAGGCGAATGACGTTGCGCCGCTAGCCCTGCGCCAGCTCGGCGACCGGCTGCCACTGCTCCCACGTTCGTAACCGACTCTCGTAGTCGGCCTTCGCAGTCTGCAGCGGCGTCGCGCCGAAGAACACCCGCAGCGGCGGCTCCTCGGCATCTACCACCTTCAGCAGCGCGGCCGATGATGCTTCCGGATTGCCCGCAGAAGCCCAGCGCCGACTGCGTTCGGCTTGGACCGCGGCCCGCAACTCGTCATAGGCAGGCAGCGGTTCGGAATGCTTCGCCGACGGGCCGGACCAGTCGGTGTCGAAGCTGGCCGGCTCGATCAGCGTGACGTGTACGCCGAATGATGAGACCTCCTGGGCCAGCGCCTGGGAGAAGCCCTCCAGCGCCCACTTGGACGCGTGATACATGCCGACAAGGGGAAACGCGGTGATGCCCCCGATCGACGACACCTGGATGATGTGGCCGCTGCGCTGCTCGCGCAGGTAGGGCAACGCGGCCTGGGTGACCCACAGTGCGCCGAACACATTGGTCTCGATCTGAGCGCGTGCATCTTGCTCGGACAGCTCTTCGACGAAGCCGAACTGGCCGTAGCCGGCGTTGTTCACCACGATGTCCAGCCGACCGAAGTGGTCATGGGCTTGCTTCACCGCCGCGAAATCCGCGTCGCGGTCGGTGACGTCCAGCTCGATGGGCAACAGCGCGTCGCCGTACTTCGCGGTCAAATCGTCCAGCGTTGCGGTGTTGCGTGCGGTGGCGGCGACCTTGTCGCCCCGCTCCAGCGCGGCGATCGCCCACTCGCGTCCGAACCCACGTGATGTACCGGTGATAAACCAAACTTTTTCGCTCACGCCGTTGTTTAACGCATTCGTCGGCCCACCATTCCCGTACCGGCCGGATTGGGCCGGGTAGCGTCTTCGTCGTGAGTCGTGCGGCCTTGGACAAGGATCCCCGGGAGGTCGCGTCGATGTTCGACGGCGTCGCCCGTCGCTACGACCTGACCAACACCGTGCTGTCGCTGGGCCAGGACCGCTATTGGCGGCGGGCCACCCGCTCGGCGCTGCGGATCGGGTCCGGCCACAAGGTGCTCGACCTGGCCGCGGGCACCGCGGTGTCCACGGTCGAGTTGGAGAAATCCGGGGCGTGGTGTGTGGCGGCCGATTTTTCGGTCGGGATGCTCGCGGCGGGCGGTGCGCGCAAGGTGCCGAAGGTCGCGGGCGACGCCACCAAGCTGCCGTTCGCCGACGGCGTATTCGATGCCGTCACAATCAGTTTCGGGTTGCGTAACGTGGCCGACCCACAGGCGGGGCTGCGTGAAATGGCGCGTGTCACCCGGCCCGGCGGCCGACTGGTGGTGTGTGAATTCTCCACGCCCACCAGCGCGCTGTTCGCCACCGCCTACAAGGAATATCTGATGCGGGCGCTGCCGCGGGTGGCGCAGGCGGTATCGAGCAACCCCGATGCCTATGTGTATCTCGCGGAGTCGATCAGGGCCTGGCCCGATCAAGCCGCACTGGCAGAGCAAATGGCACAGGCAGGATGGTCGGGCGTGCGGTGGCGCAACCTGAGCGCCGGAATCGTGGCGTTACACGCCGGGCATAAGCCGTTGCGGTGACGACTAATTTGGGTGTGCGCCGGCGGCCTGCACGACGCCCACCTGGTCCGGGCAGTAGTGGTCAACGGCCGCACCGAGGAACTGGAACGCTTGCCCCTGGCTGGTGCCCCGCGGCAGGTTGTGCTGGATGAAGTTGGCCGACTGGAACGCGTCGTGGTCCACGCCCCTGCCCAACCGGTCGCAGGTGATCTTGCCCAGCCACGCGAGCTGGTCCTGCGGCTGGTAGATGCCGAAGCCGTTGATGGTGTTTTTGAACGGAGCGTCGTAGTCGCTGGGCGGCGACGGCGTCCTGGGCGTCGGCGGCGGATCGGCCTGCGCCGGCGTGGCCAGCGCAATTGCCGCTGCCGCCATGGCAAAGCTA
>DASYJS010000385.1:0-7556 GCA_035996225.1 Mycobacterium sp. | reverse complement strand
GGACACCGATGGCGCTCAGCAGAAGTGGGCGCGCGACGAGATCACGGTCACCGATCCGAGCGTGATGTCACAGGCCATTACGGGCACCGCGATCGGCAATGTCATGGAGTGGTACGACTTCGGGGTCTACGGCTACATCGCCACCACCATCGCGCAGGTGTTTTATCCCGGGAACAGCGTCAGCGCTGTCCACTTGATTGCCACCTTCGGCACCCTGGCGGCGGCGTTTGTGGTGCGCCCGCTGGGCGGCATGATTTTCGGCCCGCTCGGTGACCGCATCGGTCGCAAGCGGGTGCTGGTGATCACGATCCTGATGATGACAGCCGGTACGACGATGAGCGGCCTGCTGCCTGGTTACAGCGCAATCGGTATCTGGGCGCCGATCCTGCTCGTTGTCGCCCGAGTCTTCCAGGGGCTGTCGACCGGCGGCGAGTTCGTCGGTGCGATGACCTACCTGGTGGAGCAGTCACCGGACCGTAAGCGCGGCATGTTGGTCGGGTTTCTGCCGTTGGGCAACCTGATCGGCTTTGTGGTCGCGGGCTTCCTGGTGACCGGGCTGCAGGCGTGGCTGCCGAGTCACGACTGGTTGGCCTGGGGCTGGCGGGTTCCCCTGCTGCTGGCGGCGCCCATGGGTCTGGTCGCGCTGTATATGCGACTGCGACTAGAGGAGTCATCGGCTTTCGCGCAGATGAGTCAGAGTGCGGATGCCGCCGAAGAGGGCGGCCGCCACCAATTCCGGCACACCGTCATGGAGCAGTGGCGGCCGATGCTGATCTGCGCCGCCCTGGTGCTGACTTCCCAGGTCGCCGATTTCATGGTCACCGGCTACTTGCCGACCTACCTGAAAACGGTTGTGCACCTTGGGGAGACGCCGGCAGTGGTGTTGATCGTTGTCACGCTGGCCATCCTGATGGCCACGATCGTGTTCGTCGCGAAGTTGTCCGATCGTATCGGTGTCAAACCGATCATGCGGACGGGCTGCGTGCTGCTCATCGTGGCTTCAATCCCGGCGTTTCTGCTCATCCGCCTCGGCGGTGTCTATCCGGTGATCTTCCTCGGTGTGCTGCTGATCGGGCTGATGGAACTCTGCTTCGACAGCACGACGCCTTCGGCGTTGCCGGCACTGTTCCCCACCAGGGTGCGTTATGGAGCGCTGGCCATTTCCTACAACCTGTCGATATCCACCGTCGGCGGCGTCACGCCGTTGATTGCTCAAGCGCTGGTATCGAGCACCGGCAATCAGATGGTGCCGGCCTACATGCTGATGGCCGCGGGCCTGGTCGGTGTGATCACACTGCTGTTCACGCCTGAGGTCGCCGGCAAGCCATTGCCCGGGTCCGGTCCCGCTGTCGAGACTGAGGAGGAGGCTCAGGAATTGGCCGGCGGCTCCCGATCTAGGGGCACAGCCGGCTAGTTCCGGGCCTTCTAGTCAAATGTGGCATCAGCTATCATTTTGTAGTGACTGCCATATTACGAGTCCCGGTTCTCATCGTCGGCGCCGGCGCCGGTGGGCTGGCCACGTCTGCGCTGCTCGCCAAACACGGCGTGCGGTCACTGCTGGTGGAAAAGCGGCGCGAGGTGTTCATCTATCCGAAAGCCCGCAATCTCAGCTTCCGCAGCCTGGAGATCCTGCGTGGCCTTGGTCTGAGCGACGAGGTCCACGCGATCGGCGAGCACGAGCCAGTCGTGGTGACCAAGCCGACGCTCAACAGCACGACGGAAGAACCGGCGATCGACCTCGATGCCATCTTCGCGGGGCTGGACGCGCTGAGCCCCGAACCGGCCGTGCAGTACTGCCCACAGAGCAGGTCCGAGCCGATCCTGCTGGCCGCAACGCGTCGCCGCGGCAACGAGGTTCGGTATGGGACGGAACTGTCGTCGTTCCAATCCGACGCGACTGGCGTCACCGCCGTCATCCGCGGGCGGGACTCGGGGGAGTCGGAAACGGTCCGGGCCGACTATCTCGTCGGCGCCGACGGCGTGCACAGTCAGGTCCGCAATGCGCTGGGAATCGCTACCTCCGGCTACGGCGCGCTGCCAATCTTCGTGGTCTTCATCTATTTCCGGGCGCCATGGCGCCAGTTCGTCGCACACATCGGCGAGGGCGGCGGCGTACAAGTCAAAAATGCTGATGTACAAGGCATCTTCATTGCGGCCGAGGGTGACCTCGGTATGTTCATCACCACCTATTTCCCCGACAAGGGTGAAACGGCAGACCAGTTCACACCGGAGCGTAGCCGCGAGCTGCTCACCAAAGCGATCGGCGAGCAGATGGACATCGACATCATCGAGGTCGCGGCGTGGCAACCCTACGAGCAGGTAGCCAACCAATTCGCTTGCGGGCGTGTGTTTCTCGTCGGTGATGCGGCCCACACCATGCCGCCGTTCAAAGCCGGGGGAGCCAACACCGCCATCCAGAGCGCGCACAACCTGGCCTGGAAACTGGCCGCCGTGCTGCAGGGCACGGCGGGACCGGCGCTGCTGGACACCTATCACACCGAGCGGCATCCGGTCGGGCGGTTCGCCGCTCGTCAATCACTCACCGGCCCAACGATTCCCTTACTGCAGCTCGACAACGATCGGCCGCTGCTGCCGCCGGACGAAGAGTGCTCGATGTTCGCGCTGCTGGTCGGCTACCGCTACCGCTCGGCCGCGGTCGTCGGTAATCCGGACGACGGCGGGCTGGTGGAGGAGCTGCGCGGTCAACCGGGCACCCGTGTTCCGCACGTGTGGGTGCGGGACGGGGTTTCGACACTCGATCTGCTCGGCGACGGGTTCACCTTGCTGACCGGCGATGAGCGATGGTGTGCCGCTGCGGCTTCGGTATCGATCGCCGCGCACCGCATCTACAGCGACGAATGGGCGGCGATGACCGGACTCTTGCCCGAAGGGGCGCTTCTGGTCCGCCCGGACGACTTCGTCGGCTGGCGCGCCGACGAGTTGCCCGACGATCCGGAAGCCGACCTACGCCAGGCGCTTTCGACAATCCTGTGCCGATAGGTCATCGCGAGCAGACATAGAATCGCACGCGGAAGGGCTTGGGCGTGCGATTCTGCGTCTGCTCGCCATCGTTAAACAGCCATGCGCAGACGGTCCAGGTGGATAGCGATCCTGTCGGCTAGGCGATTGGGTTCCCTTCTCACGTCACCGATGACGATGGGGATAATCGTCCAGCCAAGTTCTTGGATCTTGCCCCACCTTGCTTTGTCCCTGAGCATTTCATTTCTCCCGACATGCCAGTCGACGCTTTCGTATTCAGCCGCTAAACGAACGTCAGGCCAAGCGAAGTCGACGCGCCACAGCTCACCGTCGCGGCCGTAGATCGTGTACTGGAGTTCGGGTGGCGGCAGCTTGCGGTCGATCATCACCAGTCGAGCCTCGCTTTCCATAGCGGATTCCGCGCGTCCGTCGGCGAAGGGCAGCAGCTCGCGGACTGCCACGATGCCTCGACGTCCGCGCTGCTCGGAAACAGCACTTTTAAAGTCGTTGTGCGTGCACCGCATTGAGTGCAACGCGGCGTCTAGAGTCGCCAGCGCTCGCGGACGGCGCAACTGTCTGGCGATCTCCACGGCGGTCCACGCTGGTGAGGTTGCGAGGCGACCGTTTACTTGTTGCAGCTTGGCCCCGGCGCGTTGGTGAACCATGAGGCCAACTGTCGGCCGCTTCCGCGTACCCGGATCCAACACGTGAATTGCGGTGGTGTTTTCGGTGTCAAATCCGTACAAAGTGGCGGCCGTACCCATACACGCAACGGCATGGCACCCCATAAAGGTGTCGAGCGCCGCCAGGCGCCCCAACAGATCTGGTGCGCGGGCTGCATAGACGCCATACCAAACACGAACGAGCCCACCGTTTTTAACCTGAACATCGAGCGTTGGCGGGTCATTACCGTCAGCAGTTGTGCGGTTGTCGCGAAGCCGCCAGTCTGCTCTAGCACTGGGATCGCATCGGCATGCACCGGGGCAGCATGCTGGAACTACCAGGTGTCGGCCAGTCACCGCTGGGGATAACGCGGCCGAGCAGACACAGAATCGCGTGCGGAAGGCCCGTGGAGTGCGACTCTGTGTCTGCTCGCGCTAGAAATTACAGCGGAATGTTCTTGTGGCGCCCGCGACGTGCCGGCGCCTCGGCCAGCGCCTCGGTGAGCCTGCTGCGGGTGTGCGCCGGGTCGATCTTCTCGTCGACCACGCCGATCTCGATGGCGCTGTCCACGCCGCCGGCGATCCGCTCGTGTTCGGCGGCCAACTCTTCGTGCAGCGCTTCGCGCTCGTGGTCCGGCGCGGCGGCCAGCTTGCGCTTGTGCAGGATGCCGACCGCGGCTTTGGCGCCCATGACCGCCACCTCGGCGTCCGGCCAGGCGAACACCTTGGTGGCGTTCAATGAACGCGAGTTCATCGCGATGTAGGCCCCGCCGTAGGTCTTTCGGGTGACCAGCGTGACGCGAGGAACGGTGGCCTCGCCGAAGGCGTGCAGCAGTTTGGCGCCACGGCGCACCACGCCGCCCCACTCCTGGTCGACACCCGGGAGGTAGCCGGGGACGTCGACAACCACAATCAACGGAATCCCGAACGCGTCGCACATCCGCACGAAACGTGCTGCCTTCTCGGCGCTTTCGGAGTTCAAGCAGCCGCCCAGCCGCAGCGGGTTGTTGGCCAGCACGCCGACCGTGCGGCCGGACAGCCGGCCGAGACCGACCACCATCGACGGCGCCCAGTTGGCTTGGAACTCGTCAAACGGTGTCTCGTCGTCGAGGATCGCGGTCACGATCGGGTGCACGTCGTAGGCGCGCCGCGCCGATTCGGGCAGCAGCGCGTGGATGTCGGTGTCCCCGGCTTCGGCCTTGTTGCGGTCGAAATGCCCTTGCTGGCAGAACAATCCGACCAGCCGGCGGCCGCGCTCGTAGGCGTCGAGCTCGTCGTCGGCGACGATGTGGCACACGCCGGACTTCTTGTGGTGGGTTTCCGGACCACCGAGCGAGCACATGTCCACGTCCTCGCCGGTGACACTGCGCACCACGTCCGGCCCGGTGACGAACACCCGGCTTTCCGGCGCCATCACGATGACGTCGGTCAGCGCCGGCCCGTAGGCGGCGCCGCCGGCGGCGAAGCCGACGACCACCGAAATCTGCGGAATGTAGCCGGACGCCCGGATCATGGCCTCGAACACCAAGCCCACCGCGTGCAGTGCCTTGACGCCTTCGGCCAGCCGGGCTCCACCCGAGTGCCAGATGCCCACGATCGGGCTCTGCTCCTCGATGGCGGTGTCGTAGGCGTTGACGATGTGCGTGCAGCCCTCGATGCCCATCGCGCCGCCCATCACGGTGCCGTCCGTGCAGAACGCGATGGTGCGCAGACCGTTCACGGTGCCCGCCGCGGCAAGCACACCCGAGCGGTCACGCTCGTGCAACAGCACGATGCTGCCGTCGTCGAAGAAGTTGCTCAGCCGCAGCAGTGGGTCGCGCGGGTCGAGCGATTCGCCGACCGCATCGGGGGCCATGAGTGTCATCGCAGGTCTCCTGTTTCAGGTGAGCTCGGGATCAATACCGCTGGGTGCTAATACCGTCCAAAGGTGATCGCCACGTTGTGACCGCCGAATCCGAACGAGTTGTTGATCGCGTACTGGTAATGGCCGGGCCGCGGCTTACCCGCCACCACGTCCAAATCGATTTCTGGATCGAGGTTTTCCAAATTCAGGGTTGGCGGAACGACCTGCTCGTGCAATGCGAGCACCGTCAGGATCGACTCCACCGCGCCGACGGCGCCGACCGAGTGGCCCAGCGCGGCTTTGGGGGCATACACCGCGGGCTTGTTGCTGCCCAGCGCGTTGTTGATGGCCATGCCCTCGGCGACATCACCCACCGAGGTCCCGGTGGCGTGTGCGTTGATGTGGTCGATGTCGCCCGGGGTCAGGCCCGCGAGCTGGATCGCCCGGGTGATCGCATGCCCGGCGCGTTCCCCGTTGGGGTTCGGTGCCACGAGGTGATAGCCGTCTGACGTGATGCTGGCGCCCATCAGCCGGCCCAGGATGTTGGCACCGCGGGCTTTCGCGTGCTCCTCGGTCTCGATGACCATGAGTGCACCGGCTTCGCCGAACACGAAGCCGTCCCGGTCTTTGTCGAACGGGCGACAGGCACCGGGCGGGTCGTCATTGTTCTTCGACAACACAATGCGCATCGCGGCGAACGCCGCGATGGGCACCGCCTCGATTTTGGTCTCGACGCCACCGCAGATCGCCATATCGGCCTCGCCGAGGACGATCTGCTGCCAGGCACGGGCGATGCCCTCGGAACCGGATGCGCAGGCCGACACCGGCGTCATCACCCCGGCTTTGGCGTGCCGTTCCAGCCCGACCGCGGCGGCGGCGCCGTTGGGCATGTACTTCTGCACTCCCAGGGGGTAGACCGCCCTTATGCCGCGCTCACGGATACTGTCGTACTCCCAGACGAGTTCTTCGGTCGAGCCCATCCCGGTGCCGATGGACACCATCAATCGGTTGGTGTCGACCTCGGGTGACCCCGCGTTCTCCCACACCCGGCGGCCCAGCACGGTGGACATCCTCTGCAGGTACGACATCCGACGCAGCTCGATGCGTGTCAGCTGGCTGTCGAATTCCTCCAACAAATGCCCGCCGATGCGAACCGGGAGGTCGAACTCCTCGACGAACGGGTCGGTGAGGGTACGGATCCCACTCTGGCCGTCTAGCAACAACTTCCAGGTGTTTTCCGCGTCCGGTGCAAGGGCAGTCGTCATTGCGACGCCGGTGACGACCACGTTGGGGAAGGCTTTCCCCGTTACCAGTTCTGTCATGGGAGTGACGAACATTCCTCTCGTGCTCAGTAACGCCCGAAGGCGAGGGCCACGTTGTGGCCGCCGAACCCGAATGAGTTGTTGATCGCATAACGAAATTCGCCGGAGCGGGGTTCGCCCGCGACGACATCCAGCGCGATCTCGGGATCAGGTGTTTCGTAGTTAAGGGTTGGCGGGATGACGCCATCCCGGAGTGACAGCACTGTGAGCACCGACTCGAGCGCCCCGACTGCGCCGATAGAGTGCCCCAGCGCCGATTTCGGCGCATACACGGCGGCGTGTTCGCATCCGGCGACCCGGATGGCGTTTGCCTCTGCGGCATCGCCGATTGGCGTCGCCGTCCCGTGTGCGTTCACGTGGTCGATGTCCTTGGGGGACAAGCCCGCCAGCTCCAGCGACCGGGCCATCGCCCGACCAGCGCGCAGGCCGTTGGGGTCCGGTGCCACCATGTGGAAAGCGTCCGAGGTGATGCCGGCACCCATCAACCGGGCCAACGGCTTGGCGCCGCGGGCCTTGGCGTGCTCTTCGGTCTCGATGAGCATGAGGGCTCCGGCCTCGCCGAACACGAATCCGTCGCGGTCTTTGTCGAACGGCCGCGACGCACGCTCTGGCTCGTCGTTGCGGGTCGACATGGCCCGCATCATCGAGAACGCCGCGATGGGCAGCGCTTCGATCGGTCCCTCGACACCGCCGCAGACGGCGACCTCTGCGTCACCCATGACGATCTGGCGCCAGGCGTGAGCAATGGCC
>DASYJS010000384.1:0-6793 GCA_035996225.1 Mycobacterium sp. | reverse complement strand
CCGGCCCGCCCCGACAGCCGGATCCCACCAAAGAGATACTGCGACACCAGGTTCGCCACGAACGCCAGGAAGATGGCGACGAACAGGTAGCTGAGCACCAGCCGGTAGAACGGCAGCTCGAACGCGTAGAAGCCGAGGTCCTTACCGAACTGCGGATCCTTGATCCCGAAGTCTCCGCCGTGCAAGAACAGCTGGATGCGCACCCAGTAGCTCTGCGCGACAACGCCGGCCAACAGTCCAATTGCCGCCGGGATACCGATGGCCACCAGCCGTAACCGTGACATGACCAGGGTGCGATACCGCGCTACCGGATCGTTGTCGTTATTTGGGACGAAGACCGGGCGGGTGCGGTAGGCCACCGCGAGCCCGGCGAACACGATGCCGCCGACCAGCAGGCCGACGATCAAGAACACCACGATACGGGTCACCAGCACGGTGGTGAAGACCGAGCGGTAGCCGAGCTCACCGAACCACAACCAGTCGACGTAGGCGTCGATGAGTCGCGGGCCGGCGAGCAGCAACGCGATCACACCGAGCGCGATCAAGATCAGAATCCGGCTGCGCCGGGTCAGCTTCGGCATCCTTGCGGTGGGCCGCATCCCCACTAGCTACGCTCCCTGATCGATGTGGCTGGTATCCATTTAGTTGCCGGTTGTCGCCGGTTTTCCTGGACGGTCACAACTCTACGCACCACAGCACGCAGAATCGCGGGCTAACAGCTCGGCGCCTGCCCTCCTTGTTGGATCGCGTGTAGCGCGTCCACCGCTTGGTTGAGGGTCTCGACCTTGACCAAGCGCAAGCCGTGCGGATTGTCCGAGGTCGCCTCGAAACAATTCTTTGCGGGCACCAGGAACACCGTGGCTCCGGCCTCCTGGGCGGCGACCATCTTGTGCGTGATGCCACCGATCTGGCCGACCTTGCCTTCGGACGAAATCGTTCCGGTCCCCGCGACGAACATCGAGCCGGCCAGATCGCCGGTGGTGAGCTTGTCGACGACCGCCAGGCTGAACATCAGGCCAGCCGAGGGCCCGCCCACATTGGCGAGATTGAAGTCCACCGAAAACGGCGCCCAGGGCGCGTCGAGCACCGCGACACCCATGAAGCCGTAGTCGCGGTCTTTGTTTGTGCCCAGGGTGATTTGCGCGACGCCGGCCGGCTCATTCTTGCGGCGGAAGTCGATCGTCACCACCTGGGCGGGCCTGGTGTTCTTCAGCAATCCGGTGAACTGCTCGACATTGACCACCGGGGTGCCGTTGACCGCGTCGATGGCATCACCGGCCTTCAGCTTGCCCATCGACGGACCCGGGTCGGTGACGGTCGCGACGGTGACTGCGGGCGCGTATTTCAGATAGCCCAGGGCGGCATAGGCGGCGCTGTCCTCAGAATCTTTGAAGTCGGCGTTGTTGGCCTTGTCGACGTCGTCACGTGACTTACCGGGCGGAAAGATGAGGTCGCGCGGTACCAGCTGTTCCTGTCCGGAGAACCACAGCGTAAGGGCTTCGCCCAGGGTCAGATCGTCACGCTGGGACACCGTCGTCATGTTGAGATGACCGGTCGTCGGGTGAGTTTGGGTGCCTTCGATCGCGACCACCTGCTTGCCGTCGACCTCACCGAGCGTGTCGAAAGTCGGGCCGGGGCCCAGCGATACAAACGGCACCGTCACCACCGCAAGCAACACGCCGAAGACCAGGATCGGCACCAGCGCGACCATCAAGGTCAGAATCCGCCTGTTCACGCCGCTTACCCTAACCGGACAACGCTCTGCCCCGTTCAGCTGCAAGCGTGACGGCGGATGGGGCCTTCTGCTCCGGCGGTGAGTACCGTTGAGGTCATGGCTGACCTGCCTTTCGGCTTCTCCCATGGAGACGACCCCGAGCGCGACAAGCACGGGAAGAACGATCCCGAATCCGGTTCGGGCGCGTCAGACCCGCTGGGCGCATTCGGCATGGGCGGGGATTTCAACATGGGTGACCTGGGGCAAATCTTCACGCAGCTGGGTCAGATGTTCAGCAACGCAGGCACGACGCCGGCCGGGGGCGACGCGTCGGGACCCGTCAACTACGAACTGGCCCGGCAGGTCGCGTCCAGCTCGATTGGCTTTGTCGCACCGATCCCGGCCACGACGAACTCCGCGATCGCCGATGCGGTACACCTCGCCGACACCTGGCTCAACGGCGTCACCGCGCTGCCCGCCGGCACCAGCAAGGCGGTCGGCTGGAGCCCCAACGACTGGGTGGACAACACCCTGGCGACCTGGAAGCGGCTGTGCGACCCGATGGCACAACAGATCTCGACGGTGTGGGCGTCTTCGCTGCCCGAGGAGGCCAAGGGCATGGCCGGTCCGCTCATGGCGATGATGTCGCAGATGGGCGGCATGGCATTCGGCTCGCAGCTGGGCCAGGCCCTGGGGCGGTTATCCCGCGAGGTGCTGACGTCGACCGACATCGGTTTGCCGCTGGGACCCAAGGGCGTGGCGGCGATCATGCCGGATGCGGTGGAAGCGTTTGCCTCCGGTCTCGAGCAGCCCCGCAGCGAGATCATGACGTTTCTGGCTGCTCGTGAGGCAGCCCACCACCGGCTGTTCAGCCACGTTCCCTGGCTGGCCAGCCAGCTGCTGGGCGCCGTCGAGGCCTACGCCATGGGCATGAAGATCGACATGAGCGGGATCGAGGAGCTGGCGCGCGACTTCAATCCCGCCTCACTGTCCGATCCGGCGGCGATCGAGAACCTGCTCGGCCAGGGCGTCTTCGAGCCCAAAGCAACACCCGCGCAGACCCAGGCGCTGGAACGGCTGGAGACACTCCTCGCACTGATCGAGGGCTGGGTGCAAGTCGTGGTGACCGCGGCCCTGGGCGATCGGATTCCGGGCGCGGCCGCGCTCAGCGAGACACTGCGCCGGCGCCGGGCCAGCGCAGGCCCGGCCGAGCAGACATTCGCCACGCTGGTCGGCCTGGAGTTGCGGCCACGCAAGCTGCGCGAAGCCGCCGCGCTGTGGGAGCGCCTGACGGACGCCGCCGGCGCGGACGCCCGCGACGCCGTCTGGCAACACCCTGATCTGCTACCCGGCGCGGACGATCTCGATGAGCCGGCCGGCTTCATCGACCGGATCATCGGTGGTGACACCAGCGGCATCGACGAAGCCATCGCCCGACTCGAGCAAGACGACCCTGGCCCAGACGGCGGTTCGGTAGATAATCGTTAGCTGGCTGGCGCGGTAACGACGATCGATTCCTGCCCGATTTTCCAAGCAGTCATGAATTTGCCAATGCTGACCTTGGTGTCGGCGTGATCTGCGTAGGGGTCGTTGAGGTGGACGGTCTCATTGTTGGTGTCGACCCCGGTGACGACAAGTAAGTGGTCGGGCGCGGTGCGCTGGTCGTCGCTGCCCAAGATAGTTCCGGAATTGACCCAGGCTATGACCTTGCGGTTGGCCCCGAGGTACTGCTCTAGTACCGGCAGACCCACCTCCTCGGGGTGGGCGTCATAGGTCATGTGCGATTTGATGCCGTAGTGGTCGAGCAGCACGACGGTGTCGGCCATGTCGATGCCACCCTTCACGCCTTCGTGGCCCGGGTCGCCGGTGGGGAGGTAAATCGGTCCGTCGCGGATCACCGAGGGCGTGTTCTGTGCCAGCTTGATGATCTGCTTCTCCGTCGGAGCATTGCCGGTGACTTCACCGACCACATCAGCCACGGAAGCCAGACCGCAGGTGTCCTCGAGCGATTGCTGCACCCAATACTTAGCGGCCGCCTCCGGGTCGCCGTACACGCCGCTGGCGGTCGTGCTCGCCCTCGGGTTGCCGGACGTGCTGCCAGTGGCGGTGGCAGGTGATGTCGTCGCCGCCCGCATCGACGGTGGTGCCGAGCTACACGCCGATATCGACGAAGTGCTGGCCATACCGATGCAAGCGCTCACCAGCGCAGTGCGCACCGCGGTTGCCATCCGAGAGTTGAACATATTCCCCCAGGAAGATCAGTAGGACAGTCGGCTCGTCAGCAAGGTAGCACCCTCAGCAAACATCCGGGGCACGATTAGACGTAATTCCAACGGAGCTTATCGGGCAAGGTTGTCCCGTCCGCCCGTGCGATCAGCAAACTTCTGACTATTGCTTGGCCAACCGCAATTCGATGTCAATGGGCTTAGACGCGCGTCGGGTGCCCAGGGTCTACTAGCTGCCTGGGTCATCTGGGGATAACTGAACGGGCCGTTACTTCGCCGCTCGTTTGAGCACTCGATTGTTGGTGTTGTCGGTGACGTAGACGTTGCCGGCGGCGTCCACCGCTATCCCCAGCGGAGTTTTCAGGCCGTCGAATGACAGCTCAACCGGAGTGTCCGATCCTGCCGGCAGTTTGAATACCCGGCCTACGTCGCCGCCGACGTCGATGACGTAGACACCACCCGCGGTGTCCACCGCCACCCCCTTGGGACACCTCAGCCCGCTAAAGGGCAGCTCGACCGGGACGTTCGACGCGGCGGGCAGTTTGAGCACCCGACTGTCTCTACCGTCGGTGACGTCGCAGTCGGTGACGTAGACGTCGCCCGCGATGTTGACCGCCGTACCCAGGGGATCTTTCAGCCCCGTGAACGCCAGCTCGACCGGGGTATTCGACCCGGCCGCCAGTTTGAGCACCCGAGGGGTGTAGTCGGTGACGTAGACGTTGCCTGCCGTGTCCACTGCCATACCAAAGGGCAACTTCAGGCCGGTGAACGGCAGCTCGACCGGGGTGTTCGACCCGGCCGGCAGTTCGTAAACCCGATTATCGCTATTGTCGGCAACATAGGCGTCGCCGCGGGCACCCACCGCCAACCCCAAGGGATCTTTCAGGCCGGGGAGCGGCACCTCAACCGAGGTATCCGACCCCGCAGGCAGTTTCAGTATCCGGTTTTTGCCGTCGTCGATGACGTAGACGTTGCCGGCGGCATCTAGCGCCAACCCCTTGGGACCGATCAGGCCGGAGAACGGCAGCTCGATCTGCGATGGCGCGCGGGATGGCGACGACGATGGCGCGGACTGACGCGACGAATGACACCCGGCGGTCACGACGAGGGCCACAGCAATTAGCGCAAGTGCCTCTAGGCGACGCGGCAACCGCCTGAGCACGTATTGGCCAAACCGCCAACCCAAACGATCACTCCTGCGGCCTCGCAATCGATCAAGCTTTGTCAGGGCATCAGTATGCGGGCTGGGCGGTTCTGTGGATATGTGAACTGGCCGTTCGCCCCGGCCTGGCACAGTCAGGATTCGTGCCGCCGGCCGCGTCTCCTCTCTATGCGCTGGACCCCGCGCTGCCGGTGTTGCTGCGACCCGACGGCGCCGTGCAGGTGGGCTGGGATCCCCGCCGGGCGGTGCTGGTCCGCCCGCCCCATGGCATGGCGGCGCCGGAGTTGGCCACGCTGCTGCGGTGCATGCGCTCCCCGGTACCGATGCGCGAGCTACAGCAACAGGCCCTCGTACACGGATTTCGCGATGCTGACGGCCTGGCACACCTCGTCACGCAGCTGGTCAGCGCTGGTGTTGTGGCCCGCGGATGCCGGCAGACCGGTGGCCGGGCAGCCTCGATCCGCGTCCATGGCCGCGGGCCGTTGTCGGACCTGCTGATGGAGGCACTGCGCTGTTCTGGAGCGCGGGTGGCGCACAGTAGCCAGCCGCATGCCGCGGTGTCGCGCGCCTCGGTCGATCTGGTGGTGTTGACGGACTACCTGGTCGCCGACCCGCGCATGGTGCGCGACCTGCACAGCCAGGGCGTCGCGCACCTGGTTGTTCGGGTGCGAGACGGCACCGGGCTGGTCGGGCCGCTGGTCATCCCCGGGGTAACAAGCTGCCTGGGCAATTACTAGGGGGAATTACTTATCAATATCGGCGCGGGCGGTAGCAGACGTCCATGGTGTTGCTGTTGACGTCGGCGTGACCGCCACCGACCATTCCCAGCAGCCCTACAGCGTGGCGTTATGAATCCGTTACCCCGGTGACGTTAGATGTCCTTACTGAACGCGTGCTCAATCTGAGGGATCCCGCCGTGGATTATGGGTTGCTGATGCCGGAGATCAACTCCGGGCGCATGTATGCCGGCCCCGGGGCGGGGCCGACGCTGGCGGCTGCGGCGGGCTGGGACGCGATCGCCGCCCAGCTCGAATCGGCTGCCGCCGGCTACTCCTCAGAAATCTCTGGCCTAGCCGGGCAACTGTGGTTCGGCCCGTCGTCCATGCAGATGGCGGCGGCCGCCGCACCCTATGTGGCGTGGCTGCAAGCCGGCGCCGCTCAGGCCGCCCAAACCGCCGCCCAGGCCTACGCGGCGGCAGCAGCCTATGAGGCGGCGTTCGCGATGACGGTGCCCCCGCCGGTCATCTTGGCCAACCGGACCCTGTTGATGGCGCTGATCGCCACCAACTTCTTCGGGCAAAACACCCCGGCGATCGCGGCCACCGAAGCCCAATACATGGCGATGTGGGCCCAAGACGCCACCGCCATGTACGGCTATGTCGCTGCTTCCACGACCGCGAGCACCCTGACCCCGTTTAGCGAGCCGCCGCGCACCACCAACCAGGCCGGGCAGGGTGATCAGGCCCGCGCGGTAGCCCAGAGCGCGGGCAACGCCACCAGCGCCCGCACCCAATCCGCGGTCCAGCTGTCCTCGACCAACACCACAGCGCATAGCGTCAACTCCACCACCGCCGGTCTCGTCGACCCGCCCCTGCCAGCGGGCAGCACTGCCAATGTGGCACCCGGCGCCGCCCTCGACGTAGGCGTCACCGCTACCGCCAGCAACGGCTACCCCATCACCTTCACCTCTGG
>DASYJS010000383.1:0-8146 GCA_035996225.1 Mycobacterium sp. | reverse complement strand
GACAGCTACGGCCACTTCGACCCTGGGCCACGGCAGTACGACGGCCTGGTCCGGCGGGGGCAGGCCAACGACTCCGAGGAAACCCAGAATCAGGCCTTGCACAGTGGTCAACGCGGTCAGGACCACCACTTTGGAGGCCAGATAGGCGCCGCGTGACAACCCGATGCCGTGTTCGCGTTGATAGATGGCCCGTTCCTTGACGATTTCGCGGATCGAGGCGGCGCAGCCCATCAGCGCGCCACCGATAATCAGCAACACCAGCAATTGAGAGGGCTGGGTGGACTTCGTCTCGATGGCCTTAGTCAGCGACAACCCGGCCCGGCCCGGGACGGCGTGCGCGAACAGACTCAGCAGCAGCGGCAGGATCAGCAGGGTCACCGAATACTGGCGATCGGCGCCGATGACCGCCAGATACCGCCGGCACAGGGTGGTGAACTGGGCGAACGCGCTCTGCTGAGCGACCGGCTTCGCGGCGCGCGTGGCAGGTTTTGGGGCTTTGAGGGCGGCGTGTGGCCCGGTCAGGGCTCCGTGGATGGGCGACGCGACATACCGGCCGGTCCAGTCGGTCGTGGTGTCGTGTTCGAGAAGGTTGAACAGGTCGGCGAAGTCGCTGCAGTGGAAGTAGCTCAGCGCTTGTTGCGGCGGACCGAAGTAGGCCAGCCGACCGCCCGGCGCCAAGATGAGCAGCCGGTCACACAGATTCAGCTGCGCGGTGTTGTGGGTGACCACCACTACGGACCGGCCGTCGTCGGCCAGCGCGCGCAGGGTCTGCATGACGGATTTCTCGTAACCCGGGTCCAGGCCCGACGTGGGCTCGTCGAGGAACAGCAGCGAAGGTTTGGTCAGCAGTTCCAGCGCCACGCTGGTTCGTTTGCGCTGACCTCCGGACAAACTGTCGATCCGTTGATTGGCATGCGCCGCCAGTCCGAGCTCGTTGAGGACTTCGTCGATGCGCTGCTTTCGTTCGTTGGCGGAGACGTCGTGCGGAAAACGCAGTCGCGCAGCATAATTCAGTGCACGGCGCACTGTCAGCGGTGTGTGCAGGATGTCGTCCTGCGGCACGAAGCCAATCCGGTGGCGGAGCTCGGCGTAGTTCTGGTAGAGGTCTCGATTGTCGTATCGGACCTCGCCGCTGTCGGCCGGGCGGAACCCGGTCAATGCGCCCAACAGCGTGGATTTCCCGGCGCCGCTTGGCCCCACCACCGCCATGAAGCACCGTTGCGGGAGGGCGAAACTGATATTGGCCAGCAACACCTTGCCCTTGTTGGTGGACACCCGCAGGTTCGACGCCTCGTAGGACACATCGCCGATGTCGACGTGTTCCACGAGCCGGTCACCGGACAGGTGCAGCAGTTGGTGGCCGATGCCGACCATGTCGTCCGGTCCGATGATCGCGCGATTGATCCGATTGCCGTTGACGTAGGTTCCGTTGGCGCTGTTGCTGTCTACGAGTTCCCACTGATTGCCGGAGCGCCGCAACACCGCGTGGTGGCGGGAGACCAGCAAGTCGTCAAGCACGACATTGTTATCGGTGGCGCGGCCAATCCCGATGACTACCTGGTCAATTGTGTGCACCGCGGTCGGCGGCCGAGCAACCGTGGTCTCGCCGACCGGTCGTGTCGGCGGTGCAACGCGTTGTGTCCCAGGCGGGCTGGGCTGTTGGGCAATGGGGTGGACCTCCAGTGCCTGCCCGGAGGACGCCGACCCCAGCACGACGGTGATCGGCTGGCTTATCGTCAGACTCTCCACTCGCCGCCCGTTCACGAACATCCCGTTGCTGCTGCGGTTGACCAGGACCCACCCCGCGGGCGTCGGCTGCAGCACCGCATGGTGGCGCGACACTCTCGGGTTTTCCAGCTGGATGTCGGCTTCGTATGCGCGGCCAATGCTCCAGGACCGGCCACCGGTGGCCTGCCAGGTACGTCCCCCGGCCCGCAGTTCCAACCTGGGACTGGTGGTGACCATATCGGTCCTGTCGTCCACGCATGGCCTCCGCTGTGTTAGCTAGCCGCCTCGAGAATTGTCACGACGTCCACCACTTGTATAGCTGATCGACGTGTGGTCCTGGCATTTTTCCGCACCCGGGCGCGGTTTGCTGGGTTGAACCACATCAGCTGCGGCTCGCCGCCTTCAGGTTGTGGTGTGCAGCGATGACGCCGTGGATATCCACTTCTGTTGGGCCGGCTGATCTTTGGTGTCTTGGTGGTACGCGCACGACGCGGATTACGGCTCAGCCACCGAACTTGGTCCACCACGTGTGCAGATCCTCGATGGACGGTGGGTCCCCAAGGACATCACACAGCAACAGCTTGACCTGGTTGGTCCAGACCATGTTTGGGTGGTTGTTATAGGTGCCGCATGCGACCATGCCGACGTCCACCTTCGGGGCGTTCGGGTGCTGCCATGGTTCCGGGTTGTTTGTCCCTGCGGGGCAGGTGGCCATCTGCAGAAGTTTGATGTCGGCGTCGAACGCGTCTTTCAGGACGTTCGGATTCGCGAAAAGCCCGTAGACCGCTCGAGACGGGCCGCCCGGGTTGGTGTTCTGTTCGCAGTCGACCATCGCGAGCGCATCCGCCCAGATGGTGTTCGGCTTGGGAGTCGTCGCGGTGCACACGCCACTCGGGTAGCCCCGGGGCACCAGACCCAGCAGTTGGCCTTCGAGGCCGCCGGCCGGGGTGGTCGTGGTGGTCTTGGGCGAGGTTCTGGTCGTCGTCGGGGTCGGGGTGCTGCTCGCAGTGGGGTGCGGCTGCGGGTTGTCCTCGTCCTGCGTGGCGACGTAGATGCCGACAGCGGCGAGCACGAGCACCACGACCAGGGCGGAAGCCCCGACGACGATCGGCCAGGGGCTGCGTTTGGGCTTGGGCGGGGGCTGCTGCCCCAGGGTCCACGGAGTCGGGCCGCCCGGCGGCGGGGTGCCCGGCGGCGCGCCGGCCCAGTTGCCGCTGCTGCCTTGGTAATACTGCGGGCCGGAGGCGGGCTGGCTGGGGGTGGGGACGGGGCCGCTCTCGGGTGCCCAGGGCCGGGGGGTCTGCGCGGGCGGTGGTACCGGACCCGAACTCGGCCCCGGGCGTGGATACGGTGTCGGCGGTGTGTTGACCTGTGGTTGTGCGGTGGCGGGAGCGGTCGGGGGAGGGTCGATCCTGATGTCGCTGGCCAGGGTTGCTTCTTGGCTGCGTCGCAGGATGTTGTCGGCGTGGTCTTGATCGGGGTTGCTGAGTGCCTCGTGGGCAGCCAGGGCCAGATCGCCCGCACTGGCGTAGCGGTCCTCGGGTTTTTTGGCCATGCCCCGGGCGACCACCGCGTCGAAGGCCTTGGGGATGCCCGAGCGCACCGCGCTGGCTTGTGGGATCGGGTCGCTCGTGTGAGCTCTGACCAGCTCGCCGGCAGTGCCCGCACGATAGGGCGGGGTGCCGGTCAGGCATTCGTGCAGCACGCAGGCCAATGCGTAGATGTCGGCGCGGTAGGTCACCTCGCCGTTGGAAAACCGTTCGGGCGCCATGTATTTCCAGGTGCCCACCGCGGTGCCGAGCTGGGTGAGTTTCTCGTCGGTGGTGGCACTGGCGATGCCAAAGTCGACCAGGTAGGTGAAATCATCGCGCGTGACCAGGATGTTGGGCGGTTTGATGTCGCGGTGCATGACCCCGGCGGCGTGCGCGGCGTCGAGAGCCGAAGCGACCTGGGTGATGATGGCGACCGCGCGCGGCGCGGTCAGCGGGCCAAACCGATTGAGCATGCTGTCCAAGTCGGTGCCCTCGATGAGGTGCATCTCCATGAACATCTGTCCATCGATTTCGCCGTAGTCGTGGATGGGCACCACATGGGGTTCCTGCAAACGGCCTGCGGTGCGTGCCTCGCGCCTCATCCGCTCGCGAAAGACGGGGTCCCTGCTGAACTCCGCGGTCATCACCTTGACCGCCACCGTCCACTCTTTGACGGTGTGCTCGGCCTCGTAGACCTCGCCCATCCCACCGCGGCCCAGCAGCCGTTTTAGGTGGTAGGGCCCAAACATCGACCCCGCTCGTGAGGCCTGCTCCTCGCTCATCGTTGATCCTCCACATCAACCGCAGACCCGCCGACCATATCAACAATCACGGGTAGATCCGTGCCCGTAACCTCCGCGACCAGCAACCATCACGGTAGGCCGTTGCCGATCCGGACGCGTGACAATCGCGAGAACTCCTCGGTCGGTCGGTGCCGACGGGTCGCTCCCGGCCACCCACGCGGTGCCGCGAAATGCCTTGCGGCGATTGGTCATGCCGTTGTCGGGCAAGCTGACCGGGCACGTCGAGTGAATCGTTACCGCGGAAACCCTTGCATAGCAAGGGTTTCCTACTGCTTCAGGGTGTTGCCTCGCTGCTATTGCTCCGAGGGATCTCGAACGTGAATTCGTGATCGCAGATGCGGACGTGGTCGCCGTCCTTCAGCGTGGCCGCAGAACGGATCCGCTGGTGTTGCACATGCACACCATTCGATGACCGCAGGTCGTTGATGATGTAGCTGGTGCCGGTGTCGACGATGACGGCGTGATGGCGGCTGACATTGGCGCTGGCCAGGATGATGTCGTTGTCGCTGAGCCGCCCGATCCTGGTCTCTGCCGAACGCAGTGGGTAGCTGCGACCCGACACTTCGTGCAGGTAGGCAATGGCCTTCCCGGCCGGGACCTTGGTGCGCTGGTCCAGCAGGGTGATGGTGCCGACTGCCGTGGTCCTGGCCGATTTCTTGGCGTCCAGCGGTTCCTGGCGCAAGATCCGTTCATTGAGGTCACGCAACGTCTGGCCGGGGTCGATCCCGAGCTCATCGGCGAGTGTCGTCTTCACCCGGCGGTACGCGGCCAGCGCGTCGGACTGGCGGTCGGTGAGATAGTAGGCCGTGATCAGCTGGGCCCACAGCGGCTCGCGGTAGGGGTGCTCCGCGGTCAGGACTTCGAGGTCGATGATCACGGCCGCGGCGCGTCCGCAAGCGATTTCGGCCTCCGCCTTCGCGGTGTGGACCAGAATCTTTTCCTCCACGAGCGAGGTGGCAAAGGTGTCGACGAACTGAAAGTCGCGCAGGTCCTCGAGCACCGGTCCCCGCCATTGCGCCAATGCCGCCGACAGGTGCTGGCTAGCCTGCTCGAACCGGCTGGACGCGGCCTCGCGCACGCCCGCGGTCTTCTCGGTGATGAACCGTCCGAGATCGCAACTGTTTTCGGCGACGCTGAGCCGGTAACCCGGCGGCGCCGCGGCCAGCACGACTCGTGGGTCGATACCGACGCCGGTAAGCAGCTTGCGCAGATTGGACACGTAGGAGTGGATGCTGGCCCGCGCGCCCGACGGAGGCTCGTCTTCCCACAGGGCGGTGATAAGCCGCTCGACGCCGACCGGGCTGTTGCGGTTCATCAGCAGCATGGCCAGCACCGCCCGCTGTTTGGGGGTGCCCAACGGCACCAGGGTGCCGTCAACAGTCATCTCCAACGGCCCGAGCAGACCGAATTCGAGACTTTTGTCTACCATCGTCGCTTACCAGCCCTTCCGGGTTCTCTGCGCGGCGTCACATGCCAATACGGTGTCATTACTTGTCATTGTGATACCACCCCCTCGAATTCGGTAAAAACCTCCGAAGATTGGCGTGCCGTCGCGACGGTGACCACGGGTGCTCGCCGAGGCCTGAATTGTGTTCCCTGCCAGGGTGATCATCGATGGCTCGCGCGAATCAGATTGGGGTTCATCGAAAACGCGTGCGGCGGGCAGCCGACCCGATGCGATTGCACCGTGTGACTGCCCGCCGCGATGGGCATTCGGTCGCCGGTTAGGTGGTGACGACCATCAGCTGCTTGCTGGCGTCCCATGCTTGCAGGAACAGTGCCACGGGGATCTGTTCGTCGCGGCCATCGGGGGTGCCGCTGTCGTTGAGGTGCACCACGTTATTGGCGGTGTCGACACCGGTCACCACCACGGCGTGGTCGCCCCGCGGGTTTCCGTTCTCGTCCTTGGTTTCCACGGGCCGGTGCCAGATGAGTTCTCCGTTGACGCTGACGATGACTTTGTGGCCCGCGCCCAGTTGCTGCTCGATGCCCTCCATGCCGCCACGGATCCCGTCTTCGGCGGCGTGCGCCTTGTTGGTGATCACGGCGCCGATCTTGTACTGCGCCAGCAATGTCGGGACATCCGCAAAGCTGGTGCCCATCCCCGAATTTGGGTTCTTAGTGTTGGCCGGCGTGGTGTAGATCGAGCCGGGGTGGACGACGCTCGGTGTGGTTTGCGCCTTTTTGATGATGGTGCGCTCCGAGGGCTCCTTGCCGGTCACCTGACCGATCACATCGGCGGTCGACATCAGGACGCAGTCGTCGTATTTCTGGTAGCGCCAGTACTTGGCGGCGGCCGCGGGGTCGCCGTACATGGTGCCCGCCGCTGCCTCGGCCGGGGCGGCCAATCCCAGCGTGATGGCACCCGCGACGACTGCGAAGGCGGCGGTCTTGGCGATCGCGGCAAATCTGCTGGTCTTCATGAGTTGTCCTTTTCTCGTTCCGCTGTGTTGCGGGGTGTTGAGAAAAGGTTCGGATCGTGGCCTATTTGTTATCTCCACGAATTCTTGGAGTGACCTCACGCCGCGCCGGTAGGCGAATCGACGGCGTCCAGCGACCGCGCGGGTCAACGGCCCCAGTCTTGGGACCGGGTTGGTCCGGCCCGAGTTGCAGGGTCTAGTTGCAGGGTCTAGTTGCAGGCCCACGTGTCGATGGAGCCGCCACCGAGTTTGGTCAGCGCGTCCTTCATCGCGGCGGCCAGGGTGGGACCCACGCCGCCCTGGAAGGCCCTGCCATTGGTCGCGACGGCGCCGCAGTCGGTGAAGCTGGTGAGCACCTTGCAGTCCGAATAGGCACAGTTTTTGACCGAGGTGGCCTCGGCGGCCGGCCGGGTTGGGTAATCCCAGGCGCGGCCCCAGGAACCGTTGCCGGAGTACGCGATCGCGCCGTATTGATCGGCGGCACCGGCCGCGGGAGCCAGCGCGACGCTGATCGCGGCGGCGGCGGACATACCGGCGACGGCCACAGTGAACCGCCGTCGACGAGTAATCATCCTCATTGGTGATTCCTTTCCGAATGCCGGCGGTCCGGCGGTTTCCACGGGTTGCGATGCACGGCTGTGACGCCCACGTCGATGGCTAGACGGGCTTGGTCGCGGTGACTGTCTTGCCCCAATCCGACATGGTCAATGTCACCGACGTGTCATTCGTCGGATGGATCTGAACCTGGACGAGATGTGAGGAGCCGTCCGAGGCGATCCAGACCGTCGTGGGCACCGTTGTCACGCTCTCGGGTGTCAACTTCGAGCCGGCCAGCGTCGCGACGTCGTCGGCGGACGAGTTCCCGGTGATCTTCGTGGTCGCGACGCCGTTGACCTGCTCGGTGCCTGCCACCGACCCGCCCTGCAGTTTCGACAACAGATTGGCCAGCCCCTTGTTGGGGTCGAGGAGCACCGACACGTTGTAGATCGAGGCGCCGTTGCCGAAGTCGGTGTAGGTGCCGGGTTGGCCGAGATCCGAATAGAGATGACCGTCGACGTAGACGAACTTCGCATCTTGGGGAGATTTGCCGACGAGCAGCGTCGCGGTACCGGTGGCAACCGTCTGTGGGGTGTTGGAGACGTCGCCGTCGAGCTTGGTCACCCGCAGGTTAGGCACGTCGCCCTGCACCGTCAGGCCCACATGCAGCCCGGTGACCTTGCTCATCGCGTCGGCGGCCTGCTTGAGCAGGGTGGCCGCTTCGCCGCTGGAAGTGGTGGCGGTGGTCCCTGGTGATTTGCCGGTGTTCGAATGGTTGGAGCATCCACCAATGGCGAGTACGAGGGCGAGCGCGGCGGCAGCGGCGGCCGTAACGGTACGAGGCGAGAGCTTCATCGACATCTCCTTGTGTGTTGGCCACAGCTGCTTACTGCATAGCAATCGCCGCGCAGCAAATCAACAGCCGAACACAGAGCTTAGTGAGCCCGATGTCCGCTTCGGAAGGTCTAAACCAGATCTCACCTAAGTAGGATCTCGGTGCTCCATCACGAGCGGGACGCCGATGAGTCGAATTTCCTTGATTGACAGGGTGTTCAAATGTCTCCCAGATTTCGGCCCGGTGCTCGGATCCGCGGCGTGTCGACGAACGCGACGCGTGGCCGCAGCG
>DASYJS010000382.1:0-10568 GCA_035996225.1 Mycobacterium sp. | reverse complement strand
AGCCGCGAGGAGATGTTCGGCGGCGGGCGCGGTGTCGCGGCGGGGGTGTGGGCGCCGCGCGGCTCGGCGAGGTCAGTCGATGGTGGTGTCGTGGTGTCCGGGCGCTGGCCATTCTGCAGCGGGATTGACCACGCTGACATGCTGTTCGCCGGCTGCTTCATCGATGACCGGCGAGTGCCTTCGGTCGTTGCGTTGCCCAAACACGACCTGCAGGTCCTCGACACCTGGCACACGCTCGGCTTGCGCGGCACCGGCAGCCACGACACCGTTGCCGACGAGGTCTTCGTGCCCGCCGATCGCGTGCTCTCAGTCTTTGATGGACCAGTTGTGGACCGGCCGCTGTATCGCTTTCCGGTCTTCGGGTTCTTCGCTTTGTCGATCGGTGCGGCCGCGTTGGGCAATGCGCGCGCCGCGATCGACGATCTCGTCGAGGTGGCCGGCGGCAAGAAAGGGCTGGGGTCGACGCGTACCTTGGCCGAACGTCCGGTGACCCAGGCGGCGGTGGCAACGGCCGAGGCTTCGCTCGGCGCCGCTCGCGCGCTGTACTACGAGGCGATCGACGCGGCCTGGCGGGCCAGCCACGACGGGAATCCAGTGCCGCTGGCCATGCGTAACCGGATACGTCTGGCGGCCACCCACGCGGTACGGACCTCGGCCGATGTCGTCCGCAACATGTATGACCTGGCGGGAGGCAGTGCCATCTACGACGGCGCACCTCTGCAGCTTCGGTTCCGCGACGCATTCACGGCCACCGCCCACTTCCAGGTCAACGAGGCATCACGCGAGCTGCCCGGCCGCATCCTGCTCGACCTGCCCGCCGACGCGTCGATGCTGTGACCGATCTCGAAGTCGCCCTACCGTTTTGGCTTGACCGGCCCGACGACGAGGCAATGGATGTCGCGCTGGCCGCGTCAGACGCCGGCTTCGATGCGGTGTGGATCGGCGAAATGGCCACCTACGACGCGTTCGCGCTCGCGACGGCGATCGGGCTCCGCGCGCCCGGAATGACCTTGAAGATCGGACCCCTGGCCGTCGGCGTCCGCACCCCGGTCGGACTGGCACTGGGTGCAAGTTCGGTCGCTTCGCTCACCGGCAGCCGGGTTGATATCGCATTGGGAGCCTCCAGCCCGGCGATCGTGATCGGCTGGCATGACCGGCAGTGGGAGCACCACGTGTCGGTCATGCGCGAAACCATCGAGTGCCTGCGGCCGCTATTGACCGGCGCACGTAGCGATTACGCCGGCCGGCACGTCAGCAGCCGCGGTTTCCGACTGCGCAACGCACAGCCCGATACTCGAATTGCGTTGGGAGCGTTCGGCCCTGGGGTGATTCGGGTGGCGGCGCAGCATGCCGACGAGTTGGTGCTCAACCTTGCTTCGCCCGCCCGTGTCGCGGAGGTGCGCGCGGCAATCGACGCCGCGGCCGCGGCGACCGGCCGCAACCCGCCGCGGCTGACGGTGTGGGTGCCGGTCGCGCTGAACCCCGGTGCTGGGGCGCACGGCCAACTTGCTGCTCAGCTGGCCGTGTATCTCGGCGCGCCCGGCTACGGCGAAATGTTCAGCGCGCTGGGTTTCGACGACCTTGTCCGGAAGGCCCGTGCCGGTACGACTCGCCGCGAACTGGCGGCTGCCATCCCCGTCGAGCTGCTCGACCGGGTCTGTGCGTTGGGCTCCGCCGATCGAGTCGAGGCACAGCTGCGCGCCTACCACGAAGCCGGCGCCGACTGCGTCGCGGTCGTGCCCTCCACGGCCGAAGACCCGGGCGGCCGGGCGACCCTGCGCGCGGCGATGACCGCGGTCAGCACTAACCAGGAGATATGAAACGGACGGCAATGCCTATCTTCAGGTTCCGATGGGGCCCAGGCGCCGTTTGTGATTGCATCGTGCCCAACACGTTAAGCAGGATCCCGAACTCACCGCCATGTGACCCGTCTGCAACTTCACGCACCGGTTACTTCTCCAGCGTGTACTGGGCGATATCGATGTAGCCCTCGTGGAACGACTTCGCGCATCCACTCAGATATCTGTCATAGCGGTTGTAGACCACTTCACCCTGGAGCGCGATGGCCTCGTCCTTATGTTCCCGCAGCGCCGCCGACCACATATCCAAGGTCTTCGCATAGTGCGATTGCAGCTGCTGGATGCGGGTGCAGGTGTAGCCGGCCTCAGCGGCATGGTCTGGCACCATATCGAGTGTCGGGAGCCGACAGCCCGGGAAAATCTCATCGACCATGAACTTGACGAAGCGGGCCAGCTCGAAGGTCAGTGGCAAACCCTTTGCGATCATCTCTTTGGCAGTCAAGATGGTGATGGTGTGCAGCAGCATCACTCCGTCAGCCGGCATCGACTTATAGGTGATGTCGAAGAAGTCGTCGTAGCGGTTGAAATCGAAGTGCTCGAACGCCCCGATCGACACGATCCGGTCAACCTTGCCGTCCCATTCTTCCCAGCCCCGCAACTGCACCGACTTCGAGCGCTTGCTCGGATTCTTGTCGAGAAGCGCCTGAACGTGGGCGAGCTGGTTCTTACTCAGCGTCAGGCCGATGACGTTGACGTCGTACTTGTCCAGGGCTCTGTTAATACAGGCACCCCAGCCGCAGCCGATATCGAGCAGCGTCATCCCCGGCTCAAGACCCAGCTTGCCCAGTGACAGGTCAATCTTCGCAAGCTGCGCCTCTTCCAGGGTCATGTCGTCCCGCTCGAAGTACGCACAGCTGTAACTCTGCGTCGGGTCCTGGAAAAGCCGGAAGAAATCGTCAGACAGGTCGTAGTGCGCCTGCGCCATCTCAAACTTGGGAACTAGTTTAGGAGAAATTAGATCACGACCTTCGCTCGAACCCCCAAGCTACGGCGTGACATGCCTTTCTTCAAGCGCTCGGCTACTTCCAGCCATCGATCTGTTGGGTACCAGGCAATTTCGTAGTGCGGCCAACAGTTGGGATGTTATCGACGGTTCGTCCCATGAGGTCGATGTCAGACTTCCACTTCGCGCAGGGCTGCCCTATCGTCGCCAGTTGGCCGCGTTGTCGTCGGGGTGGGGAGTCATGGTAGTTACCTACGGGTTTGGCCCCGGGTTGACCGATGTCGAGACGTCCCCGAAGGCGGCGAAGGCCCCGCGTGCAGGCAGTCAAGACCCGAAAAGGAATCCGCAGGTAACGAGCGGGACTGAATCGGGACGAAACGGAACGAATTGGCGGTTCGGCAGGCAAATTGCCTGGTAGAGCGTCGGTTTCGATTCCCGGCGGCTGCACCACTGAATGCTGACTGGCCACACCGCTAAGGTCTGACCAGTTTTCATTTTCATCAATATGCCGTCAACATTTACCGTCTGGGCTTACTCCGTACCGTCACCAAATATGTTTCTTTACAATGTTTTTCAGAATATCGCTTCGTTAGCTCGCCGACTTTTACCGTCATTCGGCGATACCCCGCGACGTCCGGCCCTACCGCCGCGGCGGCCTGCGTGGCGGCAATGCGTGTTGCGAGGGCATGTCAGCGGTGCCAGGACGACAGCGCCGACGTCGAGTAAGAGCTAAGAGCAGTATCTGCGCAGGTTAGGCGGGAGTCTTGCCATTGGGGCGGGCGGTCCGAATCCCATCTTGCCGGGGACGGTCGATGCGAGCCGTGGCATCAGTCTGTGTCTTCGGAACGATCCTCGCCGGAACCGCTTAGCCGGTGAGGTCATGTTCGCTACCCTTAACTCGATTTATTAGTCGCCTGGGAAGTTGAGTCCAAGAAATGGCTGATGGACCCAAGGCTCGCGCCCGGGCGCCGGGACCGAGCGACATCATCGCGGAGTTGGCTGCTGCTGGATTCGAGAACGCGCGCCTGGTCGCTCGCGGCGCTGCCGGGGTGGTCTATTGCTGTCGCGAGACTGCCCTGGGGCGAAACGTCGCGATCAAGGTGCTGCCGACATGTGTCGATGATGAGAGTCGGGAACGTTTTCTGCGTGAGGGCTACGCAATGGGTGGGCTTTCGGGACATCCGAATATCGTCAATATTCTGCGAGTCGGCGTAACCGTGGGTGGCCGACCATACATCGTGATGTCGTACTGCGCCGCGGGTTCCCTGGGCCTACGGGTACAGCAAGAGGGGCCGATTTCCTGGCCCGAAGCCTTGCGGATCGGTGTGAAGCTGTGCGGAGCGCTGGAAACCGCGCACCTGACCGGCACTTTGCACCGCGATATCAAGCCCGCGAACGTGCTCGTCAACGATTACGGCGAACCGCAACTGACTGATTTCGGGACCGCGCACATCGCGGGGGGGTATGAGACGGCGGCCGGGTTATTCTCTGGCACAGTCGATTACCTCGCTCCCGAGGTGTTGACAGGCAATCCGGCCACGGTTGGCACCGACGTTTACTCTCTCGGCGCCACGATCTATGCGCTCATTGCCGGCAAGGCTGCATACGAGCGCCGCAGTAGCCAAGACCTGCTTGCGCACTACACGTGGATCAGCCGCGCGCGGATCCCGGACTTGCGACCTGACGGAGTCCCCGACGCGGTGTGTTCGGCGATCGAGAAAGCGATGGCGTTCGACCCGGCGGAACGACCAGCGTCAGCGGTGGAGTTCGGCCGCGGGTTGCAGGGGGGTCAGCGCCGCAACGGCTTGAAACCCGACTCGATGGCGATCACTGCCGGCGGCGCCGGCTCAGGGCGCACGGTGACCTCAGCTCCGGGTGTATCTGAAGCGCGTTCCGTCCCGCCGCGCGGACACGGGAAGACGCAGACGCCGGCTCCTAGGCCGCCACGCATAGCTAAGCCGGGCCCACGGATCGCAGACCCGGACAGCGCCACCTCTCTGATCAACCCGCCGAACGATCGCAGGAAAGCGACGTCATCGCTTCCACCGTCACGGCGTGATGATCGAGAGGAGTTTGCTCGAGCGCCGTCCCGCTTCCAAGGCCCGCACAGCGGGGAATCGCGGGTACAGATTCCGACTGCGCCAGACACGGCTGAGCCGACCCAAGCGATTGCAGATCAGACAAGCGTCACCGACGCGATCGAGCCGCCGGCTTCTTCGGATCCCCCTGCGGGCCCACCCCGCGGGTTAGCGGCCGGTGCGGTGGCGTGGTTCAGGCCGTCGGGGAAGAAGCGGAACCGCATGACGGCGCTGTTGATCGCCACGGCGGTCGTCGTGGCGATGCTGGTGCTGGTCAGCGGTGTCTACGTGCTGTACACGCAGAGCAACCATCACAAGGTCGCGGCAGGTCAACCGAGCACCCAGGCCCCCGTCAAGTGGCGGCCGATCTCGAATGCAGGCATCGCGCGCGACGCGGTGGCAACCACGCAGGCCGACGGCACGATCTGGATCTTCGGCGGGATTGGAAGCGACGGCGCCCTTGTCGCAAAGCACGAGGGCTACGACCCCGTCATCGACAGCTGGAAAAGCGGCGACGATCTTCCGGTTCCGGTTCAGCGCGCGATGGCCGTGACGTGGCAGGGAAACCCGGTTGTGCTCGGTGGCTGGCGCACCGCGGGCGCCCAAAAGGTTACAAGCGACCAGGTTTGGCGAGTAGTCAATACGCACTGGGTGGAACTCCCGCATATGTTGCAGCCACGGGCGGCAGCGGCGGCGGCAGTGGTGGGAGACCGCATCATCGTCACGGGTGGTGTTGGCCCAAACGGCGCGCTACTGAACACGACCGAGATCTTCGACGGCAAATCCTGGACCCTCGGCGCACCCATACCGACTCCGCGCCAGATGCTGGCTACGGCCTCGGACGGGAAGCTGGTGTATGCGGTGGGCGGCAGCAACGCGAACGCCGACCTGGCGACGGTCGAGGCATATGATCCGGCCGCGAAAGACTGGACGCGATTGCCCGACCTTGCGCAACCACGCAGTGACCTCGGGGTGGCAATCGCCGATCAGCGTCTGGTCGCTGTCGGCGGGCTGTCAGCGGGGCAAGTCCTCAAGAGTGTGGCAATGCTCGATCTGGTGGCGAAAACGTGGGCCCTTTTGCCGGACATGGAGACGGCACGGCACGGTATGGCGGTCGACGCGGTGGCCAAATCCGTGTACGCGATCGGCGGATCGACTGATGCCGGCGATGGGCAAGTGGTCTCATCGGGGGAGGCGCTGCAGCTACCAGCGCGCCGAATCCAGCCCGCCCAGCAATGGCGGTCCTTACCTGACGCATCCACTGCCAGGTTGATGATGGCGTGGACTGTGCTCAACGACAAGGTCTGGATCATGGGTGGGCTGCGCGATGGCGTTGCGCTGCAGACAGTCGAGAGCTACGACCCGCGCACCGGCGCCTGGCAAACACAACCCCCACTGCCCATCGCGCTTCACCACGCCGCGGCGGCAACCTATCGCGGCGAGGTGGTGGTGCTGGGGGGTTCCAGCGCGGACCTTACGCAGGCATCCACCAAGGTGTTCGCCTTACGCGGAGGCAACTGGGTGGAGTTGCCCAGCCTCACGCACCCTCGGGCGGCAGCGGCGGCAGCGGTAGTGGGTGACCAACTCGTGGTCGCCGGCGGGCAGAACGCCAAGCAGATCGTCCCGCAGACCGAGGTCTTCGACGGCAGCGCGTGGCACGACGCAGCCGACATGCCTACCCCGCGCGAACACCTGGCCGCGGTGTCGGATGGCACCTACGTGTACACGGTCGGCGGTAGGTTCTTGTCCGCGGACAAGAACTCCGCGGCATTTGAACGGTTCGACCCGCGATCCGGGACATGGACCAAGTTGGCGGCCATGCCAACCCCGCGGGGAAGCTACGGCGCGACGTTCATCGATGGCCGCATCGTGGCAATCGGGGGTGAGGAACCGACGCGGGTGTTGGGAGTGGCCGAGATGTACGACATCGCCGATGGCACCTGGACCGAACTGCCTCCGATGCCGACCCCACGCCACGCTGAGGCCGTCGCAACGGTGGGCAACACCGTGTACTGCATCGGCGGCGCAAACCGGCCTACCCATGAAGGCCCTGTCGCGACGGTCGAGGCCTTGGATTTCATTTAGCCGCGGTGGAGATCGTCAATGGTGCTTGAGCCGGCTGCGCCACCCCACGAAGCTGCCATAGACGAGGGTCAACGCCCCCAGCATGGCCATATCGAATAGCCATGTGCTTGCCGTGTGTTTAAAGTGGCTGTCTTTCGGGGCGATAGGGCCGGGCTCAATCGTCCACAAGTCGACGGTCGAGGCCTGCGCCGCGAACCCCCAGCGCGACGGCGCCGCCCACGACAGCTGGTCGAGACCGACCCGGTCGGTGACCGGGACCATCCCACCGCAAAGCACCAACTGCAACATGAGAGACACCACCAGCAGTGGCATGATCTGCTCATTGGAGCGCGCAAGCGAGGACAGGACTAGGCCCACCATCGCCGCGGCCACGCACATCGCGGCGGTAGCGACGTACAGCTCGAGTGTGGCACTGCCCAGGAGCAGGGCCGGCCGACTTGGCGCTCCTTTACCCAGGATGGTGATGGTGGTCGCGATCGACGCCTGGATGACAGCGAACACGAAGAACACGGCCATCTTTGCGAGCAGGTAGGCCTTGGTTGACAGGCCGACCGCCTGTTCTCGGCGGAAGATGGGGCGCTCGCCGATGAGGTCGCGGATCGTCAACGCGGTACCCATGAAGACGGCGGCCATGGTGAGCAACATCAACACCGACCCCGGTTCGTCGGACCCCTCGCCGCCCGGGTCAGCGACGCGGAACCCCGTCGAGCCGGGAACGGTGAGCGAAAGCGCGCCCATGATAAATGGCAACAACGCCAGGAATATGAAGTAGGCGCGGTCGGCGACGATCAGCCGAATCTGGCGGCGCGCGATCGTAGAGAACTGACGGCGCGTGCTCGAGCGCGCTGGGGCACCCAGATCGGCCGGTTTCTCCGCATCCCCCCCGGACGGCGGCGGTTTGGCTTGGGCCAGGAAACGACGGTTGGCTTCGTCGGGGTCCGCACCCACCTTCGTGAAGATCTGGGCCCAGTTGGTGGTTCCCATGGTTGCTTCGATCTCGCCGGGCGAGCCGCAGTACGCCGTCTTGCCGCCGGGCGCCATCAGCAGCACCTGGTCACAGATATCGAGGTAGCTCAACGAGTGCGTCACCACCAGCACTACCCGCCCGGCGTCAGCCAGCTGTCGCAGCATCGTCATGACCTGCAGGTCGAGTGCCGGATCCAGACCCGAAGTCGGCTCGTCGAGGATCAGCAGCGACGGTCCGGTCAGCAGCTCCAGCGCCACCGAAGCGCGTTTGCGCTGCCCACCGGACAGCTTGTCCACCCGAGTGTCGGCATGCTTGGTCAACCCGAGTTCCTCGATAACCTGCCCCACGACTTGCTCGCGGTCTTTTTTGCCGGTGTCGGGTGGCAGCCTCAACTCGGCCGCATAGTTGAGCGCCTGGCTCACCGTCAGCTGGCGGTGCACGACGTCGTCTTGCGGGACCATCCCGATCCGGCTGCGCAACGATGCGAACTGAGCGTGAATGTCGTGTCCCTCGAAGCTGATCGAGCCGGAGGTGGGACAGGTGGCTCCGGCGATCAGCCGGGACAACGTTGTTTTCCCCGCTCCGGACCCACCGATGAGAGCGGTCAGCGTGCCTGGCCTGGCGGTCAACGAGACTTTTTGGATCAGTCGCTTGTTATCGACCTCGAAGTCGACCTCGCGCACCTCTAGCCCGCCGGTGCGCGTCGCCGCTTCGGCGCGGCGGAGCAGGATTTCACCGTTGAAAACCAGGTCGACGTTGCCGATCGTGACCACGTCGCCCTCGGTCAACGGCGCGGATAAGATTCGGGTGCCGTTGACGAAGGTCCCGTTAATGCTCTGCGCGTCATGGATTTCCACGCCGATTGGGCTTGAAACCAAGTAGGCCTGATAGCGCGACGCCAGGACATCCTGGATGACGATGTCGCAGTCGAGGGCGCGACCGATGGTGGTGGAGCCCGGGGGTGGCGTCCCGAGCTTTGATCGAGACCGCTGCATGGCACGCCGCAGGTTGCCGCTATCGAACTCCGCGGCTTCGAGGGCTTTTGCTCCGATCTCGGTGAGCGGTTGCCGCCCCGCCCCTGACTGCACCGGGCTGACGGGCTGCGGTACAGATCTGGGAGCGGGGGGCCGCACCGATTGGCTCGGATTGCTGGCGGCGCGGCGCGGGCCGCTGGCCGGATACGGTGTCTGCGGCCGATGTCCGGCCGGGGGTTGGTAGGCCGGGCCGGATTGCGGTCGCGCAATACGGTTCCCAGGGATGCCGCCTTGCTGTGTGGGCCCTCCACGAGACGGCCTCGGGTTACCGGGCGGCGTGATTGCCGGGGCCCCCTCCACCGTTGGCGGTAGCTGGCCGACCGCCCCCTGGTGACGTCCGATCTCGAAGGTCAAACGTGGCCCGTCAGGCTTTCCGATGTTGATGCTCTGACGATCGCGGATGTCGACCACCCGCACCCGGTGACCGTTGACGAACGTCCCTGTCGGCGAACCGTTGTCGATCGCTACCCATTTGCCTCTATCGAAGCGCAGCAGCAGGTGTGCGCGGGCGATCAGCGGATGGGCAACGCGCATGTCGGCACGGAGGTCACTTCCAACGACCACATCGTGGCCTGGCGCGAACATACGCTGTGACCAGTCCGATTGGACCGTCAACACGGGCGGTGCGGGCCGACTCATCCCATAAGTATTGGACGCTCCGCAAACATCCACTCGCGATTCGCCATATTGGGATGGCCAGTGTCGCCCTCCATATCACTGGGTTACCGCATGGGTCGGTCCCGTCGCGTGATCCGGGTCAACCTCAACGAGATCGATGATCAATTGATGCGGCCTCTCAACGAGCCGCGACGAAGCCGGAAACGGCGACCATGAGTGACGCCGTACCACGCAAGGCCGGTCAGCCTCCCAGAATCCGTGGTTCGGTGTCATCTCCATGCCGAATGAACCCATGAGACATGGCTGTTGGCCCAGCCAGAGCCAACAGCCACCGGTTCCCATCTCCGCAACGGTGGCTAACGGAACCTCCGACCCGGGAAACCGGCCATGATCGACGGTACGGGTGCACAATTGAGGTTTCCGCCCGAAACCTGGGGAGCTGCGATGAGCGAGCAACTGTACGACTTTTTCGGCGAGATCTTCCAGCGGTACTTCAGACCCGCCATTGACGCGTATCCGCAAAGGGGTGGAGCACTGGTCGAAAGGTTACTCACGCTGACCGACCACGTCCCGGATAAATTGACACAAACCCGATGCGCCGCAATGGCATGGGGCAAAGCCGAGACCCCGAATGCCAGGATCACCTCGGAACTCTTCGTGATCACCCAACACGGACTGATCTATGCCGCCGGGTTGAGCGAGTCGCGCCGCGCGCTGTATTACCTGGCCACGCCGCCCGCATTGTTCGATCCGTTCGTCGATCAGGTCGACACCGCCGAACTGCATGAGGGCGCGGTAGTAGTGGTGGACAGCCGGTTCGGCCGCGACCTCACATCTGCCCATCCGATGGACACCGCGCTGCGCCGCATTCTCGATGAGCACCTGGCACTGCGGGTGGATCTGTCTGCGTAGCAATTTTTCGCCGCGATGTTCTAGCACGCCGACCACCTGACACGAATGCCGGCTGATTCGGCCGGCGGTGCA
>DASYJS010000381.1:0-8563 GCA_035996225.1 Mycobacterium sp. | reverse complement strand
GTTTCGGCGCCAGCAGCCAGCTGGCTGGTGCCGGCAATGTCGGCGCACTCGCCGGCGCGGGGGGTAATGCAGCGCTGGGTGCCGGCGCAAGCGGTCAGGCGGGGTTGATCGCTAGCGAAGGCGCTGCGCTGAACGGTGCGGCCGCGCCCCACGTGGCGGGCCCGCTCGGAGGCGTCGGTGTCGGTGGTCAAGGCGGTGCCGCCGCTGCCGGCGGCGCCGGCCTTGGCATCGGCGCACGCAGCACCGGCATGTTGAGCGGCGAGAGCACCGGCTTGGGCCACGCGACGCCGCAATCCGCGACTCCCGCAGTTGCAGGTGGTGCGGGTATGGGCGGCCACGCGGGCGCTGGCGGCAATGCGGAGATTGGCGGCGGCATCCCGGGCGGCGGGTCTGCCGGCGGCGGCATCGGTGGGGGCGCTGGCGGTGGAGCTCACGGCGGCATCCTCGGCCAGGAAGGCGCCACGCTGGGCGGGGGTGGCAGTGTCGCCGGCAGTGGCGGCGTCGCAGCTCAGCACGGCCCAACCGGTCCGGCCGGACAGGGCCCGGTAATCCAGGGCGGCGGCGGTGCCGGGGGCTCGGTTGGCGGTCACGCGACGCCACCGTCCAACCCGGGCTCCGTCATCCAGGGTGGCGGCTCCGGCGGCCCTGCCAGCCACGGCGGCGCAGGCTCACCGGTGATCCACGAGCCGGCGCAACAGGCCCCCGTTCAGCATTCGCCGGCTCCGGTCGACCACTCGCCCGCTCCGGTTCAGCATTCGCCTGCGCCGGTTCAGCATTCACCCGCTCCGGTTCAGCATTCGCCTGCTCCGGTCGAGCATGCGCCGGCCCCGGCACCGCACAGCCCGTCGGTGTTCGAAGGCACTCCGCACGCGCCGGCCCCGGTGCACGAGCCCGCGCCGGCGCCGCATCCCGCGCCCGCGCACGTCGGCGGCCCTCACGGATAACTGATTGATAGAGCGAATCGGCGGGGACCTTTTGATCCCCGCCGATTCGCGCGCATACCGTAATCGCAGATGCGAGAAAGTGGGGTAGCGCGGTGACTCAATCCAGTGACCCGAGACGGGTCAGCGTGATTGTCGAATTGATAGACCACACCATCGCCATCGCCGAACTCAACGACCGCAATGACCTCGCGGAGCGACTAGCGCGGGCCCGCGAGCGCATCACCGACCCGCAGATCCGGGTGGTGATCGCCGGGCAGCTCAAACAGGGCAAGAGTCAGCTGCTCAACTCGCTGCTCAACCTGCCGGTGGCGCGAGTAGGCGACGACGAGGCCACCGTCGTGATCACCGTCGTCAACCACGGCGACCCGCCGTCGGCCCGGCTGATCGTGGCCGCAGGACCCAACGGCGAATCCGCGGCCGTCGACATCCCGATCGACGACATCAACGCCGATCTGCGACGAGCGCCGCAAGCCGGCAGCCGCGAAGTGCTGCGCGTCGAGATCGGTGCGCCCAGCCCGCTGCTGCAAGGTGGGCTGGCGTTCATCGACACCCCCGGCGTGGGGGGTCACGGGCAGCCGCACTTGTCGGCGACGCTTGGTCTGCTGCCGAACGCGGATGCGCTGATCATGGTCAGCGACACCAGCCAGGAATTGACCGAACCGGAGATGTGGTTCATCCGGCAGGCGCACCGGATCTGCCCGGTTGGGGTGTTGGCGGCCACCAAAACCGACCTCTATCCGCACTGGCGCGAGATCGTCGACGCCAACACCGCGCACTTGCAGCGAGCCGGCGTACCGATGCCGATTCTGCCGGTCTCGTCGCTGCTGCGCAGCCATGCCGTCACGCTCAACGACACCGAACTCAACGAGGAGTCCAACTTCCCGGCGATCGTCAAATTTCTCAGCGAGAAAGTGCTCTCCCGCGAGACCGACCGGGTGCGCGACCAGGTACTACTCGATATCCGTTCGGCTGCAAAGCACTTGACGATGTCTGTGGGCTCAGAACTCGCGGTCGTCAACGATCCGGGGCTTCGAGACCGACTTGGCGTCGACTTGGAGCGACGCAAGCGCGACGCGCTGGACGCGCTGGAACAGACGGCACTGTGGCAGCAGGTGCTCAACGATGGATTCACCGACCTGAGCACCGACGTCGACCACGACATGCGGGCCCGCTTCCGCTCGCTCACCGAGGACATTGAGCGCCAGATCGATTCGTGTGACCCGACTCTGCATTGGGCCGAGATCGGCAGCGACGTCGAGGACGCGGTCGCCACCGCGGTCGGGGACAACTTCGTGTGGGCCTACCAACGCGCCGAGGAGTTGGCTGACGACGTGGCACGTTCATTCGCCGCCTCGCGACTGGATTCGGTGCTGACTCCCGAGCTGAGCCAACACGCGATGGGCGAGGATTTCGGCCGGCTCAAGTCGCTGTCCGGACTGGAGTCCAAGCCGGCCGGCAAGGGCCAGAAAGTGGTTACCGGGCTGCGCGGTTCGTACGGCGGTGTGGTGATGATCGGCATGTTGTCCTCGGTAGCGGGACTGGGCCTGTTCAACCCGTTGTCCGTCGGCGCCGGGCTGATCCTTGGCCGCATGGCCTACAAGGAGGACAAGGAGAACCGGCTGCTGCGGGCGCGCGCCGAGGCCAAGACGAATGTGCGGCGCTTTGTCGACGACATTTCGTTCGTGGTTGGCAAGGAATCTCGCGACCGGCTCAAAGACATCCACCGCACGCTGCGCGACCACTATCGCGACATCGCCAACGAAATCACCCGTTCGCTCAACGAATCGCTGCAGTCCACTGTCGCCGCGGCGCACGTCGAAGAAGCCGAACGCGACAATAAGGTCCGTGAACTCGAGCGGCAGTTGAATATCCTGAACCAAGTCACCGACAATGTGGACAAACTGACGCCACAGGTGACCGTAGGACAGGTGTGAGCACTAGCGATCGAGTCCGTGCGATTCTGGGCGGGACTATCCAGGCCTACCGTGGTGAGCCGGCGTACCAGCACCGGCCGGAGGTTTTCTACGAACTGGATCGCATCGGTGCGCGGCTGAACGAACCGATCCGCATCGCACTGGCCGGCACGCTCAAGGCCGGAAAGTCCACTCTGCTCAACGCTTTGGTCGGACAGGACATCGCCCCGACCGACGCCACCGAGGCCACCCGGATCGTGACGTGGTTCCGGCACGGCCCCACCCCGAAGGTCACCGCCAACCATTGGGGCGGAAGGCATTCCGATGTGCCGATCAGCCACAGCGCAGGACCAGAAGGCGGGCTGAGCTTCGACTTCCGCAGGCTCAACCCCGCCGACGTCGCCGACCTGGACGTCGAATGGCCTGCCGAAGAGCTTGTCGATACCACCATCATCGACACCCCGGGAACGTCGTCGTTGACGCGTGAGGCCTCCGAACGCACGCTGCGGCTGCTGGTACCGCCCGACGGGGTGCCGCGGGTGGATGCAGTGGTGTTCCTGTTGCGCACCCTCAATGCCGCAGATGTCGCCCTGCTCAAGCAGATCGGGCAACTCGTCGGTGGGTCGGCGGGCGCGCTGGGCATCGTCGGGGTGGCCTCACGGGCCGACGAGATCGGCGCGGGCCGGATCGACGCGATGCTGTCGGCGGCCGATGTGGCGCAGCGATTCACCAAGGAGATGAATCAGACGGGCATCTGCCAGGCCGTGGTGCCGGTGTCCGGGCTGCTGGCGCTGACCGCGCGCACGCTACGGCAAAGTGAGTTCGTCGCGCTGCAGAAGCTTGCCGGCGCCGATAAGGCCGAGCTCAGCAAGGCCATGCTGAGTGTGGACCGCTTCGTCCGGGCCGACAGCCCGCTGCCCGTGGACGCGGCAACCCGCGCCCAGCTGTTGGAGCGGTTCGGCATGTTCGGCCTGCGGATTTCGATCGCGGTGCTGGCCGCCGGAGTCAGCGACGCGGCGGGGCTGGCCGACGAATTGCTGGAGCGCAGTGGGCTGGTCGCGCTGCGTGCGGTGATCGATCAGCAATTCGCGCAGCGTTCCGACATGCTCAAGGCGCACACCGCGCTGGTGTCGTTGCGCCGGTTTGTGGAGGCGTTCCCGACCGTGGCGACCCCCTACGTCATCGCCGATATCGACCCGCTGCTGGGCGACACCCATGCTTTCGAGGAGCTTCGTTTGATCAGCCAATTACATTCGCGGCCAACGACATTGAACGAGGAAGAGATCGTCTCACTGCGCCGCATCATCGGCGGATCGGGCACCCGGGCGGCCAGTAGGCTGGGTCTGAATCCCGAGGATCCGCACGCCGTCCCCCGCGAGGGTCCGCGGGCCGCATTCGCTGCGGCGCAACGCTGGCGCCGCCGCGCCGAGCATCCGCTCAACGACCCGTTCACCACCAAGGCGTGCCGCGCCGCGGTGCGTAGCGCCGAGGCGATGGTGGCCGACTTCGCCGCGCACGGCTACGACATCCAGCCTCAGTAGCGGCGCCACGGCCAGCGTCTGTCGCGCGTGGGTTCCGGCGGTGGCGTGAAGGTCGGGGTGGTCGGTGGGACTGTCGTCGTGGTGACCGGCGGCTGATAGGTCGTCGTCACGGGCGCCTCGGTGGTGGTCGTCGACGGGGGCGGCGGCGGTGGGGTCGTCGTCGCGGTGGGGCTGGGGTTCGACTCGGTGACGGTCACGGTCTGCTCAGGCGGCGGGGCCGTCGGTTGACTCGGCGGGGTCTGGACCGGGTTGGTGTTGTCGTGGCCCAGGGTCAACGCCAACACGGCGGCGATCAGGATCGCTGCGCCCGCACCGACCAGGCTCAAGACCAGCGCGGGGCGCTTGTACCACGGCGGCGGCGCGGCTTCGGCGGCGTAAGGATCCTCGTCCGCGTCGTCGAATTCCATTGCGTCCCGGACGTATTGGCCGCTGTGTTCGGGTCCGGTGTAGGGGACAGGATCATCTTCGTCTTCGTCTTCTGACCAGGCCAGGGGGCGGCCTTCTTCGATTCGGGCGCCCGGGAGCATTTGAGTCATGTCGGCCGGCGCGGCGCTCGCCAATTGCGTCGGGTTCTCAACCGGGGCACTGGCAACCGCGCCTGCCGCGGGGTGCTGGTGACCGAAGGTGGCCGCCCCAATGGCGGCGCTGAACCCAGGTTGCGGTGTGGTGTGGATCGGCACGTCTAGACGTTCAGCAAGACGTGTGGTGAGCAGCGGGATCGCGGCGCCGCCACCGACAGTGGCCACAGCGGCCAGATCTGTCTTCGGGATCTCGTTGCGCTGCAAGATGTTTTCGATGGCGGTGACGAATTGGTCGAGCGGTTCGGAGATCAGTTGCTCGAAGTCGTTGCGGGACAGCTCGACATCCTCACCGGTAAGCGCCGGGACCGTGGTCACCGTCACTGCCGACAGGCTCTCCTTGGCTTGCCGGCATTGATCGAGCAGGCGGGCCAGCGACCCCATCCGCGTTGTGCTGGCCATGCCGCCAGTGGTGTCAGTCGGAACGGCTTCGCGCAGGTGATCGAGGATGAGCTCGTCGATCACATCGCCGGAGAAATCGGGGTATCGAACCGAGGGGCCGATCTGCTGGAAGTCCGACCCGGCATCGCTCAATGTCACGGTGGTGCCGCTGGCGCCGAAGTCGCATAAAGCCACGACGCCTTCTGTCGGGAAGTCAGGTTCGGCGCGCAGCGCTGTGAGCGCCGCGGTCGCATCGGAGATCAAAGCCGGGGGTACGCCGTTGGGTGCCAGGCCAGGCTGGGCGAAAAATTCCTCACGCAGCGCCGCCGACTTCTGCTCAGGCCAATACGCGGGGACGGCGATAGTGATCGGCGTTCCGTAGTCGACAGCGCGTGCCATCGCCTCGAGCGCTTCGACCGTCAGCGCGTCGCCGAGGTACTTCGTCCCGTCCGCCGCCACCAAGGGAGTTCGGTCCCCGACCCGTTCGACGAATCCCCGCATCACCAGCCCGGCTTCGGCAGGGGCCGGGTTTTCTTCCGGCAGACCGACTTCGGATGCCTTCTGGTCGAACAGGGTCAGCACGGATCTGCGGGTCACCGCATTGCCACCGACGCGGGCCGCGGCCAGGTTCGCCACCCCGATCGACAACCCGAGCGACTCGCTCATCTGGCATACCCCTGTGTTTTGTCGTAATTGTGACTGTGGGTTCCCGCGAGTCTAGGTGGGAGGCTGTTTCACAGGCCGGGCGGCAACGTGATCTCGGTGGGTAGCCCGGGCAGCGCGGGCAGCGTGATCACCGACGGTAGTTGCGGCAACCGGTACGCCTGGCTCGACCGGGTGGTCGGCGTGGTCGTGGCGGTCGACGTGGGCGTGTCCTCGGAGGATGCCGTCGGAGCGTCGGTGGGTGTGGTGGTCGTCTGCGCACTCGATTGCGGGGCGGGTGGAGTCGTGGTCGCGGCACTCGACGGCCGGGTCGTCGCGGTAGTGGTCGCTGGGGTCGGGGTGATTGGTTCCTGCGGCGGGGCGCCGTGGACCAGCTGGATGATGCCCCAGATGATCAGCGCGATCAGAACCGCGATGAGGATGCCCCACCCGGACAACGCAATTGGTTTGCGCCAACCCGGAATCGGGTCGTCGGGCTCGGGCTCGGGCTCCGCGCCGCCGTGCTCGTCGTCGCCGTAGTAGAGGTGCACGGTCGGGTCATCGACGCCATAGTCCGCCGGCGCGTGCCTTGCCATGGTCGAGGAGATTACTGGCGAGGGTGCGGCGGACGCGGGTCCCACACGAGCAGCTTCCGATCGGCCGCCAAACATTGACCTAATGGCAACCAACTCGTTAGGGCAACGCGGGGATGGTCGTCGGTAGCCACGACGGCCAGTGATGCCGATGCGTAGGTTCCTGGGGCGGCTGGTGCGCGGGCGGCTGGACGGCGCTGCTGGTGGGCGGCGCCGTGGTGGTGGTCGCGGTGGTGGACGGCGCCGTCGTGGTCGTCGTAGTGGGCGGTGGCGTCGTGGTGGAGGTGGTGGGCGACGGCGTGGTCGTGGTACTCGGGATGCTGCTACTGCCCTGGTCTCCGATGAGTTCAATAATGCCGTAGACGATCAGCGCGATCAGGATCAGAACCATCAAGCCCCAGCCGATGAGCACCACCGGCCTGCGGTACCACGCGATGGGCTCGGCGTCCTCGTCGAGGGGATCCAGCGATTCGGGCGGCTCGAACTGCTCGGGAGCGTGCGGTGGCGGTTCGCCGGATGACGGGGGATCGCCCATACCGACGTCTTGATGCCGGGTCGGCTGGTTATGGAAGTCGTCCGGTGGGCCTGCCACGGCACTGATCGTACTGACACCATCTGTCAGTCTGGTGCAGAAGTCGTCGACTACTTCATAACGCCTACACAACTGCGCCAGGATTCGGGCACAGCTTTCCCGGCGACGATCAGTTAGCGGTCCACGTGGTCTCTCCTCCGCCCTGGCCATGGCTGGCCGCCAAGATTTTGGGAGGCGTCGGTAGTGGACATCGTGCTTGGAGTGTCGATGGCGCCGGCCTCGGTTCAGATCGTCCTGCTGCAAGGCGAAAACGCTGACGGCGCCACGGTAGACGAGAACGAGTTCGCCGTCACCGCTGCCGACGACTCACCCACCGTCAGCGCGTCGGATCGAGTTCTCGCCGCCATCCTGGGTACCCGCGAAGATGCCGCCGGTGCCGGCCTTGACCTGTCCTCCGTCGGGGTGGCGTGCACCGACCAGCTCGAAGCGGCAGCTCTACGCGATGCGCTGGCCGCCCACAAAGTTGAGAACGTCATGCTGGTCTCGGCCTTTCTGGCCGCGACCGCTCTGACTCAATTTGTCGGTTGGGCAATGGGTTACGAGCGCACCGCGGTGCTTTTCCTGGAGCCCGGCACCGCGACTTTGGCCGTTGTCGAGACCTCCGACGGTTCCATCGCCGATGTCCACGAAGAACACTTGAATAGCGCTTCCGGGCAGACTGCCACCGCTGAGCTGATGGAGATGGTCGCCGGGCTCGACGAGCTGCCAACGCGCCCCGGCGGCCTGTTTGTGATCGGCTGCGGTGTCAACATCGCGCCGATCAAGCCGCATTTGGAAGAGGCGACGTCGCTTACTGTGAACGCGCCGGAGGAGCCGGAGACAGCGCTGGCCCGAGGAGCCGCCCTGGCGTCGGCGAATGTGCTCGCGTCGTCGACTGGCGTGCTGGCCTACGCACAAGACCCCGGCACGGGCGCGATCGACATGTCTGCCCTGCCGGAATATCTGAGCTTCACCGGCGCCGCGCAAGGCGAGGAGGACCTCGCCTATAGCGCTGTGGCAGACGACGAGGCGAATGCCCCGACTGTCGTCATAGGCGCTGCGGGTGCGAGCGGACCGCGACGTAGGCCGGGCCTTTTAGTCGGGACTGTGTTGGCAGTCGCGGGCTTTAGCGCGGCGCTGGCGCTAGAGGTCGCCTTGAGCCTCGGCATCCGCACGACGGTCGGTTTGCTGCCCGCCCCGATCCACGACCTCATCGCCCCGGTCCAGCAGGCACTCGTGCCTGAACTCGGGCCAGTGGCGGCCACCAAGGCGGTGGTACCCAAGCCGCTGATCCCGCCCGCAGGCGGACCACCGGCAGCTTCGGTGCCCGCAGCCCCGCTGCCCCCAGCCCCGCTGCCCGCAGCCCCAGCCGCGCCTGTTCCGGTGGTGCTCCCGCCGAT
>DASYJS010000380.1:0-5959 GCA_035996225.1 Mycobacterium sp. | reverse complement strand
CCAGATGTACAAGCTGCGGCGGTACTACCCGCCGGACAGCCGGCCCGGGCACCCGCAGGCCGGCGAGCCGGTTCTGCTGGTGCATCCGATGATGATGTCGGCAAACATGTGGGACGTCACCCGTCAGGAAGGCGCGGTCGGCATCTTGCACGCCGCCGGGCTGGACCCCTGGGTGATCGACTTTGGCTCACCCGACAAGATCGAAGGCGGGATGCGCCGCAACCTGGCCGACCACATCGTCGCACTCAGCCAGGCCATCGACACCATGAAGGACGCCACCGGCAGCGACGTGCACCTGGTCGGGTATTCGCAGGGCGGGATGTGGTGCTATCAGGTCGCCGCCTACCGGCGTTCGAAAGCCCTTGCCAGCATCGTGACCTTCGGTTCGCCGGTGGACACCTTAGCCGCCTTGCCGATGGGCATCCCGGCAAACTTTGGCCCGCCCGTCGCCAACTTCATGGCCGACCACGTCTTCAGCCGGCTGGCCATCCCGGGCTGGATGGCGCGCGCCGGTTTTCAGATGCTCGACCCGCTCAAGACCGCCAAAGCACGGGTCGACTTCGTGCGTCAGCTGCACGACCGAGAGGCGCTGCTGCCCCGCGAACAGCAGCGCAGGTTCCTCGAGCGCGAGGGGTGGATCGCCTGGTCCGGCCCGGCGATCTCCGAGCTGCTCAAGCAGTTCATTGCCCACAACCGGATGATGACCGGTGGTTTCGCGGTCAACGGGCAGATGGTCACGCTCACCGACATCACCTGCCCGGTGCTGGCGTTTATCGGCGAGGTGGACGACATCGGCCAGCCGGCGTCCGTGCGCGGTATCCGGCGGGCGGCGCCCGACGCCGAGGTCTACGAATCCCGTATCCGCACAGGGCATTTCGGTCTGGTCGTCGGATCCAAAGCCGCAGAGCACGGTTGGCCCACCGTCGCCGCATGGGTGGAGTGGCTCGCCGCCGGTGGTGACAAGCCGGCCGCAATCGACCTGATGGCCGATCAGCCGGCCGAGCACACCGACAGCGGCGTTGCGTTGAGCTCGCGGCTCACCCATGGCATAGGAGAGGTCTCGGAGGCCGCACTGGAGCTGGCGCGCGGGGCCGCCGGCGCGGTGGTGGCGGCCAACAAATCCATGCGCACCCTGGCGGTGGAGACCGCGCGCACGCTGCCCCGGCTGGCCCGACTGGGACAGATCAACGACCACACCCGGATCTCGCTGGGCCGCATCATCAGCGAACAGGCGCACAATGCTCCGCTGGGCGAATTCCTGCTGTTCGACGGGCGAGTACACACCTACGAAGCCGTCGACCGGCGCATCAATAACGTCGTTCGTGGCCTGATCGCCGTCGGGGTGCGGCAGGGCGACCGCGTGGGTGTCCTGATGGAGACGCGGCCCAGTGCCCTGGTCGCGATCGCCGCGTTGTCCCGGCTCGGCGCGGTCGCGGTGGTGATGCACCCGGAGACCGATCTGGCCGCATCGGTCCGGCTCGGACGAGTCACCGAGATTCTGACCGACCCCACCAACCTGGATGCGGCGCGCGAATGGTCTGGGCAGGTGCTGGTGCTGGGCGGCGGTGAGGGACGCGACCTGAAGCTGCCCGAGGACGGCAGCGTCATCGACATGGAGCAGATCGACCCGGACGCCGTCGCGCTGCCCGCGTGGTACCGGCCCAACCCGGGGTTGGCCCGCGACCTGGCGTTCATCGCGTTCAGCGCGGCCGGGGGCGAGCTGGTCGCCAAGCAGATCACCAACTACCGGTGGGCGGTATCAGCCTTCGGAACCGCCTCGACGGCCGCACTCGACCGCCGAGACACCGTCTATTGCTTGACGCCGCTGCACCACGAATCCGCACTGCTGGTCGCCCTCGGCGGGGCGGTCGTCGGCGGCACCCGCATCGCGCTGTCGCGCGGCCTGCGCCCGGACCGGTTCGCCCAGGAGATACGGCAGTACGGCGTCACCGTGGTGTCCTACACCTGGGCGATGCTGCGTGATGTCGTCGACGATCCGGCATTTGTGCTCCACGGCAATCATCCGGTGCGGCTGTTCATCGGCTCGGGTATGCCGACCGGGCTGTGGCAGCGCGTCGTCGATGCGTTCGCGCCGGCTCACGTCGTCGAGTTCTTCGCCACCACCGACGGACAAGCGGTGCTGGCCAACGTGTCTGGCGTCAAGATCGGCAGCAAGGGCCGGCCGCTGCCCGGCGCCGGACGTGTCGAGCTCGGCGCCTACGACACCGAACACGACCTGATCCTGGAAGACGAGCGAGGCTTCGTGCAGGTCGCCGACGTGAACCAGGTCGGGGTGCTGCTGGCTCAGTCCAATGGGCCAATCGATCCCACCGCGTCGGTCAAACGCGGGGTCTTCGCACCTGGCGACACCTGGATCTCCACCGAGTACCTGTTCCGCCGCGACGAGGACGGGGACTACTGGCTGATGGGTAGGCGCGGCTCGGTCGTGCACACCGCACGCGGGTTGGTTTATTCGGAGCCGGTGACCGACGCACTTGGGCTGATCAACGGCGTGGACCTCGCGGTGACCTATAACGTGCCCGTCGGCGATCACGAGGTGGCAGTATCCGCGGTGACACTGCTGCCGGGGGCCACCATCACGGCGGCCGACCTGACCGAAGCTGTTGCCAACATGCCCATCGGTCTCGGGCCCGACGCGGTGCATGTGTGCCCGGAGTTGACGTTGAGCGCGACGTACCGTCCCACCGTCAGTGCGCTGCGGGCGGCCGGGATTCCCAAATCCGGACGGCAGTCATGGCATTTGGACACCGGCAGCAATGAATACCGCCGGCTGACGCCGGGGGTGCGGTCCGAGCTGAGCGGCCAGCATCGAGACACCGATGCTTGACGATTTACTGCTGAGCATCCTGGTCTGCCCCGACGACCGGGGTCCGCTGCTGCTCGTAGATGACGAGCTGCTCTACAACCCGCGACTGCGTCGCGCTTACCGCATCGAGGACGGCATCCCGGTGCTGCTGATCGATGAGGCGCGCGATGTCGACGAGGACGAGCACACCCGCCTCACGGCGAAAGGCCGTCCGGCAGATCCCCGGTGAGATAGCGCTGCAGGTTGGGCCCGATCGTCGCCACGATCTGCTCGGCCGGCAGCGACGCGAACGGCTCGACCTTCACGATGTAGCGAGCCATCACCACACCCATCAACTGCGACGCGAAGAACTGAGCGCGGATCATGCCTGTGCCCGGCGGATTGTCCACGCGCGGAGCAACTTCCGCGGTGACGATCTCCTGCAGGAACGAACGCGCCAAGCTCACGTCGGCACCGGCGATCAGCGACCGCAGTGTCGCGATCAAACCCGCGCCCATCTCGGAATCCCATATCGGCAACAGCACCGCCGGTAGCTTGAACCCGAGTTCGTCGACCGGGACCTCCCGCATCGGCACCAGCACCGTCATCGGGTCGATCGGGAGATGGATCGCGGCGGCGAAAAGCTGCTGCTTGGTGCCGAAGTAGTGATGCACCAGCGCGGCGTCGACTCCCGCTTCCGCGGCCACGGCCCGTATCGACGTGCGGTCAATCCCATTGCGAGCAAACAGCTCTCGTGCACAGGACAGGATACGGTCCCGGGTGTCGGAGCTTCCGGCCGGCCGCCCGGGCCGCCGGCGCCCGGCGTTGGCGGCCGTCACGTCATGACGTCCGGCGCCGCAGTGTCGCTGCGGCCAGGCACAGGGCGGTGAACGCAGAACCCGCCACCACGACGATGTCGCGCACCGCGACACCGGTCAGTTCGGTATGCGAATTCACCTGCTGCAGAGCTTCCAGCGCGTAGCTGGCCGGCATGACATTGCTGATCCATTGCAGCCAGTCTGGCATCAGCGCTCGCGGGACGATGATGCCGGCCAGCAGCAATTGCGGCACCATCACCAGCGGGATGAACTGCACGGCCTGAAACTCGGTGCGGGCGAAGGCACTACACAACAGGCCGAGGCCGACACCCAGCACCGCGTTGACGATCGCGATCACGAACACCCAAACCCAGCTGCCCGCGGTGTCGAAGCCAAGGAACCAGAACGCCACGGTGCACGCCACCGTTGCTTGCGCCGCCGCGGCGATCGAGAAGGCGGTGCCGTAAGCGATCAGCAGGTCGAGGCGGCGCAGGGGAGTGGTCAGAATCCGCTCCAATGTCCCCGACGCACGTTCGCGCTGCATGGTGATCGCCGTGATGATGAACATCACGAACAGCGGGAAGAGGCCGAGCAGGATCAGGCAGGCATTGTTGAACGGCGACGGCGTGCCGGGGATGTGCCGAACATTGTGAAACATGAAGTACATCAATGTGATAACCAGGACCGGTACCGCGAGGATCATCGCGACACTGCGGTGATCGGCGACCAGCTGGCGCAGAATCCGCGTGGTGGTCGCGATGTACCCCTTGAGGCTCATCCTGCTTTGGGGCCGGCGTCCTGCATGATGTTGCGCTTGATGATGGACAGAAACGCGTCCTCCAGTGACGTGCATCCGGTGTCCTCTCGTAGTTGGGTCGGCGTGGTGTGGGCGACCAAGTTCCCTTCGCGCATCAGCAACAGATCGCCGCAGTGGTCGGCTTCGTCCATCACGTGACTGGAGACCAGCAAGGTGGTTCCGGCGCGGGCGAGATCGGTGAACTGCTCCCAAAGGTCCGCCCGCAGCACGGGGTCTAGCCCGACGGTGGGCTCGTCGAGCACCAGCAGATCGGGCTGGCAGACCAACGCGCATGCCAGCGAAACCCTGGTGCGCTGGCCGCCGGAGAGGTTGGCGCAGAACGCGGTGCGGTGATCGGTCAGCCCGACCCGCTCGATCGCGGCATCGGCGGCCTGGCTGTCGAAGCCGTAGAGGGCCGCGAAGTAGCGAACGTTGTCGACGATCCGCAGGTCGCTGTAGATGGTCGGGTCTTGCGGCAGGTAACCGACGTGGTGGCGCAGTTCGGCGCACCCGGCCGGTTTGCCGAGCACGGTGACCGTGCCCGAGGTCACGATCTGCGTGCCGACGATGCACCGAATCAGCGTGGTCTTGCCGCACCCCGACGGGCCGAGCAGGCCGGTGATGGTGCCCCGCGCTATCTGCACCGAGAAGTCGTGCAGCGCGGGGCGCTTACCGCGGATAACCCGCAGGTGCTTGATGTCGATGGCCGGCTCGGCACCGTCCGGCGTTAATTCATCACGAGATGAAATCATCATGTGATGAATATCCGCCTTTTGCGTGGAGCTGTCAAGGGGGACGCTGGGCTGTCAAGGGCGTCGCGAGACTGCAGCTGGCGACGCGTTTACTCGTTGAATGCGTCGGTAAATGCAGTCTCGCGGTTATTCAGCTTTGGGGGCTGGGGCGGCGCAATGGCAGATGCCCCTCTACGCCCTCGGCGTAGGCCGTTTCGGCGTGCTGGGTGAAGTCGACACCGGTGGTCTCGTCCTCCGCGCTGAGCCGGAAGCCCATCACTCGATCGATCACCTTCGCGAGAACGAATGAGACCGTGAACGCATAGATGGCGACGACCACGATCGCGAGCGCCTGCTTGCCCAGTTGGGCGAAGCCGCCCCCGTAGAAGAGGCCCCGCGGACCCGATGTCATGACCGACGTCGCCAGCAGCCCGATCAAGGACACACCGACAACGCCCCCGACAAAGTGCACACCGACCACGTCGAGCGAATCGTCATAGTTGAAGCGGAATTTCGCGCTCACCGCGAACGAGCACACGATACCGGCCGCGAGGCCGACGATCGCCGCCCCGAGCGTGTTGACGGTGCCGCACGACGGGGTGATCGCGACGAGGCCCGCGACCACGCCGGATGCCGCGCCGAACGTCGTGGGCCTGCCGTCGCGGGTCTGTTCGACCGCGAGCCAGCCGAGCATGCCGAGGCAACCCGCGACGAGCGTGTTGAGAAAGATGGCCGCGGCAGTTCCGTGGGCGGCCAACGCGGAACCGGCGTTGAAGCCGAACCAGCCGAACCACAGCAGCCCGACACC
>DASYJS010000379.1:0-21835 GCA_035996225.1 Mycobacterium sp. | reverse complement strand
GCCACCCCCGCGGTCGAGGCGATGGACGGAATCACCTTGTCGGTGCGCGAATACCGCGCTGGCGACCTCGACGGGGCCTGGTATGCGATCGCGGCCACCGATGATGCGCAGGTGAACGCGGCCGTCGTCGCCGAGGCCGATAGCCGACAGATCTTCTGCGTGCGCGCCGACATCGCACTCGAGGGCACCGCGGTGACCCCGGCGTCGTTCAGCTACGCCGGCCTGTCGGTGGGGGTGCTGGCCGGCGGCGAGCACCGCAGGTCGGCAGCGATCCGCTCGGCCATCCGCGAAGCGCTGCAGCAGGGCCTGATCGCCCCGGAAAGTTCAGAGAGTTCCGACGTGGTGCGCGGCGGGGTGGCGCTGATCGGCGGCGGTCCCGGCGACCCCGAGCTGATCACCGTCCGCGGTCGCCGGTTGCTCGCCCAGGCCGACGTCGTGGTCGCCGACCGTCTGGCTCCGCCCGAATTGCTAGCCGAGCTGGCGCCGCACGTCGAAGTCATCGATGCGGCCAAGATCCCGTACGGGCGGGCCATGGCCCAGGACGCGATCAACAACGTCATGATCGAACGAGCCCGCTCCGGGAGCTTCGTGGTCCGCCTCAAGGGCGGCGACCCCTTTGTGTTCGCGCGCGGTTACGAGGAAGTCCTCGCGTGCGCCGACGCCGGCATTCCGGTCACCGTGGTCCCCGGTGTGACGAGTGCCATAGCCGTGCCCGCATTGGCGGGAGTTCCGGTCACTCATCGGGCGGTAAATCACGAGTTCGTGGTGGTGAGCGGCCATCTGGCGCCCGGGCATCCCGAATCGTTAGTGAATTGGAATGCACTGGCGGGGTTGTCGGGCACCATTGTTTTGCTGATGGCCGTCGAACGCATTGAGCTCTTCGTCGACGTACTGCTGAAGGGTGGCCGACCTGCGGATACGCCGGTGCTGGTGGTTCAACACGGAACAACGCCAGCTCAACACACGTTGCGAGCCACTCTCGCCGACACGCCACAGAAGGTTCGCGCGGAAGGGATCAGACCTCCCGCGATCGTCGTGATAGGGCCGGTGGCGGCATTCGGCGTTTAAACAATTCTTAAGATTACTGTAAGGTAACCCGTTATGACGGCCCTCAACGACACTGAGCGCGCGGCCCAGAATTGGACTGCTGCACGCCCCGATCGTCCGGCCCCGGCGCGCACCGAGCGCCCGTCCGAGACCTCTTCCGCGACCGCCACCACCCGTACTAGCAGGTATTATCCGGCCTGGTTGCCCTCTCGTCGCTTCATCGCGGCGGTCGTCGCCATCGGCGGCATGCAGCTGCTGGCAACCATGGACAGCACCGTCGCGATCGTCGCGCTTCCTAAGATTCAGAACGAGCTGGGCCTGTCCGACGCCGGCCGTAGCTGGGTGATCACCGCGTATGTGCTCACCTTCGGTGGGCTGATGCTGCTGGGCGGCCGCCTCGGCGACACCATCGGACGCAAACGCACCTTCATCGTCGGCGTCGCCCTGTTCACCATCTCCTCCGTGCTGTGCGCGGTGGCCTGGGATGAGGTGACGTTGGTGATCGCCCGGCTCTCGCAGGGCATCGGGTCGGCCATCGCCTCGCCGACCGGTCTCGCCCTGGTAGCCACCACCTTCTCCAAGGGTCCCGCGCGCAATGCGGCGACGGCCGTGTTCGCCGCGATGACTGCGATCGGCTCGGTGATGGGTCTGGTGGTCGGCGGCGCGCTGACCGAGTGGTCGTGGCGGCTGGCGTTCCTGGTCAACGTGCCGATCGGGCTGTTGATGATCTACCTGGCCCGCACCGCGCTGCGGGAAACTAACAGAGAGCGGATGAAGCTCGACGCCGCCGGCGCCATGCTGGCCACATTGGCTTGCACCGCTGCTGTTTTCGCTTTCTCGATGGGCCCGGAAAAGGGCTGGATCTCGCTGACCACCATCGGTTCCGGTGTGGTGGCCGTGGTGGCCGGTATCGCGTTCGCCATCGTGGAGCGCACCGCTGAAAACCCCGTCGTGCCGTTCGATTTGTTCCGCGACCGCAACCGGCTGGTCACGTTCGTTGCGATCTTCCTGGCCGGCGGCGTGATGTTCAGCCTGACCGTGTCCATCGGTCTGTACGTGCAGGACATCCTGGGCTACAGCGCGCTTGGCGCGGGCATCGGCTTCATCCCGTTCGTCATCGCGATGGGAATCGGCCTGGGTATCTCCTCACAGCTGGTGGCACGTTTTTCGCCGCGGGTGTTGACGATCGGCGGTGGCTGGTTGCTGCTGGCAGCGATGCTGTACGGCTCGGCATGCATGCACCGCGGTGCCTCCTACTTCCCCAACCTGGTGGTGCCGATCGTGGTTGGCGGCATCGGTATCGGCATGGTGGTCGTCCCGCTGACCCTGTCGGCGATCGCCGGTGTCGGCTTCGACCGGATCGGCCCGGTGTCGGCAATGACGCTGATGCTGCAGAGCCTGGGCGGGCCGCTGGTGCTCGCTGTCATCCAGGCCGTGATCACCTCGCGCACGCTGTACCTGGGCGGTATTACCGGTCCGGTGAAGTTCATGAACGAAGCTCAGCTGCACGCGCTTGACAAGGGCTATACGTACGGCCTGCTGTGGATCGCCGGAGCGGCCGTCATTGTCGGCTGTGCGGCGCTGTTCATCGGCTACACCCCGGACCAGGTCGCGCATGCGCAAGAGGTCAAGGAAGCCATCGACGCCGGCGAGCTGTAGCTCCCGGGCGGCCGTCGTTTGGCGGTCAGGCCCAACGTCTTTCCAACGTCTTTTCACGGGCGCCCGTGGTGAACTGGCGCCGTCGGGAGATGACTACGCGCCCGGCTTCGCCGAACACCCGACAGGTTAGGCTGGCCCGCTGTGATCACCCGGATGTCCGAGTTGTTCCTGCGCACCCTGCGTGACGATCCCGCCGACGCCGAAGTGGCCAGCCACAAACTGCTGATTCGTGCGGGATATGTCCGGCCTGTCGGCCCCGGGCTGTACAGCTGGCTGCCGCTGGGGCTTCGGGTGCTGCGCAACATCGAACGCGTTGTCCGCGAGGAGATGGACGCGATCGGTGGGCAGGAGATTCTGTTCCCCGCGCTGCTGCCGCGCGCGCCGTACGAGACGACGAATCGCTGGAACGAGTACGGCGACGGCGTGTTCCGGGTGCAGGACCGTCGCGGCAACGACTACATGCTCGCCCCCACGCACGAAGAGTTTTTCGCCCTGACCGTCAAGGGTGAGTACAGCTCCTACAAAGACTTCCCGCTGACGCTGTACCAAATCCAGATCAAATACCGCGACGAGGCGCGGCCGCGAGCCGGAATTCTGCGCGCCCGGGAGTTCGTCATGAAGGACTCCTACTCTTTCGACCTCGACGCCGCCGGCCTTAAGGCTGCCTACCACGCCCACCGCGAGGCCTATCAGCGCATCTTCGATCGGCTGCGGCTTCGCTACGTCATCGTGTCGGCGGTGTCCGGCGCGATGGGCGGCAGCGCCTCCGAGGAGTTTCTCGCCGAGAGCCCGAGCGGGGAGGACACCTTCGTGCGCTGCCTCGAGTCGGGTTATGCGGCCAACGTCGAGGCGGTGATAACCGCCCGCCCGGATGCACTGCGGATCGACGGGCTGCCCGAGGCGGTGGTGCACGACACCGGTGACACCCCGACCATCGCCAGCCTGGTGGCCTGGGCAAACGAGGCCGACCTCGGTCGCACCGTCACCGCGGCCGACACGTTGAAAAATGTGCTCGTCAAAGTCCGTCAACCCGGCGGGGAGTGGGAACTGCTGGCCATCGGAGTGCCCGGCGACCGCGAAGTCGACGACAAGAGGCTGGGCGCGGCACTGGAGCCGGCCGAGTATGCGCTGCTCACCGACGGCGATTTCGCCAAGTATCCCTTCCTGGTCAAGGGTTATATCGGACCGAAGGCATTGCGGGACAACGAGGTTCGCTATCTTGTCGATCCTCGCGTGGTCGACGGAACCAGCTGGATCACCGGCGCCGACGAGCCGGGCCGACACGTCGTCGGTTTGGTGGCCGGCCGCGACTTCACCCCCGACGGCACCATCGAAGCCGCCGAGGTGCGCGAAGGTGATCCCTCTCCCGACGGCGCCGGCCCACTGGTCATGGCGCGCGGAATCGAGATCGGGCACATCTTCCAGCTCGGCCGCAAATACACCGACGCCTTCACCGTCGACGTGCTCGGCGAGGACGGCAAGCCCGTGCGATTGACCATGGGCTCCTACGGGCTCGGGGTATCGCGGCTGGTCGCCGTCATCGCCGAGCAGCAGCACGACCAGCTGGGCCTGAGGTGGCCGGCGGCGATCGCGCCCTACGACGTTCACCTGGTGATCGCCAACAAAGACCCCGCGGCCCGCGAAGGAGCCACCGCACTGGCCGCCGACCTGGATCGGTTGGGAATCGCGGTGCTGCTGGACGACCGCCAGGCCTCACCCGGGGTCAAGTTCAAAGACGCCGAGCTGCTGGGGATGCCCTGGATCGTCGTGGTCGGACGGGGTTGGGCAGACGGTGTGGTGGAGCTGCGCGACCGCTTCAGCGGACAGACTCGCGAGCTGGCGGTAGGCGTCTCGCTGGCCACTGACGTCGTAGCGGCCCTGACCGGCTAGCTGTACCGATGGTGGCGACCCGCTTCGCCCGGCTGCGCCGCGCTTGCGATCGCCACGGCGCGGGGACTACTCGTTGCCGCCCGGGAAACTGGTCGTGATCGGCCAGGCGCCCAGCACGCGGCTCCATCGGGCGGCCATCACCGCGCTCTGGGTCAGGGCCGTCGAGGCGAACGCCCGGTCGTCGGCGGTCTCGGCGTGTTCGACGACTGCGCGCCACGCCGTCGCGCCGTCGTTTTCCATCCGCGCCGCCAGGCGAGCCGCGTCGGCGGCGCTGCCCACCAGCAGGGGCAACTGGTAGCCGGCGGCGGCGGGTGGGGCGGTGACCTTGCGGGCGGCCAGCATGGCGATCACGTCGTCGCGACGCTGACGGTGCTGGCCCAGCGCGTCCACCACCAATTCGTTGACGCTGGGCGGCGAGAGTGCCGACACGATGCCGTAGCCGTAGATGGTCGAGTGCTCGACGGCCAGCGCATCGCACAGTGCCGCGTTGTCGGCGTCTTTGCCGGAGGTCATATCGACGGACCCCCGGGTACCAGCGCGACCGTGTAGGACGCCGTGCAGGATGCGGCGATGGAGGCGAGCAGCCCCGCCCGGTAGCCCGACTGGCCGGACACCAGGCGAGCGGCGTTGTCGGCCGAGGTGCGCAGCGCGTTGATCACGTCGGACACCGGTGGTGGAGGCGGCGGTGGCCCCGCCGGTGCGGCCGGGCTCGGGCTGGTCGTTTCACTCGATGAGGCGGTGAGCTTGCCGGCGGCCCGGGAGATCTCCGTGGAAAGCGCACGGGCGTGTGCGGCACGTTGGTTCGCGACCACCGTTAGCGCGGCAGCGACCTGCGGCGAATTCCCGACGGCCGCGGCGGCGGCGCCGGCGAGCACAGTGTCGCGTCTGGCCTGGTCTAACGGCCCCAGCAGCTCTTCGGCCGCGGGGGGTTTCGGCGGCGCGCCGCCACAGGCGGACGCGACCACCCCGAGCGCAGCAAGTGCGGCACCCCCGGCGAGTACACCCCGCCTGCTGGTGACAGGTACTGCGCTAGGCACAGCAACATCCTGCCACTGGAACGAAGGCGGGCATGATGCCAGGACCTTGACCTACGCGATCACCTCGTCCTACGCGATTCCTGGCGTATCGTTGGTAGCCGGTTCTCGCGGAACGGCAGCTATCGCATTTCCACCGGGACACCGGGAGCCGCCCGAAGATATATGGGCGGCGACATCAGCTAGATGACCGGACAACTCAAGATGAGGAGCTCGCCGTGACCACCGGGCTACCGTCGCAGACGCAGCTGATCGAGCTACTCGGTGGAGAATTCGCGCGCGCCGGCTATGAGATCGAAGACGTGGTCATCGATCCCCGGGTCAGCCCGCCTCGGATCACGGTGATTGCCGATGGTGAAACCGCTCTAGACCTCGACGCCGTAGCGGCCCTGTCGCGTTCGGCGTCGGCTTTGCTGGACGGTCTGGACAACATCGGCGACCGCTATGTGCTCGAGGTCAGTTCACCGGGCGTGGACCGCCCACTGACCAGCGAGAACCACTTCCGCCGCGCGCGTGGCCGCAAGGTCGAGCTGGAGTTGTCGGACGGCTCGCAGTTGACCGGGCGGGTCGGGGAGACCCGCGCCGACGTGGTGGAGCTGGTGGTCCGTGACGGCCGCGACTGGGCGGTGCGCGAGATCCCGCTTGTCGAGATCGCGAAAGCTGTTGTCCAGGTTGAATTTTCGTCGCCATCCCAAAAAGAGTCGGATTTAGCGGGTATGGGTGAGGTCCGGAGGACGGAGGCCGGAGCATGAACATCGACATGGCCGCGTTGCACGCCATCGAGGTGGATCGGGGCATCTCGGTCAATGAGCTGCTCGAAACAATCAAGTCGGCGTTGCTTACCGCCTACCGGCACACCCAGGGCCACCAGATCGATGCGCGCATCGAGATCGACCGCAAGACCGGTGTCGTGCAGGTGATGGCCCGTGAGGTGGATGAGGACGGCAACGTCATCAGCGAATGGGACGACACCCCCGAGGGTTTCGGCCGCATCGCCGCGACCACCGCACGCCAGGTGATGCTGCAGCGTTTCCGCGACGCCGAGAACGAGCGCACGTATGGCGAGTTCTCCACCCGCGAGGGCGAAATCGTCGCCGGCGTGATTCAGCGCGACAGCCGCGCGAACGCCCGTGGTCTGGTCGTCGTCCGGATGGGCAGCGAAACCAAGGCCTCCGAGGGCGTCATCCCGGCGGCCGAACAGGTGCCGGGCGAGAGCTACGAGCACGGCAACCGCGTGCGCTGCTACGTGGTCGGCGTGACGCGGGGGTCGCGTGAGCCCATGATCACGTTGTCCCGCACCCACCCCAACCTGGTCCGCAAGCTGTTCTCGCTGGAAGTGCCCGAGATCGCCGACGGGTCGGTGGAGATCGTGGCCGTGGCCCGCGAGGCAGGCCACCGCTCCAAGATCGCGGTCGTGTCCCGAGTGTCCGGCCTGAACGCCAAAGGTGCGTGCATCGGTCCGATGGGGCAGCGGGTGCGCAACGTGATGAGCGAGCTTTCCGGGGAGAAGATCGACATCATCGACTACGACGAGGACCCGGCCCGGTTCGTTGCCAATGCGCTATCGCCGGCGAAGGTGGTTTCGGTGTCGGTCATCGATCAGACCGCCCGCGCCGCCCGCGTGGTGGTGCCGGACTTCCAATTGTCGCTGGCCATCGGCAAGGAGGGGCAGAATGCGCGGCTGGCCGCCCGGCTCACCGGATGGCGCATCGACATCCGCGGCGATTCGCCCGCTGGCCCCGGGGAGCATTCCGAGGACCAGCCGGAACACGGTGCCAGCCACCCGATGGCGCATGATCACTGACCCGGTATAACCGGCGCGCGTTTGGTTTGGGGAAAGCCCGTTTTCTGCGGCGGCACGCGCAATCAGGCCCGCACGTCACCGCGGACCCGCGGGTGGTTCTGACCATCGGTTCCGTGACGCTAGACTGAGCCGTGATCCAGCGCGAGCCTTCGGCCTCGGCGCACAGACACATGGGTGGACCCGTGCGGACGTGTGTGGGGTGCCGAAAGCGAGAGTTGGCCGTCGAATTGCTCCGAGTGGTGGCTGTGCCTACCGGGAACGGCGAATACGCCGTAATCGTTGACACTGCGACCAGCCTGCCGGGGCGGGGTGCCTGGCTGCATCCCGTACCGCGGTGCGTGCACGAGGCGATTCGGCGGCGGGCTTTCACAAAAGCGCTGCGCATCGACCGTCCACCGGACACATCCGCGTTGGTCGAGCACTTACCCGCGCTCGACTCGCCCGGCAACAGAACAGGTAGCAGAGAACATGAGCACACCGTGAAGTCCCGATGACCATGTGTCATAGCTAAACCCGAGGCGCGGCCCACGACTGTCGCCTCATAGACAGGAGATGTAGTGGCAGGCAAGGCCCGCGTACACGAGTTGGCTAAGGAACTCGGTGTCACCAGCAAGCAAGTTCTCGCCCGGCTGAATGAACAGGGCGAATTCGTCAAATCCGCATCGTCGACGGTAGAGGCGCCGGTCGCACGCCGGCTGCGCGAGTCCTTCGGCGGCAGCAAGCCGGCGGCCGCCGACAAGGCGGCCGTGAAGAGCCCGGACAAGGCGCTCGACAAGGCGCTGGACAAGGCGATTCAAACGCCCTCCAGTAGTAACGGTGAGGCAACTGCCGCGCCCGCGAAGCCCGCTGCCGCGGCTGCCCAGGCTTCTCCGGCTGCGACGACCGAAACACCCGCGCCGCCGACGCCTGCGCCCAACCGGCCGGCGCCGTCGCCCGCGCGCCCCTCGGCGCCGCCCCCCGGGGAGCCGGCACTGCCGGAAACCGGCGAACAGGCGCCGCCATCCGGTGCGACACCCGGCCCGCGTCCCGGCCCGATCCCGAAGCCGGCAGCCCGTACCCCCCGCGTCGGCAACAACCCGTTCTCGTCGACACCGTCCGTCGACCGGCCCATTCCTCGTCCGCAAGCGCCGCGCCCGGGTGCGCCCCGGCCCGGGGCGCCGCGTCCCGGCGGCGCGTCGCCGGGCAGCATGCCGCCCCGTCCCGGTGGCGGCGGCGGTGGTGGGCAGTTCCGTCCAGCCCGTACCGGAGGCGGCGGCCCCCGTCCCGGGGGCGGCGGCCGGCCCGGTGGTCCCGGCGGCGGCCGCTCCGACGGCGGTGGTGGTAACTACCGCGGCGGCGGGGGCGGCGTAGGTGCCGCGCCCGGCGGTGGCGGTTTCCAAGGGCGTCCCGGTGGCGGCGGTGGCCGTCCCGGCCAGCGCGGCGGTGCCGCCGGCGCGTTCGGCCGTCCCGGTGGTGCGCCGCGGCGCGGTCGCAAGTCGAAGCGGGCAAAACGTGCCGAGTACGAGAACATGCAGGCTCCGGTCGTCGGTGGCGTGCGGTTGCCGCACGGCAACGGCGAGACGATTCGGCTGGCCCGCGGCGCATCGCTGAGCGACTTCGCCGACAAGATCAACGCCAACCCGGCGGCCCTGGTGCAGGCGCTGTTCAACCTCGGCGAGATGGTCACGGCCACCCAGTCGGTCGGCGACGAGACGCTCGAGTTGCTGGGCGGTGAGATGAACTACGTCGTCCAGGTCGTCAGCCCGGAGGACGAGGACCGCGAGCTGCTCGAATCCTTCGACCTGACCTACGGCGAAGACGAGGGCGGCGAGGAAGACCTGCAGACCCGTCCGCCGGTGGTGACCGTGATGGGTCACGTCGACCACGGTAAAACCCGGCTGCTGGACACCATCCGTAAGGCCAACGTCCGCGAGGGCGAGGCCGGTGGCATCACCCAGCACATCGGTGCCTACCAGGTGTCCGTTGACTTCGACGGCACCGAGCGGCCGATCACCTTCATCGACACCCCGGGTCACGAGGCGTTCACCGCCATGCGTGCCCGCGGCGCCAAGGCCACCGACATCGCGATCCTGGTGGTTGCCGCCGACGACGGCGTGATGCCGCAGACGGTGGAGGCCATCAACCATGCGCAGGCCGCTGACGTGCCAATTGTGGTGGCGGTCAACAAGATCGACAAGGAAGGCGCCGACCCGGCCAAGATCCGCGGCCAGCTCACCGAATACGGTTTGGTGGCAGAAGATTTCGGCGGCGACACGATGTTCGTCGACATCTCGGCGAAGGTGGGCACCAACATCGGGGCGCTGGAGGAGGCGGTGCTGCTGACCGCGGATGCCGCTTTGGACCTGCGGGCCAACCCCGACATGGAGGCTCAGGGCGTGGCGATCGAGGCACACCTGGACCGGGGTCGCGGTCCCGTCGCCACCGTGCTGATCCAGCGCGGCACGCTGCGAGTCGGCGACTCGATCGTGGCCGGCGACGCCTATGGTCGCGTCCGCCGCATGGTCGACGAGCACGGCGACGACGTCCACGAGGCGCTGCCGTCGCGGCCCGTCCAAGTCATCGGCTTCACGTCGGTGCCCGGCGCCGGTGACAACCTGCTGGTCGTCGACGAGGACCGGATTGCCCGCCAGATCGCCGATCGCCGCAGTGCCCGCAAGCGCAACGCGCTGGCAGCACGCTCCCGTAAGCGCATCAGCCTGGACGATCTGGATGCCGCCTTGAAGGAGACGTCGCAGCTCAACTTGATCCTCAAGGGCGACAACTCCGGAACCGTCGAGGCGTTGGAGTCGGCCCTGCTGGGCATCGAGATCGACGACGAGGTGGAACTGCGCGTCATCGACCGCGGCGTCGGTGGTGTCACCGAGACCAACGTCAACCTGGCGTCGGCCTCGGACGCGATCATCATCGGGTTCAACGTGCGTGCCGAGGGCAAGGCCACCGAGCTGGCCACGCGCGAAGGCGTGGACATCCGGTACTACTCGGTGATTTACCAGGCCATCGATGAGATCCAGAGTGCGCTCAAGGGCATGCTCAAGCCGATCTACGAGGAGAACCAGCTGGGTCGGGCCGAGATCCGGGCGATCTTCCGGTCCTCGAAGGTCGGTGTCATTGCCGGCTGCCTGATCACCTCCGGCATCGTGCGCCGCAATGCCAAGGCTCGTCTCTTGCGCGACAACATCGTGGTCACCGACAACCTTTCGATCGCGTCGTTGCGTCGGGAGAAGGACGACGTGACCGAGGTCCGCGAGGGCTTCGAGTGCGGTATGACGCTGGGCTACTCCGATATCAAGGAAGGCGACGTCATCGAGTCCTTCGAGATGGTCGAGAAGGAGCGCACCTGATGGCTGACCCGGGGCGTGCGCGCCGGCTGGCCAAACGGATCAACACCATTGTCGCTTCGGCGATCGAGTTCGAGATCAAGGATCCGGGGCTGGACGGGGTGACCATCGTTGACGCGAAGGTGACCAACGACCTGCACGACGCGACGGTGTTCTACACCGTGATGGGACCCACGCTGGACGAAGAGCCGGATTACGAGGCGGCAGCGGCCGCGCTGGAACGGGCCAAGGGGACGTTGCGTACCAAGGTCGGAGCGGGCACCGGCGTGCGCTTCACGCCCACGTTGGCGTTCACCCGGGACACCACGTCGGACAACGTGCAGCGGATGGATGAGCTGCTGGCCCGTGCTCGCGCCGCCGACGCCGACGTGGCACGGGTTCGGGTGGGCGCCAAGCCGGCCGGGGAGCCCGATCCATACCGTGACGGCGGGTCGGTAACGGAGCCGGCGGCGGTGGCAACGGACAGGCTCGACGGTGAGGGCGCCGGTGACGACCATCGACCCGAAGACTGAGCTGGCCCGCGTCCCGACGGTGGGCGCGCGGGTGGATGCGGTCGGTGCCGCGGAGTTACTTTCGGCGGCAACGACAATCGGGGTGATCTGCCACGTCCATCCCGACGCCGACACCATCGGCGCTGGGTTGGCACTGGCCACGGTGCTCGATAGAAGCGGCAAACAGGTCGAGGTCAGCTTCGCCGCACCGGCGAAGCTGCCGGAGTCGCTGCGTTCGCTGCCCGGCTGCCATCTGCTGGTCAGCCCCGACACGATCCGCCGCGACGTCGATTTGCTTGTGACGGTTGACGTTCCGAGTGCCAAACGGCTCGGTGCGCTGGGTGACTTGGCCGGCCCGGACCAGCCACTGCTGGTGATCGACCACCACGCCTCCAACGACATGTTCGGCACCGCGAACTTCGTCGACCCGTCGGCGGACTCCACGACGCTGTTGGTGGCCGAGCTTCTCGACGCGTGGGGCAAGCCGATCGACCGCGACGTCGCGCACTGCATCTACGCCGGGCTGACCACCGACACCGGCTCGTTCCGCTGGGCCAGCGCCCGCGCGTTCCGGCTCGGGGCCCGGCTGGTCGAGATCGGGGTGGACAACGCAACGATCAGTCGAACCCTGATGGACACCCATCCGTTCGTCTGGCTACCGCTGCTGTCGCGGGTGCTCGGCTCGGCGCAGCTGCTGCCGGACGCGGTCGACGGGCGCGGGCTGGTCTACGCGGTCGTCGACAACGACGACTGGACCAACTCACGTCCGGAGGAAGTCGAGAGCATCGTCGACATCGTGCGCACCACGCAGCAGGCCGAGGTGGCCGCGGTGTTCAAAGAGGTTGACCCGCAACAGTGGTCGGTCTCGATGCGGGCCAAGACAGATGTGGATCTGGCCGCGGTCGCGTCGGTATTCGGTGGCGGTGGTCACCGGCTCGCGGCAGGCTATTCGACCGCCGGCTCGATCGACGACGCGGTGGCATCGCTGCGTACGGCGCTTGGTTAGAACGCCCAGCTCCCAACGGATTGCAGGACGAATCCGTGGTCTCCACTGGTGGTATCCAGACAGGCGATCAGATTGTCAGCGCCTACCGCGCAGGTGACGTTGAGGTAGGACAATTTCTGCCCCACCGCCAATGTCTTGCCGCCATACGGCAATGCGGCCGCGTTGCCGCCGCATCCGCCGTAGGACATGCGGCTCAATTCGTAGCCGGGTCCCTTGAAATTCACCGAGCCCACTACGCAGTCCCCCGGTTTCGGGTGATTCCCGCCGGGAAAGAGAATGTCATCTATTCCGGGCACTTCGCCGCTGCACTTAATGTCTTGTGACGGTTGCGGCGCGGGAGCCGGCCCCCCATAGAAGTCACAGACCACGGAGTTCGGGGACGAAAAACTTACCCGGGGCGAGCTGCCCGGCAGCGACGTCGTGAGATACCCGTCGGCCGGAACTGCGGCGAATCCGTCGAGACTGGGAAATCGCGGCGGCGGCTGTGCCGCCGCGTGCTGCTCGACAGCGAGTGCGCAGGCCGTGACCAGGGTCAGGACGCCGAGAACCCGCATTATGAGGTCGACAACAACGCGCATCGATTTCTCCCGCTCTGCTGAATAGTTTCGGGTCGCTGTTGGGATCGTATTGGCTATTGCCGCGGCTGGCGATTAAAAGTTTCGCGATACAGGTCAACGGCATAACAAATGAAATTATGGCGATCGCCGGACCCGGTCATTCCACATTGCTCGTCCTATGGACAAGTCGGGTGAATTCTGCCATTGCGCTGACCGCCGTTAACGGACTTGAGCCCGCCCGCGTTGCAGCACGGCCTCGCGATTGGCGGCGATGTCGTCGCCGGTGGTCCGGAATTGCCTGGCCGCCATGACTTCCAGCCACAGGCCCTCGCTGGTCTGCGACTCATCGATGCGGTGATAGGAGGCCAGCAATGCCCGCACCGCGTTCTGGTTGTTACCGACGATGGACGCGGCTACCTGACGTGCGGTCGCCAGCAGCTGGTCGTGCGACACCACCTCGGTCACCAGCCCGGCCCGCAGCGCGTCGGCGGCCGACAGGTAATCGCCGGTGAGGCTCATCCGCCGGGCCAGGCCGATGCCCACCTTTTGCGGCAGCCGCACGCTGAGGCCCCAGGTGGGCAGCAGGCCTACCCGGGCATGGGTGTCGGCGAAGCGCGCCTGCTCCGATGCGATCACGATGTCGCAGTACAGGACCAGCTCCAGCCCGCCGGTGACCGCGGCGCCGTTGATCGCGCCGATCACCGGCTTGGTCATCGACGGCCACCGCGGCGAGATGTCCGGAAGTGCCGCCTGGTCACCCAGCTCTTTGAGATCAAGTCCGGCGCAGAACACCGGGTCGGCGCCGGTGAGGATGACGACGTCGACGTCATCGTCGGTTTCGGCATCCGTCAGCGCTCCGAAGAACCGATCCCGTAGCGCCGAGGACAGCGCATTGCGCGATTGCGGCCGGTTGAGGGTCAGGGTGCGTACCCGCTCGTCGGTGGTGATCAGCAGGATGTCGTCGCTCATGGCATCACCGTAGAGGGTCGCAATAGACCCCAATGCGGTCGGCCGGGCACAACCAGGACAACGATTCACCAGTTCCCCTGCTGAGGTGGTTCCGAGGCCGCCAACGCCGATCGCCACCGCGTGGGAGTAAGCGGATATGGCCATGCCGGTCGGTCGTCGACGTACAGGAGGGCGCCGAATGAGTAGACGGCGGTGTCTCTGTCGAACTCCGAGGCGATGTCGCGAGCGACCCGGTTCAACAGCGGCGTGACCTTTGGCGCGGATTTCAAGGTGACGCGCACCGCAGGGCCAGAGATCGAAATGGCCGTCAGTGACGGTGCGTCGGGCACCGGCACGGCAAAGCGTCGCACGCCGGTTTCCTGCTCACCTTCGTCGAGCGCATAACCACGGCCACGGCACAACTTGATGTCTTGCAACAATCCTTCGGAGGTCGTATGCGAATTCTCGGTCGATGCGGGCCCGGGCGTGCCTGCACTCCGGGCGAACACGGCGCGATTGCTCTGGCGAGAGCTGTCCCCTTGGCGAGGTTCGAGCGGCAAACCCCGCCTATCGTGATAGGCATGTGCCGGAACATCACCGAATTGCGCGGCTTGCAGCCCGAGGCCACGGCCGAGGAGATCGCCGCGGCCGCGCGCCAATATGTGCGCAAAGTCAGCGGCATCACGCACCCGTCGGAGGCGAACGCCGAGGCGTTCGAGGCCGCGGTCGCCGAGGTTACCCAGACGACGACGCGATTGCTGCAGTCCCTGCCGCCGCGTCGGCAACCGCCGAAGACCGTCCCGCCGTTGCGCCGACCCGAGGTAGTAGCCCGCCTGGCCGCGTCGAAATGACGCTCACCGCAACAACGCCCGCGCTCAAGGAGTGGAGCGCCGCCGTGCATGCACTGCTGCACGGCCGGCAGTATGTGCTGTTGCGCAAGGGTGGCATCCAGGAGAAGCGATTCGAAGTGGCATCGCCGGAGTTCTTGCTGTTTCCGACGGTGGCGCACAGTCACGAAGAGCGGGTCCGGCCCGAGCATCGCGACCTGCTGGGGGCCGCGGTCGCCGACAGCACCGACGATCAGCTGGTGATCCGGGCGGCGGCGAAAGTGGTTGCCGCACTGGCTGTTAACCAACCGGAGCGGCTCGAGGTAATCGAGGACTTGCATATCTGGACCGCCGAGTCGGTGCGCGCCGACCGGCTCGATTTCCGTCCCAAGCACAAACTCGCCGCGCTGGTGGTATCCGTGATTCCACTGGTCGAGCCGATACGCCTGACCCGCGGCCCCGAGTACGGGGGCTGCACCAGCTGGGTACAGCTGCCCACGCGGCCGGCTTTGGGAGCGCCGATCCACGACGACGCCGCGCTAATCGAGATCGCTGCCCGGGTCCGCGACGCCGTTGGCTGACAGGTCGAGCGGGCCGACCGGCAGCAACAGCCGGGAGCGCCCGTAGTGAACGGCGTGGGTGGCGGGCCTCGATTGCCGGGCCGTCAGCGTCGGTTCTTCGGTGCCCAGGTTCCGCGCGTAGCGGGGCGACCAGCTGCCGGTGATCAGCAGCCGGATGCGTGAGCCGGCGCGGAAGCGGTGCGCGATCGCGTCGAGTTCGATGCTGACGGTCTGCGCCGGGGCGCTCAGCCGCCGGTAGCCGTCGCTGACGTTTCGGGACCGGCCCTTGGCCCCGATATCGCTGACCTCGCTGACCCGGACGAACAGGTCGACGTGCGGATTGTCCGAGCTGTGCGCCAGCTCGACAACCGGGTTCCCGTACACGCACAGATCGTGCAGCAGGGTCGCGCTGTTGAAGGTCAGCACGTCGTCGCGCAGGGCAAGGCGGCTGTCGTCGCGGTAACCGGCGAGCGGGGACAGCAGCGCCCCGCCGGTGGTCGGTGTTGGGTCGGCGGGGTCGTAGTGGAAGGTCGCCGGCGGCAATTCCGCCAGGTCGGTGGGCGACGTGTCGTCGAGATAGCGGCCGGGCCGCAGGTACAGGGCGCGTTGCGAGGTGACGGGCGGCCAGTCGCCCACGTTGCGCCAGCCCTGGCCGGTGACGCAGACGCGAACCGTGCTGGGCCGGCTCAGGGCCGTGGTGCCCGCCAGATGGGTGTCCAGCCAGTCCAACGATTCGCGCGCGCAGGTGGCCAGCCCCTTGGTGAGCAACTCGGTGTGTGTCCAGGGACCGATCGTCATCGCGACATCGACGCCCCGGTCGCGCAGCTGCCGGTACTGCTGCAGCGTCTGTCGCAGGAAGATGTCCTGCCAGCCGCCGAGTAACAGCACCGGCACGTGCACGCGATCCAGCGACGAGCCGAGCCGCAGCCGCTCCCAGAACTGATAGTTCGCGTCGGGGTCTTCCAGCCACGACTCGAACCACGGTGCTCCGGTGCCGAGCATCCGTCGGGCCGCCGGCCCCAGGGGCGCCTCCGCGACCGCGCTTGCGACCCTGCGCTGTGCCCGCAGTTGGCGGATTCCGGCCTTGATGCGTCCGGGGTCCTCCTGACGGGCAACGAGATCGCTCCAGCCCAGGAAGTCGCTGGCGGCAAACGACCCGGTGCCCCACACGGAGGCCGCGAAATCGTGCGGGCCCGCGGTGACGACGGCCGCTGCCAGCTGTGGCGGGGGATCCTGCAATATCGCCCACTGGGTGAATCCCAGATAGGACGGGCCGATGGTGGCGAAGCGGCCGGTGAACCAGGGCTGCTCGACCAGCCACGCGACGGTGTCGGCGCCGTCGGTGGCTTCGTTGACCATCGGCTCGAACACGCCGGCGGAACCGAACGTCCCGCGCACGCTCTGCAGCACGACGTGGTAGCCGCGCGACGCGTACGGCCTGGCGAACAACAGGGAGTGCGGAAATCCACGCCCGTACGGCCCGCGCACCAACACAGTGCCGGCAGGGCTGGACGTGGCTGGTGCGTAGTGATCGGCCACCAGCTGCACGCCGTCGCGCATCGGGACTTCAACCCGGTTCACGGTGTAACCGGTGGTGGCCGGCCGAAGACCCAACAGCCGGCCCAACGCGTTGCCGCCGACTTGGGTAAGGGTGTGCAGCGCGGGTTCCCCGGGTCGAGTCGATGTCATACTCACGCCCACCAGGTTAGGCCCGACCGACAACGGTCGTTGGCTCCGACGCGAAACCGTTTCAGCGACAACACATCGCGCTCGGCCGGCCGCCTGCGCGGGCTAGAACTTGTAGTACGGGGTGAGGTCGTTGGCCCGCTGCAGGTTGGTCGACGGGCAGTCGACCTCGGGGTTGGAGTAGACCGTCGAGTAGAACAGCGCCTGCTGGAGCACCCCGTAGCTGGTCTTGAACGCCACCATGCAGGAGAAGAACCAGTAGCTGTTGTGATAGGTCGGCTTCAGCACCCAGTACGTTGCGGCACGGTGTCCCTGGATCGTGGTCTCGAGGGCGTCGGCAGGCAGGGACTGCTCGTAAGTGCGCCAGATGATGGGCTCGACGGCCAGCTGGTAGTTACCCGCGTCGAATTGGCAGCGAAGCCCGTCCTGGGGCTCGGGAGGGGTGAATGCCAGCCCGAACCGCTGCAGGGCGTCGAACGGGATGTCCCGGCACGGATCGAACGGACTCGGATCGGTGGTTGCCACGATCGGGCTCTTCATCGTGGTCTCCATCGGCGCCGCGGTCGACCGCAGCTCGACGGTGCCGGCTCCGGTCGGCGCGGGAGGGGCGCTCTGCCAGCCCACGGTGCCCGCAATGACCGCCGTGATCAGCGCAGCAACCGCACCGATCAGACGAATCTTGGTGAACACGACACCCCCTGACCTTGCGGCGGTCACTTGCCGGGAGTGTATAGGTCGTGGCTGCAGGGTCACACTGAAACGAGAACATGTTCTAATCCCGCAAGCAAGGCCCTAGCCGAACCCGGCGTATCCCACCGGGTCGTTAGGCTGGTTACTCGTGGTTACGCGGGACTCGACAAACGGCGGACAGCCGACAGGCCAACCGACATTGTGGGCGGTCTCCGACCTGCACACGGGTCACATGGGCAACAAGCCGGTCACCGAATCGCTGTATCCGTCGTCGCCGGATGACTGGCTGATCGTCGCCGGTGACGTGGCCGAACGCACCGATGAGATTCGTTGGGCCCTTGACCTGCTGCGGCGCCGGTTCGCCAAGGTGATCTGGGTGCCGGGCAACCACGAGCTGTGGACCACCACTCGCGATCCCGTGCAGGTCTTCGGTAAGTCGCGCTACGACTACCTGGTCAACATGTGCGACGAGATGGGCGTGGTCACGCCGGAACATCCCTTCCCGGTGTGGACCGAACGCGGCGGGCCGGCCACGATCGTGCCGATGTTCTTGCTCTACGACTACACCTTCTTGCCAGAGGGGGCGCGGAGCAAAGCCGAAGGCCTGGAAATCGCGCGCCAGCGCAACGTGGTGGCCACCGACGAATTCCTGCTCTCCTCGGAGCCGTACCCGACCCGCGACGCCTGGTGTCGCGAGCGGCTGGAGATCACCCGCGCCCGCCTCGAACAACTCGACTGGATGACACCGACCGTCCTGGTGAACCACTTCCCGCTGGTGCGCGACCCCTGCGACGCATTGTTCTATCCGGAATTCTCGCTGTGGTGTGGCACCACCAAGACCGCCGACTGGCACACCCGCTACAACGCCGTCTGCTCGGTCTATGGCCACTTACACATTCCCCGAACCACGTGGTACGACGACGTGCGCTTCGAGGAAGTGTCGGTGGGCTACCCGCGGGAGTGGCGGCGCCGTAAGCCCCCCAGCTGGCTGCGCCAGATATTGCCGGACCCGCAGTACCCGCCCGGCTCTCTCAACGAATTCGGCGGCCACTTCCAGATCACGCCTGAGATGCGGGAACAGTCTGCGAAGTTCCGGGAACGATTGCGCCAGCGGCAGTCATGACCGCGGACCTACTGGTGTCGTCGGTGTTGCCGGCGACCGAGGGTATGGCCTATTCGGAGTTGTACTCGGACCCGCCCGGTCTGGTTCCGCTGCCCGAAGAAGAGCCGCTGATCGCCAAGTCGGTTGCCAAGCGGCGCAACGAGTTCATCACCGTCCGGTATTGCGCCCGGATCGCACTGGGTGAGCTGGGCCTGCCGCCGGTGCCAATCCTCAAAGGCGACAAGGGAGAACCCTGCTGGCCCGACGGCGTGGTCGGCAGTCTCACCCACTGCACGGGATATCGCGGTGCGGTGGTGGGGCGCAGTGCCGCAGTCCGCTCGGTGGGGATCGACGCCGAACCACACGACACGTTGCCGCACGGCGTGCTGGATGCGATCAGCCTGCCTGAGGAGCGCGGCGAAATCCCCCAGGCAATTTCTGCGGACCTGCATTGGGATCGAATCCTGTTCTGCGCCAAGGAAGCAACGTACAAGGCGTGGTTCCCTCTGACCAAACGATGGCTGGGTTTCGAAGACGCCCACATCAGCTTCGAGGCCGACAGCCCCGGGTCGGCGTCCGGTGGGTTCGTCTCGCGGATCCTGATCGACGGTGAGGCGCTGACGGGTCCGCCGCTGACCGCGCTGCGGGGCCGTTGGGCGGTCGAGCGCGGCCTCGTGTTGACCGCGATCGTCCTGTGACCCAAAGCCTTACCGGTCCAGGCATCGTCGTTGTCGACAAGCCGGCCGGAATGACCAGCCACGACGTCGTGGGGCGCTGCCGCCGAATCTTTTCCACCCGACGGGTGGGCCACGCGGGAACGCTGGACCCGATGGCCACCGGCGTCCTGGTGATCGGCGTCGACCGCGCCACCAAGATCCTCGGCCTGTTGACGGCGTCCTCGAAGTCGTATGCCGCCACCATCCGCCTGGGCCAGACCACCTCCACCGAGGACGCCGAAGGCGAACTGCTGCAAAGCATCTCGGCCGAACACCTGACCGACGAGGAGATCGCCGCCGCAGTCGCCGGGTTGCGCGGGGATATCCAACAGGTGCCGTCGGCGGTCAGCGCGATCAAGGTCGGTGGTCGCCGCGCGTATCAATTGGCCCGCGAGGGCCAGCCCGTCGAGCTCAAGGCCCGCCCGGTGCGCATCGACCGGTTCGAGGTGTCTGCCACCCGGCGCGCCGCAGGCGGCCTTATCGACATCGACGTCGACGTCGACTGCTCGTCGGGGACCTACATTCGTGCGCTGGCCCGCGACCTCGGGTCCGCGCTCGGGGTGGGCGGCCATCTGACGTCGTTGCGGCGCACCCGCGTCGGCCATTTCGAGCTGGCCCAGGCGCGCTCACTCGACGAGCTAGCCGAACAGCCGCGGCTGAACTGGACGCTGGACGACGCGTGCCTGCTGGTGTTCCCGCGCCGCCTCCTGAACCCGGAGGAGGCCGAGGCGACCAGCCACGGCCGGTCGTTGCCGCCGGCCGGTATCGACGGTGTCTATGCCGCCAGCGACGAGCGCGGTCGGGTGACCGCGCTGCTGCGCGACGAGGGTCCGCGAACCAAGTCGGTGGTGGTGATCCGCCCCGCGACGCTCTAGCAGGCGCGTCAGAGCCGGCTGAGCAGTTCGGCCTTTTTCGTCGCGAACTCCTCGTCGGAGAGGATGCCGCGCTGATGCAACCCGGCCAGCGATTCGATGGCCGCGACGATGGCCGCAGCATCGTCGGAGGCGGCGGAAGCGGGCTTGGCCGGCGGCGACTCGGGCGCAAATTGCGCCGGTTGGCTCGATTGGTACTGCGACTGGGATGGCGGTACGTACGGCGCGGCAGGAGCCGGGCCGGGTGCCGCGCCCGGAGTTCGAGCCGCCGGCTGCGTACCGAGATCACGCAAACTCGCGACGCCGAAGGTGCCGAGCTGACTGGTGAAGCTCACCGAGCCGGATCCGCCACCCTGCTGCTGTTGCACGCCGCCGATGTGATGCTCACCGGTATCGAAAATCCTTGTGACACCACCGATCTGGATTGCCAGTCGCCGAGTGCCAGGAAAGAACGCGTAGCGCACATCGTTCTGCCCGCCGGCCGTGCTCGGGACCCCGAGGTCGGCCGGCCACCAGTTATTAGAAGGAAGCAACCCCATCTCGGTGTGCGAGGTCGAGGGTGGAAATACCGCGGTGGTGGCGAGCAGCTGAACCAATTCGTTGCACAGCGCATCGACGCGCGCCTTGAGCGCGTTGTCGAACATGTTGCCGACCATCGTCATCCCGCCCCGCATCCATTGCCCGCTTCCGCCGAGTTCGGGAATGGAAAACTGGGCCATGGTGCCCCCACCGGCGCGCAGCGCAAACAGCATGGCCAGCACCGCTTCTTGAGAGAGCCCATGGCGCTGAGCGATCTCGGCGATGGTGTTGGCAGCTTCGGGGGTAACCGTTGCCTTCATAGTCGTGAGTCTTTCGTCGTCGGTCTTTCGAGCGTACGCAAGTCAGGGGCCACTGGGCACGAGACGACTACGTGGTGGGCGGGGGTACCAGCCGGTGACCGCGCACGGTTAAGCTGCCGACTAGACGGGTGTCAACAACCCAAGCCGTTCGGAAGGGGCACGCTATGTCCAACAAGGTTTACGTGATCGGCGTCGGCATGACGAAGTTCGAGAAGCCGGGCCGCCGCGAGGGCTGGGACTACCCGGACATGGCGCGGGAGTCGGGGACCAACGCCCTGGCCGACGCCGGCATCGACTACAGCGAGGTCGAACAGGGCTACGTCGGCTACGTCTACGGCGAGTCGACAGCGGGGCAGCGGGCGCTCTACGAATTGGGCTTGACCGGCATTCCCATCGTGAACGTCAACAACAACTGCTCGACCGGCTCCACCGCGCTGTTCATGGCGGCGCAGGCGATTCGCGGCGGGCTGGCCGACTGCACGATCGCGCTGGGGTTCGAGAAGATGAAACCCGGTTCGCTTGCCACAACCTACGAAGACCGCACCAATCCGATGGACAAGCACGTCAAGGCGATGGCCGAGATCAGCGAGTTCGCCTTCCCGGCGGCGCCGTGGATGTTCGGCGCGGCCGGTCGCGAGCACATGAAGCAATACGGCTCCACCGCCGAGCACTTCGCCAAGATTGGCCACAAGAACCACAAGCATTCGGTGAACAACCCGTTCGCACAGTTCCAGGAGGAGTACTCCCTCGACGACATCCTGGCGGCGAA
>DASYJS010000378.1:0-2437 GCA_035996225.1 Mycobacterium sp. | reverse complement strand
GCGACCGATGTGGCTGATCTCGAGGTTGTGGGCGGGGACTTAGTACCACTGCCGCAACCGACTAGCACACCGGCCAGCGTCATAGCCGCCGCTGCGGCGGCAACCAGCGCCGGAGGAATGGCCCTGCCGTGTTGAGCGCCGTGCGACGGACGACGACCCTGGCTCAGCCGCCGAGACCCTTCTTGACGGCGGCGTCTTGCTTTTGGCCAACGTCGTTGATGAATTCCGGCGGCGGAAGCGTGTCGGGCGGGCCGTCGAATTCCAGCGTGACAAAGGCATTGCCTTCGGTGAACAGCAATACGGCGATGCCCTTGGCGTTGTCCGGTGAATTACCGGACACCACCGTTCCATCCGTGCCGACCTTGGTCGCCTCCGTGGTCGGATGCTTGATTGCGTTACCCTGTCCCGATTTCGCTGCGTTCAACGCGTTTGTCGCCGCGCCGGGATCCGGCAGCACCTGGATGGTGTCTTTGATGATGTGGGTGTTGTCTTGGGTGTTGAACGTCGTCGCCGCGCCGGGCTGGCCGTTCGGGTTGTTCGTCGGCGGCGTGCCCGTGAAGGGCACCGGCGCGTCGATATCGGTGGCCTGGATCAACCACCCGGTGTAATCGTTCGGCTGTGCCGGTGCGGAAGAAGCCGACGAGCTCGGCGCTGGGGCGCTCGTTGAAGAGGTCGCCGATCCCGACTTCGTCGGCGATGGCGCCTTATTGCTGCCACAGCCGGCCACCGACAACGCCAACACCGTTGCTGCAGCTACCCCTGCGACCATCGGTTGGGAAAGCCTCATCGCATCGTGCTCCTTCCAGGCTGGATCTGGCGAGGGAGTCGATTTCACCCCAAACGCACAGTACAGTGCGCGTGTCGCCAGGCCGCCCCGGCACCGATACGGGGGCTATTCCAGCTGGTCACGCAGGGATGTCAGGGTATTGGCCAGAATGCGCGACACCTGCATCTGCGATACTCCGATTTGCTCCGCGATCTGGCTTTGTGTCATCGATTCGAAGAAGCGCATATGCAGTACCTCGCGTTCGCGCTCCGGGAGTGCGGCTATCAAGGAGCGCACCGCTTCACGGTCGGTGATGTGGTCGATCTGAGGGTCGACACCACCCACCGTGTCGGCGACGCGGCGAGGCTTGCCGGATTCGTCGGAGCCCATCGGTGCGTCCAGGGAGTCGAGCTGATAGGCATCGCCCGCGACGAGGCATTCGACGATCTCATCGTGAGCGACTCCCAACTCCACCGACAGCTCGCGGGCGGTCGGGGCCCGCCCCAGTTTTTGAGCAAGATCTGCTGTCGCCCTGCTGATTTGGACGTGTAGCTCCCGCAACCGGCGTGGCACCCGCATGCCCCAGCTGTAGTCGCGGAAATGGCGCCGAACCTCGCCCATCATGGTGGGAATCGCGAACCCGATGAAACTAGGTCCTTTGTCGGGGTCGAACCGATTGATGGCGTTCATCAGTCCCAGGCGCGCGACCTGGGTTAGGTCATCGAGGCCTTCGCCGCGCCGGCCGAAGTGGCGAGCCACGTGGTCGGCCAGGGGCAGACAACGTTTCACGATGCATTCGCGCTGACGGCGGTATTCGGGTGATTCGACCGGCATGGTGCTCAGCGCCAGAAACATCTCGATGACGTCGTCATAGGAATCGTCGTTGCGCTTCCTGGCCGGCGGAGTGGGCCGGGGCGCAGCAAGGACGTCGGTCATCTGGCTGACCGCCTCCTCGAGACGAGACCTGTTGCGAAAACATCGGTGCACAAATGGATTTGCATTGCGGCACTTCCCCTTGATGTCGCGTGCGGCGAGGCGTGCGCCCGGCACTCCACCGCACCCGATCTGTCGAGACGGATCGGTTGTTCGCAGCGCAGGCGTACCCGAACGGAGGGCTACCGAAGGTGTTAATCGCCGGAGCCAAAGCCCAGCAGCCATGCGGCTGACTGACCGCTTTTAGCTAAACGGCGTGGTGTCCAGAGTGGACTCGGGTTCCAATACTACGCCCCATTGGCCGGCCTCGGAGATGGTTTGCGTTCAGACCTCGACGAGCTATCTCCTCGGGGCCCGAACCGTCACCGTCGACCCCCAAACAGCTGGACAACAGCAAACATGAGCCGTGGTCAGAATCGGCCGCACCCGGCGAAAGCAACGCCCCGTTCTGATGGCTGTGCCGACTCGGTACTGTTCGGCAAATGTCTGCGACCAGCTTTCGGAGCCGGCGCCGATGAGCGGCCGAGACCTACTGGCCGGGCGCGGTGCGGTGGTATCGGGGGGAAGCCGCGGTATCGGACGCGCGGTCGTCGAACTGCTGTGCGACCTCGGCGCCGGCGTGGTGGTCAACGGCCGTGACGCTGATGCCGTCGCGGAGACCGTCGCGGCGATTAGCGCGTCAGGCGGGCGGGCCAGTGCCGTGGTCGGGGCCGCGGACGACGAGACTATTGCCGCGTC
>DASYJS010000377.1:0-4679 GCA_035996225.1 Mycobacterium sp. | reverse complement strand
TGAGACGGGCGCCAATGTCAGTGCGCTTGGGTACAATTGGAGCACTAGCGGCCGCTGCCACGACTGCCACCGAAAATTTGCACGGAACCACCAGAGAATGCGGCTACGGCCCCTTCCGGGTCGGGCCGGCAACCGCGATGTTCAGCACCGGAGACGATGCGTCACGTCTAAAAATGGCGGCGCGGGGGTCGAACGATACCGTCGCCGCCGCTGGCGGTATCTGGCCATCGGGCGACGCCGAACCAACACGAGGTGAACCCGCCCGAGTCGGCTGGCTTTGCGCGTCGCGAGGGAACCTGGAATCGGCCAGCTAGCCTAGGATGGCCGCGCGCGCGACTGCGTGTCGGCGCGAACCCGCTCCCCGGTCTCGTAGTCGTCGTTCTCGCCCGCCCGGTGAGCGTGGTAGCGCCACCAAGGACCCGCTGCGGCACCAGCACCGGCGGACCCGGCCCGGACGACTCCTCAGTTGGGGTACTGCGCGTGACACGATTGGAGGCAGGCGTACCCCTGCGGCGTCGATGCAGCGCCGTATGGTTCTCTGTCCCCATACATCTTCTGGCACCGCTGTATGCACTGGTCAAGTTCGGGGCCGCTGTCGAGAGGCGCGAGCCGCACCCCCGCGCCGCCGCCATTGTTCGGCTCGGCTGCTGCGGGCGCTGCGAACAAGAACGCTGCTGCGGCGAAGCCCACCAAGATGCTGAGTGCATGCTTCATCTTTGATCACCTCGTGAGGCATCGGGTCGTCCTCGGTCGAGGAGTGATTCAACCATACGGGTTGCGGCGGGGTCCGATTACGGTATATACGTCAAAATCCCGCCCCGCTGGGGATTTGTTCGGCGTAGTGTTCGTTGCTACCCCGTCAAGAGCTGACCGCGACCGTTCGGCTGCGTTCGCATACGGGCAGAATCGAGAATCTCAGTGAAGAAATCCATCAGATTCGTTGTCGGTTGTGGCGCACCGCTTTTGGCAGCGGGCATCGTGCTTCCGAGCGCTTCGGCTGATCCAACAAACACTCCCGCCCCAAACCCAAACAATTCCAATTCCCACAAATTTCCACCAGAACAGACGCCGTTTGGACCTGGCCTAAAGATTCTGACTGGTGGCGGGCCAGACGACCCCAACCCCTCGCCCCCCTAGGATCAACTCAACCCCTGAGCGAACTCATTCGCAGCCGGGGAGAGCTCCCATCAACCAGATGACCGCGCACTAATTCGACTGGGGCGCAACCGAACCGTTAAGGACACCTAGCAGAGACTCTAGGGCAGACCCCACCTATCGCGTTCGATGAGCCGGACTTGTTCTTTATGAAGGTCGGGTCCGTTTCAGCCTGACTTCTTGCGTGGTGCAGCGGGTTTGGCTTCGGTGGCCCAAGCCTGCCTGATCCATTGTTCTGCAACGTGGTCGGGCTACTCCAACTTTCATGTCATCACAGTGCGAATCTTCTTGCAGCCCAGGCATACTCGCCGATTACTTGCCCTTGAACCGTGGTTCGCGCTTGGCCGCGAAGGCTGCGAGGCTAACCGCTCGCTTCCAGCTTTCGAGTCCGAGCCGCGAGCCCTTCGGCGACATGATCGCTGGCTCGCCAGCTGCACGTCCTTCGATCCGGTGTCCAAGGATTGAAATCAACCGTTCCGGAATCGGCACGCTACGAAGACCGGCACGGCTTTTTGGCAGCCCCTCAAGGAGTCGGCCCGATAACTGTGTGATCGATCTGCGCACGCGAATACGCGCGTGTGCAGTTCTACATCTTCGACGTTGCGTCCGGTCAGTTCTCCGAACCTCAATCCGGTGTAGGCCAGGATTAGCACCACATCGCCTTGCTTGGAGGCCCGCGAGGTTTCGCTGGTTGCCGAGTCGCACAGAACGATTGAGGCGTCGGACCCGGTCGTCCAGCAGCAAACATCTTGCTTGCGCGGGCACAGCGCGGGTACTCGTCTGAGCACGATGACAGAAATGTCCTACAGAGGCACGGACGACATCGACCCTTGTGTGCGCGTTTACGGGACGCGGGTCCACAATCTACGGGGTGTCGACGTCGTAGCGCCGCGTGATGCGCTGGTCGCGTTCACCGGGATCTCCGGATCAGGCAAATCGTCGTTGGCCTTCGGGACCATCTATGCCGAGGCCCAGCGCCGCTACTTTGAATCGGTCGCTCCGTACGCCCGTCGTCTGCTATTGCCAACCGGCGCGCCAAAGGTAGATGACATCACTGGGCTACCGCCCGCCGTCGCATTGCAGCAGCGCCGTGGTTCGGCGACGTCGCGGTCGACGGTCGGCACCGTCACCACCCTGTCGAATCTGCTGAGGATGCTGTTCTCCCGCGCCGGAACCTATCCGCGGGGGGCCACGGAACGACTGGACTCCGATGCGTTCTCCCCGAACACCGCGGTTGGGGCCTGCCCTGATTGCCACGGGCTGGGACGAATCCATCGGGTGACCGAAGAGACACTGGTACCAGACCCGTCGCTGACCATCCGCGAAGGCGCCGTTGCCGCGTGGCCGGGTGCGTGGCAGGGCCAAAACCTACGCGACATCCTCGTCACGCTGGGGTACGACATCGACAAGCCATGGCGGAAACTTCCTAAGCGTCAACGCAATTGGATTCTGTTCACCGACGAGCAGCCAACAGTCGAAATCGATCCGAGCCAGCACCCCGTGCTGGCCGATTATTACTACAACGGCACGTTCTCCAGCGCCGAACGCCACGTCCGCCACACGTTAGCCAACTCTCATAGCGCGATGATGCGTCGCCGCGTACTGCAATTCGTCGACAGCATCGAGTGTCCATTATGCGACGGTTCCGGGCTTCGGCCGGAGGCGTTGCAGGTGACTTTCGCCGGGCGCACCATCGCCGACTACACGGCGATGCCGTTGGCCGACCTTGCTGATACGTTGCAGCCCACGGCTTCTCGGACCGATGCCGGCGCCGCTTACGAGTCAACGAAATCCGGTGAGTTGACGGAAGTGGCGACTATGATCGCCGCCGATCTCGTCGCACGCCTGCAGGTACTCGTAGATCTCGGGCTCGGCTATCTCACGCTTAGTCGCCGCACTCCGACGGTGTCACCCGGCGAACTGCAGCGGTTGCGGCTGGCCACGCAACTGCGCGTCGGCTTGTTCGGCGTGCTCTATGTGCTCGATGAGCCGTCAGCTGGACTGCACCCAGCGGACGCCGAACCGCTACTCGACGTGCTTGATCGCCTGCGGCGCGCGGGCAATTCGTTATTCGTGGTCGAGCACGACATGGACGTGGTACGCCGTGCCGATTGGATCGTCGACGTCGGACCTGGGGCGGGGGAGCTTGGCGGGGACGTGCTCTACAGCGGGCCGGTGCCGGGTCTCGCCGACATCGAGGGATCGGTCACTCGTAGGTACCTTTTCGAGGGGGCCAGGCCGCCGTCTCGTCAACCCCGCACGCCGTCCGGGCGGCTGCGGCTTCGCGGGATCTGCTTCCACAATTTGAGAGACCTCGACGTGGACTTGCCACTTGGTGTGTACACCGCCGTCACCGGAGTGTCCGGTTCAGGCAAGTCGACGCTCGTCGTCAAGGTTCTCGGCGATGTCGTGAATGGCCATCTCGGCACGGGACGCCCTGTCGAGCCGGCCGAATCCGACGACGACGAAGCCGACACCGGGATCGTCGATCTCGATCACGACGCGAGCGTCGGTGTGACGGCAGCGGGGGTTGAGGAGATCAACCGGCTGGTATCAGTCGACCAGCGCCCGATCGGACGCACGCCGCGCTCGACGCTGGCGACCTACACCGGCTTGTTCGACGCCGTGCGCCGCGAATTCGCTGCGACCTCGAAGGCGCGTCGCCGCGGTTGGACAGCGGGCAGGTTTTCGTTCAATGTGGCCGAAGGTCGCTGCCCCACCTGTCAGGGGGAGGGGTTCGTGTCGGTCGAATTGTTGTTCCTGCCGGGCACATACGCCACATGCCCGGCGTGTCAAGGAGCGCGTTACTCCGACGAGACACTCGAGGTGCGCTATCGCGACCATACGATCGCCGACGTGCTCGCGATGACCGTCGATGAGGCCTCGGAGTTTCTCGCCGACGTCACCACCGCCGCGCGGAGCCTGACCACGCTCCAAGAGGTCGGACTGGGATATCTCCGACTCGGACAGCCCGCGACCGAGCTATCAGGTGGCGAGGCGCAGCGGATCAAGCTCGCCTCCGAACTGCAGAGACCCCGGCGGGGGCATACCCTCTACGTCCTTGACGAGCCAACCACCGGGCTTCACCCCGCCGATGTGGATCTGCTCGATTGTCAACTGCACCGCCTGGTCGATGCGGGCAATACCGTGGTGGTGGCCGAACACGACATGCGGATGGTCGCGGGTGCGGACTGGGTGATTGACCTGGGACCGGGAGCCGGCAGCGACGGCGGTCGGGTCGTTGCGGCGGGCCCGCCTAAGAAGGTGGCACGTGCGAAACACAGCCGCACGGCGCCGTATTTGGCAAATCGGTTGGCGCCGTCTGCTACTCGATGAAGAAGTTGCCGTTGGTGATAACCACTCGCGGCGCTCCACGTCGGACATGTCGCCGAGCTTGCCAGCTGGACCCAACCACTGAACGACTCTAGTTCGCCGTGGACCAGTTCACCGGTTCCGGTCAATTGCCCTGGGAAATGAGAGCCTCCATCAGAACAGGGCGATTCAGTTTGAGATCCCCGCGTTTG
>DASYJS010000376.1:0-4715 GCA_035996225.1 Mycobacterium sp. | reverse complement strand
CTGCTTCACGCTTGCGGTCCTGTGCAGCTTCGCGCGCTTCGTTGATCTCTTGCTCGGTCGCGGCTTGGGCTTCCTGACGCTCCTCGATTGCATCGTCACGCGCGGCTTTTAGCTTGTTGTCCGCCTGCTCTGTCCGCGCTGCCGCCTTCGCCTCGAGTTTTGCGGCCCGTCCCAGTGTGTCGGTGCGCTCAACGAGCGTCGCGCCGCGCTCGGCGAGCTTTGCGTCCCCAAGCGCATTGCCGACAGCAGCGTCAAGCGTGCCCAGCGACCGCTCATAAATCAGTCGCGCGGGAGCTTCCGTCCCGATCCGCGTGATAACCCGATCCTCGATCAGCTGCAACGGGTACCGCGCAAGCTGGTATTGAAATCGCAAAACTGCAAACGGGACGTCGGATATTTTCATCTACCACTCCTATGTCTGGCCGAGCCGCTAAGGAAGATCGGCTTCGTTTGTCAAGTTGGCGGCATCGCGGCGAAGCCGCTCCGCTGCCAGTTTTTCCGTAGCGGCTACCTGTACCGAACTTTGGTGTTCTGCAGCGGCATCGGTGACTTCCTTTGCCGCATCACGCATTTCGTCGCGCTCCTCGGCTTTGGCCTGTTGCACCTGGCGCTGGGCATCGATTTCGGCCTGAGTCTGTTTTGCCGCAGCGCCCTGCTGAGCGGCCTGGTCGGCGGCGCGCTTTTGGGCCGCCCGTTGGGCTTCGATCGAATCCTCAACGAGGGCAGCCTGTGCGTTGGCCGAGAGGCGCTCTTGGGTGCCTTCGACTTTCGTTTCGGCTTCTTCCGCCCGCGCCTGTCGGGCCTCAGACTCAGCTACGGCCTCAATTGCGTTAGCTTGCTTACGTTGGTGCGCTTGAGTCTGATCGAGTTGCCCTTCAGCGGTCAGCGAATCGTTGCCGGTAAACGCGCCGAAGACCTCTTTCGCCTTCCCCTTCACCGAATCGACCAGTCCTTTACGCGCCTGGCCGGACTTGTCTTGCTCAGCCATAGAAAATCTCCTTCGGCCCGGGATGCGGGTTCGTGGGTGCAAAATCCTGCGTTTCCACGGTCAAAAGCGGTGTGACCCGGCCCCGAATGGGTGGCCGCTGAACCGTGGTGAATTACAGGGTTCCCAATTGCCGGCGAGCCAACCGGACGACTTGAGCTACGCCAGGAACCGCCCGACGTAGGGTGCGAACCGTTCGCGCAGAGCGCGCTCGTGTAGCCCGAACATTTCGAACGATGTTTCGACGTTCCCCAATCGACCGCGCTGGTGGCCCGCGAGGTAGTCGGCGATGGACTTGCGCGCTTCGTCAGTGAACGGTTCGCCGGCCAGAGCGTAGACCCGCTCGGCAACACCGAATTCGTCGGCCATGAAGTCGTCGAAACGGATGTCGATCGAGCGCTGCGGACCGATGGCGTCACGATCACGGACGAGTGCGGTCAGCATCTGATCGAGGCGGTCGATCCAGGAGTTGGCGATCTGTTCCACCGGCACCGGTGAGCGGTGCATGCGGGCGGAGTAGGTGATCATCGCGATCATCGACAGCGCCACCGGAACCGGGTCGCGGTGGGTGAACACGACGATGCTGTCGGGGAAGACCCGATCGAGCACCCGCACCTGCTCGAGATGCTGCGGCGACTTGAGCAGCCAGCGCCGCCCCCCGCGCAGGAACTGCATCGCCTTGAGTTGAGTGGCGAGGTATTCGTAGTGGGGCGTCTGGTCGTGGGCCTGGTAATAGTCGCGCCAGCGCGGCACGTCGGCGAGCGTCTCCAGCAGCATCGTGGACACGTCGTTGGCCAGCAGCTGGATCTCCTCGTGGACGTGATCGGTGGTCATCTCGTGCATGAGCGCGAAATGCGGCATCACCATGTTGATCACCCCGACCGCGACGTCCATCCGCGTTCGCCGCGGATCCGGTTCAATCCCAACCTCATTCGGCAACGGAAACGGCTCGACGCTTTCCCAGTACGGCATGGTGCGGAAGCTGGGCGGCGCCGCCAGCAGGTTGTGCAGGTGCGTGGTGCCGGTGCGCGGCAGCCCGGCGATCACCAGCGGCGACCGCAGTTCGATGTCGTTGATCTCGGGATACCGACTCAGTAGGTCGGTCAACAGCAGCCGGTTTTTGAGCACCTGCAGCAGTTGCCCGTAGAAGTTCACCACTCCGGCGTCGTGCAGCCCGTCGATCTCGCGCAGCGCGGTCAGGTAGACGTCGAGGCGTTCTCGGTAGTCGTCGGGCCCGAAATCGTGCAGACCGGTGTCGGCGCCGGCCTTGTCGTGCAGCGCGTCGGCATCCAATGCGCACGCGGGGGCCATCGCGGCCATCATGTCGAGGATCTGCTGGCCCTCGGCGCTGAATTGGGGCAGGGCCAGGTCGTCAAGGCGAACGGCGTCGGTCACGGCGACTTATGTTACTCTGAGTTTCGTAATGGTGGTAGATTTTGGCCGACCTCGTGACCCGCGTATTGACGGCGCGGTGCTGCGCGCCACCGTCGAACTGCTTGCCGAGACGGGTTACCCCGGGTTGTTGGTCTCCGCCATCGCCGAGCGCGCCGGTACCAGCAAGCCCGCGATCTATCGGCGCTGGCCCAGCAAGGCGCACCTGGTGCACGAGGCGGTGTTTCCGATCGGTACCGCGACCGAAGTTCCCGACATCGGGTCACTGCCCGAGGACTTGCGCGAAATGGTCCGTCGCTCAATGGCTTTCCTGACGACACCGGCCGCGAAGTCCGCATTGCCGGGGCTGGTAGGCGAGATGGCAGCCGACCCGACCCTGCACTCGGCGCTGCTGGAGCGGTTCGCCGGCGTCATCGGTGGTGGACTCGCCGAGTTGCTGCAACGCGCCGCGGCCCGCGGTGAGGTCCGGCCCGACGTGACCGCCGTCGAGCTCACCGAAGCCATTGCCGGCATCGCGCTGATCGGCCTGCTTACCCGCCCGGATGAACTCAACGACACCTGGGTTGACCGCACCACCACGTTGCTCCTGAAAGGAACCAGCGCATGACGCACGAATCGACAGCAGCATGGAAAGAGTTGCTTGCCACTATCGGAGACCTCGACCGCTCCTTCCTGGAAGGCGACCGCGCGGTGAGCGACGACCGTCATGTCGCCGACGGCTACCGCATGTTGGCCACCACCCTGGGCGTGGCCTTCGACACCTACCTATTCTCCGAACCCGGTCGACCCCAGTTCGTCGCGGTGAACACCCCGTTCCGGCGCGATCGTCGTTGGGGCGGCGACAATACCGACGCGTACTACTACATCTGCCCGGTCGACCCGCGGCGGCGCTACCGCATCAGCGGCAACAGGGGCGACAGCGTGTACTTCTCGGTGACCGCCTACAACGAACCATCGCCGGGCGCATGGTCGGACCGCATCGTCGCGATCGTCCGCGACACCGATCTAGACATCGACGCCGACGGCAACTTCAGCTTCGAATTACCTCCCACACCCGACGCGGCCGTGCTGATGACCCGTGACTATCAGGCCCACCCGCTGACCGGCCGCCCGGTTGTCTGGCAGATCGAGGCGCTGGACGAGGCCGACCCAATCCGGCACGGCGACACCGAGACCGCGGCCAGTCTGCGCGCCGCCGCGACCTGGTTGCGCACCATGTTCGCCATCGTGCCGCTGCCGGTCGGGACGCGTGTTGACGATCAGCACGGGCTGGGTCACGAAACTGCCCACGCCGCAAATCAATTCGCCGACCCTTATCAGGTGCCCGACGCCAACTTCGGCTGGTCGGCCCGCGACGCCTGTTATGCCTACGGCAGTTTCGTGCTCGGGGACGACGAAGCGTTGGTCATCACGCACCGGCCGCCGTCGTGCAGGTTTTGGAACCTGGTGGTGTGGAACCAGTTCATGGCTACCTTCGCCGCCGAGGATGCGCGTTGCTCCCTCAACGGCCACAGTGCCGTCCTTAATAACGATGGCTCCGTGACGATCGTCTTGTCCCGCGAGATAACCGCTCACCCGAATTCGCTGACGACGCTGGGCTATCCGCGTGGCAACCTCGCGTTCCGGTGGTTCCTCACCGACGCGGTGCCCGCACGTCCGGAGGTCGAATTGGTCAAGGTATCGGACGCGCCGACAGCGGTGCACTAGGTCTCGCGCACCAGCTCGATGGCCCGGCCCAGCGTCGCCAGCTTGGCAGCAAGCGTGTCGCCGGCGGGATAGAGCCGTACGGTGTCGACGCCGGAGTCGCGCCATACGGCCAGGCGCGCGCGGACCATCTGCTCGGTCCCGATCAGGGTGGTGCCCAGCACCATGTCGTCGGTCACCAGCGTTGCGGCACCGTCACGGTCACCGCCCTGCCAGCGCTCGCGGACCGCGCCGGCGACGTCGGCCCAGCCCTGCCGGCTGTAGGCCTGGTTGTAGAAGTTCGTGCTCGACGACCCCATGCCGCCCAGGCTGAAGGCGAGTTCCTTTTTGCGACTGGCGATCATGGCGCTCAGTTCGTCCTCGTCGGCCGCGAACGCGACCTCGGCGCCCTGACAGATGTCGATGTCGGCGCGGGTGCGGCCGGCGGCCGCGAGGCCGGCGTCGAGGTGGGCGAAGTACGCCTCGGCCGCGCCCTCCGGGACGAAGCTGGTGCCCAGCCAGCCGTCGGCGATCTCCCCGGTCAACCGCAGCATCGCCGGTGACAGCGTGGCCAGGTAGATCGGAATGGCGTGCTGCGGCGCGGTCGACACCCGCATCGGCACCGTCTCACCGGGGCGAGGAATCTGAAATTCCT
>DASYJS010000375.1:0-7723 GCA_035996225.1 Mycobacterium sp. | reverse complement strand
CCGGTTCCTTCGTGTCGGCGGCACGCGGCGGGATATCGACCAACTGGGCGATCGCCCGTCCGCCGGGCCAGACCAAGCCGCTGCGACCGGTGATCGCGCTGCACGGCAAGGGCAGTGACGCGGCCACCGTGATGGCCGGCGGCGTCGAGCAGGGTCTGGCCCAGGCCGTCAACGCCGGGCTACCGCCGTTCGCGGTGGTCGCCGTCGACGGCGGCGGCGGCTATTGGCACAAGCGGGCTGCTGGCGAGGACGCCGGGGCGATGGTGCTGGGCGAGCTGATCCCGATGCTGGACACCCAGCGGTTGGACACCTCGCGGGTGGCGTTCCTGGGTTGGTCGATGGGTGGCTATGGTGCATTGCTGCTCGGCGGCCGACTGGGACCCGCACGCACCGCAGCGATCTGTGCGGTGAGCCCGGCGCTGTGGATGTCTTCCGGGGCGGCCGCACCCGGCGCGTTCGACGGCCCCGACGATTTTGCGGCGAATTCGGTGTTTGGAATGCCGGCGCTTTCGTCCATTCCGATCCGGATTGATTGTGGCGACAGTGATCCGTTCTACGACGCGACCAAGCAGTTCATCGCTCAGCTACCCAACCCACCCGCGGGTGGCTTCTCGCCCGGGGGGCACAACCCCGCGTTCTGGAGCTCGCAGCTGCCGGCCGAACTGACCTGGATGGCCCCGCTGCTGACGACGTAAGGCTGCTTCGGCCGCGAATGTAACGCCCCTGCGAGAAACTGGGCGCGGATTCGCCGCAGCGTTACGCTCGCGGACGTGACCACACCGTTCGACTGGAACTTCCCCTACGCCTGGCCGCGAAAGCCCGTTCTGGGGCCAAACGTTGTGTGCACTTCGCAGCCGCTTGCCGCCCAGGCGGGACTTCGGATGCTCACCGAGGGTGGCAGCGCCGCCGACGCGGCCATCGCCACTGCCATCACACTGACACTGGTGGAGCCGGTGTCCAACGGCATCGGCTCGGATGCCTTCGCCATCGTCTGGGACGGCAAGCAGTTGCACGGGCTCAACGCATCTGGCCGCTCGCCGGCGGCATGGACGCCAGAGTATTTCGGCGGCGAGGCTGTTCCCGCACTCGGCTGGAATTCGGTGACCGTGCCGGGAGCGGTGTCGGCCTGGGTGGAATTGCACGCCAAATTCGGCAAGCTTCCGTTCGAGCGACTCTTCGAGCCGGCGATCTCATACGGCCGCAACGGCTTTCCGGTCTCCCCGACGATTGCGCAGCAATGGGACGCGCAGGTTCCGCTGTTCGAATCCCAGCCGGGCTTCGCCGAGGCGTTCCTGCCCGACGGACGGGCGCCCAAACCCGGTGAACGGTTCCGGTTTCCCGAGCATGCGGCCACGCTCGAAAAGATCGCTGCAACCAACGGCGAAGAGTTCTATCGCGGGGAACTCGCGGCCCGACTCGAAGCGCACGCAACGGCGAACGGCGGCGTGATGCGTGCCGGCGATCTTGCCGCTCACCGCGCCGATTGGGTGGGCACGATCAGCGGAACCTACCGCGGCTACACCGTCCACGAGATACCACCCAACGGGCAGGGCATCGTGGCGTTGATCGCGCTCGGAATCCTTCAGCAGTTCGACATGTCCTCGCTGCCGGTCGATTCCGCCGACAGTGTGCACCTACAGATCGAAGCGCTCAAGCTGGCTTTCGCGGACGGGCAAGCCTACGTCGCCGACATCAACCACATGCCGTTGCGTCCCAAGGACTTGCTGGACAACGAGTACCTGAAGCAGCGGGCCGGGCTGATCGACCGCAATCGAGCGAAGCCCGCATCGGCGGGCAGCCCGACGGGGGGCACCGTATATCTCACCGCTGCCGATGCTTCGGGGATGATGGTGTCGATGATCCAGTCGAACTACATGGGGTTCGGGTCCGGCGTGGTGGTGCCGGGCACGGGCATCTCACTGCAAAACCGCGGGGCAGGTTTCGCTGCGGTGCAAGGACATCCGAATCAGGTCGGACCGAATAAGCGTCCCTACCAGACGATCATCCCGGGGTTTGTGACCAAGGACGGCGCGCCGGTGATGAGCTTCGGGGTGATGGGTGGCACCATGCAACCCCAGGGTCACGTGCAGGTGCTGGGGCGCATCGCCGATCACGGTCAAAATCCGCAGGCGGCGTGCGACGGCCCGCGGTTCCGCTGGGTGCAGGGTATGCAAGTCAGTTGCGAGAGAGGATTTCCGCCGGCGACGCTCGATGAGCTCCGGCAGCGCGGGCATGAACTGGTCACTGTCGACGACTACAACCAATTCGGTAGCTGTCAGGCGATCTGGCGCCTCGACGACGGGTACGTTGCGGCCAGCGATCCGCGTCGCGACGGCCAAGCCGTGGCCTTCTAGAGGTGGATCTTTCCCTCTTGCGCCAACAAACCGATGTCGCTTCGGAAATGACTGCCGGGCAATCGAATTGAACTCATAATCCGGTACGCGTGCTCGCGCGCCGCCGACAAGTCTGCGCCGGTGCCGACCACCGCCAGCACCCGGCCGCCCGACGAGACGATCGAGCCGTCGTCGCGGCGGGCCGTTCCGGCGTGCAGCACTCCGTCGGCTTCGGAGCCGACGATGACGTCGCCGACCCGCGGACGTCCGGGGTAGTTTTCTGCGGCCAGCACCACCGTCACGGCGGTGCCGTCGCGCCAGCGCAATTCGCCAAACTCGGCAAGCGTGCCGGCGCCTGCGGCATGCAGCAACTGACCAAGCGGCGAGTCCAGCAGGGCGAGCACGGCCTGAGTCTCGGGATCGCCGAAGCGGCAGTTGAATTCGACCACAGCCGGACCCTTAGCGGTGATGGCGAGTCCGACGTACAGCAATCCGGAAAATGCGCTACCACGCTTAACTAGTTCTGCCGCAACGGGTTCGACGATCCCGCTGACCACGTCGCGCAGGACGCTCTGGGGCAGCCACGGCAGTGGCGCATAGGCCCCCATACCGCCGGTGTTGAGTCCGGTGTCACCCTCGCCGACCCGCTTGAAGTCCTGCGCCGGCAGCAGCGGCACCACGGTCACACCATCGACGACGCAGAACAGCGATACTTCGGGGCCGTCGAGAAAGGACTCCAGCAGCACCGGATGGCCGTCGTCGAGCAGACCGGCCGCGTGCGCGCGCGCCACGTCGCGTTCGGCCGTCACCACCACACCTTTGCCCGCGGCCAGACCGTCGTCTTTGACCACCCAGGCCGGGTCGCCGACAGGTGGTCCGAACCGGTCGAGCGCGGCATCCAATTTCGCTGGGCTATCGACAATTTCGCTGCTGGCAGTCCGTACGTCCGCCGCCTCCATGACGTCCTTGGCAAATGCCTTGGAACCCTCGATGCGAGCCGCGTCCCTGCTGGGACCGAAGCAGACGATGCCGGCAGCGCGCACTGCGTCGGCGACCCCAAGCACCAACGGGACCTCGGGGCCGATGACGACCAAGTCGGCTCGGACCTCGCGAGCCAGCGCGACGACTTCATCGCCTGACGTCATGTCGACGTCGTGCTGCTCGGCCAACCGGGCCGTGCCGGCGTTGCCGGGAGCAACGGCTAGTCCCGTGACCTGCGGATCTCTCCGCAGGGCCAGCAGGAGGGCATGTTCACGACCACCCGAACCGATCACCAGAACGCGCACGACACGTCAGACTAGCCGCAACGCCTTACAGAATTTTTTCGAGCAGGTTTGTGAGGTCCTTTTGCTGCGCCGCCGTGAGACGTCCAAGACGCTTATTGAACTCGTCGGATAGCAGCGCCAGGCCGTTCGCGGCTGCTTGACGGCCCGCCGCAGTGAGCAGAAGTCGATGGCGACGCAAATCGGACGCGTCGATCTCGCGGCGCACGAATCCCGCGGCCTCAAGCCGTTTCAGGTACAGCGTCACAGTTGCCTTGGGCATGCCCAGCGTCGCGGCCAACTCAGCCGGGTAGGGATGCTCGTCGATCTCGGCGAGCAGGAACAGCTCCTTGGACTCGAGCCCCAACGCGCAGATACCGGCCTCGGCGCACGAGATGACCGAGAGCAACACCCGATAATTCAGTGACCAGATCTTGGCCGCATCGACCGTAGACATCGACTTGCCAGATCGTTCAGCTATGAACTAGTTTAGAAATGAACAACCTCATATCCGAACAATCTACCAGGGAGTGGCCATCATGCCTCTGGATCAATACGTGACACTCGGACGGTCCGGCTTGCGCGTCAGCCCTCTGTGCCTGGGCGCGATGACCTTCGGAGAAGATCTCGGCTGGGGCACCAGCGTGGAAGAGTCCCTACAGATCATCGATCGATACACCGAGCTCGGCGGCAACTTCATCGACACCGCCAATTTCTACACCAGGAGTCACTCCGAGAAGATCATCGGCGACCACATCGGACGCCACTCCGCTCGCCGCGATCGCTTGGTGCTCGCCACCAAGTTCAGCGGCAACCTGTATCCCGGCGATCCCAACGGTGGCGGCTCGGGCCGCAAATCGCTGATCAGCGCCTGCGAAAACTCGCTGCGGCGCCTGCAAACCGACTACATCGACCTGTACTGGATGCACATGTGGGACGCGAACACCCCCATCGAGGAGACGATGGGCGCACTCGACGACCTCGTTGCGGCCGGCAAGGTTCGCTACATCGGCGTTTCGGACACCCCGGCGTGGAAGATCGTCGAGGCCAACCTGATCGCTCGTTTCCGCGGCTGGTCGACGTTCATCGGCCTGCAGATCGAGTACTCGCTGCTCGAACGCACCGTCGAGCAAGAGCTGGTTCCGATGGCCGGCGAATTCGGCCTCGGCATCACACCGTGGTCGCCGCTCAAGAGCGGCGTGCTCAGCGGCAAGTACACCCGGCGAAATGCCGGCCAGCACAACGCCGATCGCGGCGCGCTCGTGGATAGCTTCCTCAACGAGAAAACCTACGCGGTCATCGACGAACTCGAGATCATCGCCAAAGCGCACGACACGAACGTCGCCAGTGTGGCGCTGGCGTGGGTGCACGCACAACGCGCCGTCTCGTCGATCATCATTGGGGCACGCAGGCTCGCGCAACTCGACGACAACGTCCGCGCGGTCGACGTCAACCTCAGCGCCGAGGAACTCACCCGGCTCAACAAGCTGACCGAACCGAGATTGGGATTCCCGCAGAGCATGCTGGCACTGACTCCGAGCATGACCCACGGCGGAACAACAATCAACGGCGTCTCCGCGCCGCCCTCCGAATACGTGATGCCCGAAGGCGGCAAGCCCTACTGAGCACGCCCGTCGACACTGCCGCCAACCGTTGTGTGCTAACGCTAGTGGGGTAGTCAGTGACGGAAGGGGCCTCATGGTGCATGGCGACAGCGAGTCCGGCGACGAGCTTTTGCAAGAACTTCTGTGGACCTACGGGCCATGCGGTCAGGAGGACGCGGTGCGCGCTGTGTGCGCTCGCGAACTGGAACCCGTCGTCGACGATATGTGGATCGACGATGCCGGCAACCTGATCGGATTTGTCGGCGCTGCAGCCGGTTCCGGTGCCGACGCCGCGCAGAGCCGGCACCGTTGGACCCCGGCGGTGGGGCCGGGCACCGGGACGCGCGTCATGGCGCATATGGATGAGCTCTCCATGTTGGTCAAGCGAATCGAGCCCGACGGCTCGTTGCACGTCACTCAGCTAGGGGTGATGTATCCCGGCAACTTCGGGCTCGGTCCGGTGGCCGTGCTCGGCGACAACGAGACATTCACCGCGGTACTCACCCTCGGCTCCGAGCACACCACCAAGGAGAGCCCGCAAATCTGGGAGACCAAGCCCGACCAGGGCGATCGAGCGCTGGACTGGCAGCACGTCTACGTCTTCAGCGGCCGCAGCCCAGAACAGCTTTCCGCCGCCGGAGTCCATGCCGGGACACGGGTCTGCGTCGACCGCAGCAAGAGGACGCTGGTCGACGTTGGCGACGACTACGTCGGTTCCTACTTCCTCGACGACCGCGCCGCGGTGGCAGCCCTGCTGCGCGCCGCCCACCTGCTGCGCGACGGTGGGCAACGACCCGCCGAGGATGTCTACCTGGTGTTCACTACCAACGAAGAAATCGGCGGGGTGGGTGGCTCCTATGCCAGTGCCACGCTGCCGGGCGCGCTCACGCTGGCGCTAGAAGTCGGACCCACCGAGCAGGAGTACGCGACCACCGTCACCGGCGGCCCGATCGTGGGCTACAGCGACGCACTGTGCGTCTACGACCAGGAAATCGCCGACCGGCTGATGCAAATCGCGACCGACCGGGGACTCGCACCACAAGCCGCGGTGCTGGGCGCCTTCGAGACCGATGCGTCCCACGCCAAAGCCAGCGGCCTGACGCCGCGCGCCGGACTGCTGTGTTTGCCCACCCTGAGCACTCACGGTTTCGAAGTCATCACCCGCGATGCGATCGACGCCATGGCCACGATCGTCGCCGACTTTCTGATGGCTTAGTCCGCCGTCTTGCCCGAGTGCATCTTCAGCGCGGCATCCACGTTGGCCTTCTTGTCCTCGCCGGCACCCTTCGCTGTGGCCTTGTTGCGCTTTGCCACGACGCTCTCGACAGCACCGTTGAGCGCTGAGCCCAGGGGAAAGCCGAGATAGTGCGTGAGGAAGACGGCCATCTCCTTCAGTTCGGTCTCGGTGAGTTCGCCGTTGAGCAGTGCGGCGTTGATCTGAATCTCGGCCAGGTCGCGCTTTCCGGCCGCGGTCACCGCGGTCAACGTCATGATGCGTTTGTCGCGCATCGATAGCCCCGGTCGGCTCCAGATGGTGCCGAACAGATGATCGACGGTCAGGTCGAAGTACGCATCGCCCTCGATGTTGGGCATCTCCCACCCGTAGACCTCGTTCATTTTTTCGAGGCCCTTGCGGCGCAGTTCGTCCATTTACGTCTCTTTCTGTGTGTGCGGCACCCCGAGGCCGGCCGCCAACCGCTCAAATGCCAGCCGGGCAAGCGGCAAGTCGACCGATACGGCTTCGCCCAGGGCGAGCGCCAGGCTCAGATCCTTCTCCCCCAAGCCGCTTGTGTGCAGGAAGGGCTGGTACAGGAAGTTGTCCGGCTCAAGGTCATTCATGTTCTCGCGCACCATGATCGCCCCCGGACCGCTCGTGAGCGCGTCGGTGTGGCGCACCACCCGGCCCAGCGCCTGCAGATCCAGCCCGGCCGCCTCGGCGAGTTTCATGGCCTCACACGCCGCGGCGTATGAGGTGAACGTCAACATGTTGCGGGCCAGCTTCATTCGGGTGCCCGCACCCGGCTCACCGGCGTGGATGACCACCGACGCCCAGTGTTTGAATGCCGGCTTGATCCGCTCGTACACCTCGCGCTCGGCGCCCACCATCGTGGCGAGCTCGCCTTTGGCCGCCGCGGCGGCCCCGCCACTCACGGGCGCGTCGACGATATGGATGCCTTGCTTTTTGAGTTCCGCCGCTAGCTCGACAGCGGTGGTGTCGCTGATGGTCGAGTGGATCGCGATGACCGTGCCGGGCTTTGCGTTCGCGGCCAGCTCACCGACGACCTCACGCACTTGGGCGTCGTTGAGCACGGTGATATGGATGATGTCGGCGGCGGCAACGTCGGCGATGCTGTCGGCTAGGCTGGCGCCCTTTTCGACCAACGGCGTCATCGCCTCGGTCCGGATGTCGTAAACCGTTACCCCGCCGGGCCATTCGATCATCTTCGTGGCCATCGGCGCACCCATATTGCCCAGCCCGATGTAGCCCAGGCGCAATTCGTCACTCATGATCGGAAGATCTGCC
>DASYJS010000374.1:0-8222 GCA_035996225.1 Mycobacterium sp. | reverse complement strand
TTGACCGCAACGGCTATTTGTCCCCTCTCGGAAAGGCAAGACGATGAAGTCGAAGAACGCCAAGAAGACCATTCGAGCAGTAGCAGCAGCGACGGGCGTGGTCGCGATGTTGCTAGTACCGACGGGATGCTCCACAGCCGCCGGGGGCACGGGCTGCTCCCTCGTTTGCCTCTAGCCAAACGAGACGAGCGGGGTCATCCCCGCCATTCCTGCCTGCGTATCACCCATTCGCACGTTTCCCAGTAGTCCGGTATGGACTCGGTCGGTGACACGTGCTTACTTATCTGTTGCTCTACATATGTCCAATCGCTAATACGACAAGGAAACGCCAACACCCGGCGATGAAAGGAAAGACCATGAAGGGAAAGAGCACCAAGAAAACCGTTAAAGCCGCTGCAGCAGCCGCGGGCGTCGCCGCGGTGTTGCTCTTACCGGGCTGCTCGACAGCCGCAGGCGGCACCGGCGCGCCCGTAGTCGGCGGTGGCGCCGGCGGCGGCATCTGTATCGGGCCAATCTGCGTCTAACCGACGGGTAAGGCGGCCCGCCCGGAACCTCGGTTCCCGGTGGGCCGCCTCCCGTTATCCGATCGGCCCCGGCAAGGCATCCATTCGCAGATATGCCTGAATCGTCGTCCCGGTGCTCGCGGTGTGGGTGCGCACCAGATCCGAGATGGCATTGACCAGAAACAGTCCGCGGCTGGCGGGGCCGGCCGGGCCCGGGTCCAGGCGTCCCACCAGCGGGTCGTGGATCCGCCCGCTATCGCGCGCCTCGCACACCAGGTGGTCGTCGTCGCGCCAGAAAGCCAGCCGGCATGCGCCGTCGGTGTACATCAAGCTGTTGGTGGCCAGCTCCGTGGCGACCAGTTGCAAATCTTCGATGCCGTCCTGGGACAGCCCCACCCAGCCGGCGTAGTTGACCGCGAAAGACCGCGCCGGCCGCAGGTCCGCAGACTTGCGGACCATGTATGTGACGGCACCCGGATTAGCGGCCAGTGGCTGATTGCACTGTGCCAGCACGTCATCCGGCGCGTAATTGGGGCTGCGTTGCAGCGAACCGGACTTCCACAGCAGCGGGTGGGTCGCGCGGGCGCTTGCCAGCACGTCCTCATCCAGCCTTTCCGCGTCGTAGAGACACAACGCGGTCAGCTGGCGGCCTTCAAACGCGTGGTTGACCAGTGCCTCATGCTGCATACAGGCCAAGGACTCGTCCGCGCTGCGGCCGGGCCAGAAAACCTGGCTGACAATGCGCGCACGCCGGTCGGCGTTCTCCTCGACGAAGAAGCCCTCCAGCGCCAGGAACCGGCTCGGGTTGCGACCAGCCTCGGCGACGTCGACCATCTGCAGTCCGGCGGTCGGGCCCTCGCCACCCAGCGCATCGCGCAGCAATGCCAGATACTCGCCGGGAACCGCGACGAGTACCGGCTCGTCCAACGCCAAACCTTCGAGCACGAAGCGAACTACAGCCTCCACGTACTCCCGTTGGGAGTAGTAGAAGAGCGCAGAATGAACGAAGCCTTGAGGCTCGTTCTCCGCGCCCGTAGTCATTTCGAAGCTCCTGCTTTCCATCACCAACGCCAACCCCCTGCTGGACCGGCCGTCCTGTTGTCTATCCCTGTTTCCCAGTTACCCATCCCAATACCCCGGACTCGCGTTGCCTATGCAGGGAACTGGTCACAAACCGGCGTCGGGACGGACGGGGCGTGCGTCACATCCACCACGAGGCGGCGGCGTCGAGATGACGACGGATGCGATAGCGCGCCAAGCTGTCATCACCGGCCGCGATCGCGTCGAGAATCCGTCGATGTGCGTGCTCGACGGCGGCGAAGTCGTCCCGCGCCGGCGGTTCCTGTCCAGTGCTGGACCAGTGCCGCCGGAACAGCTCGACGATGATCCGCAGGAACAGGTCCAACAAGGCGTTGCCGGCCAGTTGCGCCAGTCCGATATGGAACCGAAATTCCTCGGATGTTGCTTGGCGCACATCATCAGCGGCGTGCAGGTTGTCGTCGAGGGCGGACCGGTGGGTGTGCAGGAAGGCGGCCACTTCGGGTTCGGCGCGCCGCTTCACGACCTTGGCGACGTTGTCGATCTCGATGGCGTCCCGGACACAACGCAGGTCTTCGCGGCTCGGCTGGCGGAATTGAAGGTACAACGCGATGGTGTCGATGCTGGCTTGCGCATGAGGTTTCGTGACGACCAGCCCGCCACCGGGTCCGCGACGCATCTGCGCGACCGAGTGATATTCGAGCAGCCGCACCGCTTCGCGCAACACCGCGCGGCTCACCCGGTAGCGCTGCAGCAATGCCGTCTCGGTTCCGAAGACCGAACCGATCTGCCAGCCGCCGGAGCCGATCTCCTCGCCGATGCTGGCGGCCAGCACCTCGGCCAACTTGCCGCGCGGTAATTCCGTGTCGGCCGGCTTATGTCGCTGGCCGGCGCGGGCGACCCGGCCGCCGCCGCGGCCCGCATCGTCGCCGGGGTGATGCTCTTGCAGCCAGGCGGTCACCGCTTCCACGTGCCGCTCGGACCGCGTCTTGGCACGCGCGGAATCTCCAGCGGTGACGGCGGCAACGATTTCGGAGTGGTCGCTGTGCATGTAGTCGAGCGCCTCGATGGCCTCATTTGCCGAGTCGGTCCGCGACCGCAGGGCATAGCGCGTGGTAAGCCTCATCAACACGTCGATAAACAGTTGTAGGACAGGGTTTTTCGATCGCTCTGCCAATGCGATGTGGAATTCGTCCGGCGGTGCCGGCAGACCCGGCCGCCACTCTTCCTCCGCGCGTAGCACCCCGCGCAGCCGCTCGATGCCGGCTTCGTCGATCCGCTCCGCCGCGAGCGAGGCTGCCAACGGCTCAAGCACCAGACGCGCGTTGAGCAGATCGCCGAGCGTGGTGCCCAGGTACTCGAGATAGATGACGACGGCGCGGGTCGCCGGTCCCGCATCCGGCTCACTGATCAGCAGCCCGCCGTTGGGTCCGCGGCGCATCCGGGCCACCTGATGATGCTCGACCAGGCGAACGGCCTCCCGCAGCACCGATCGACTCACTGCATAACGTTGTTGCAGAGCGTGTTCAGAACCCAGCGACTCTCCGACGGGCCAGCCCCGGCGAACAATATCCGCCTCGATGTCCCGGGCAATCGTCGAAGCCAGCTTTCGTGTCCCGCCCGCGCGCGGCGCGGGGCTTACGTGAAGCTCAATACTGCACTCCCACAAGCTGTCTCAACACGTGAGCAGCATGCAACCCGCGACCGGACCCCCGCCCACGGAGACCACGCCGACCTCTGGGCGTTGCGACACCTGCCGCTCCCCCGCGTCGCCGCGCAACTGCAGACACCCTTCGTGCAGCGCCCAGTAGCCGTGCATGCGGCCCGCCGAGAGCTGGCCGCCGTAGGTGTTCAGCGGCAGCGCACCGTCGCGGGCGATCCGCGTGCCCCCCTCGACGAACGGACCGGCCTCGCCGTCGCCGCAAACCCCGAGGGCTTCTAGCCAGGCAATGGTGAGATAGGTGAAACCGTCGTACAGCTCGGCGAGAGCGAGGTCAGCGGGTTTCAATTCGGTGCGTGACCACATCTGCGCAGTCGCGTCCGACATGGCCATCTTCGGGTAGTCGTCGCGGTGGAACCAGCCGCCGGCGCCGTTAGATCCGCCGATCGCCTCCACGCGCACCGGCCGGTGCGGGCAATCGGGGCCGTACTCCGCGTTCGACACCACCACCGCGATTGAGCCGTCGATGGGCACGTCGCAGTCCAGCAGCCCGAACGGCGTCGACACCAGCCGCGCCCCCAAGTAGTCGGCCATCGTCATCGGCTCGCGGTAGACCGCAAGCGGATTCAGCGCGGCGTTGCGCCTGCCGTTGAGGGCCAACCAGCCCAACTGCTCCTTGGTGGTTCCGTACAACTCCATGTGCCGGCGGCAGTTCAATGCCAACCAGTTCGCGGCGGAATATGCTTGCGCCGCAACCAGATCCTTGACATCGTCCATTGCACCGACAGCTGGCTTGGCTTCGCCCTCGGGAGTCTCGAACATCCGGGCAAGCGCCGGGGCCGGCGCATTTTCATCCTGCTTGACCGGGACTGTGCCACCGAGCATTTGGATCGTCCGATACACCACCACGTGACGAGCGCGCCGCTCGCTGACCGCGCGGCATGCTGACATCACGGGGCTGAGCAATCCGCCGGTACCGAAGCCGGCTCCGCAATCCGCCGCTTCAATGCGCAATTCAGCGTTGACCTCTGCGGCCGGCGTGTCGCCCAGGGTTGCGATGCCGTCGATGTCAGCGGGCGCCAATCCGGCGTCAGAGATGGCCTCGCGCACCGCCTCCATGGTCAGGTCGCGCCCCGGGATGCCGGTACGGCGGCCGATCCGCGAAATGCCGATACCCGACACGATCGCGTCTTTTTCGAAATACGTCATCTGCACCGCCCGTCAGACAGAACCCGTCATACGCACTGGAACCAATAGAGTGTACTGTATTGGCCGTGTCAGCCGAGTCGACATCACAGCTGCTCATCGAGCATTGCGACGATTGCTCGCGCTGGGTGCATCCCGCGGCCGGCGAATGCCGGGAGTGCGGCGCCACGCTGGTCGCGCGTCCGGTCTCCGGACATGGCACGGTGTTCACCTACACGGTCAACCACCACCCGTATAACCCGGAGATCCCCGTCCCTTACGTGATCGCCATCGTCGAACTCGCCGAACAAAGCGGGTTGCGCTTGGCCGCCAATATCGTTGACTGCGAGCCAGATTCGGTGACGTGTGGGATGCCGGTGAACATCCGGCCCGAGAAGGGCGCCGGCGGGGCGCCGTTGTTCGCGCCGGCCGCCGACTGACAACCGCTAGCAAGCCCGCTAGTTGATCAGCGGGTCGCGCGGCATCCCGAGAATCCGCTCGGCGATCTGGTTTCGGGTGACCTCCGAGGTGCCGCCGGCAATCGCCATGCCGCGCGCACCCATGATCAGCCGGCCCGGCGCCGCGCCGAGCCCGTCGACCAGTGCGACCTCGGGCCCGGTCAGGGCCGCCATGATCGCGGCCCCCTCCACCATGTGATCTGCCAGCTTCAGTTTGGTGACATTGCCTTCCGGCCCCGGGCCCGCACCTTCGACGCTGCGGGCCACCCGGCGCAGGTTCAGGAGCCGCAGCGCGGTTTCGTTGGCCAGGTAGGACCCGACCCGGATATCCGCGCCCGCCAACCGATCTGCGTGCTGCTGGGCCATCTCTAACAGCGCGGTAGCCAACCCCTCGTAGAACGACCCGCTGCCCCCGATGCTGACCCGCTCGTTGCCCAGCGTCGCTCGCGCGACCGTCCACCCTGAGTTGGGCGCCCCGACAACGTCTTCGTCGGGGACGAAAAGGTCGTTGAAGAACACCTCGTTGAAGTCCGAGCCACCGGTAATCTGCCGCAGCGGTCGCACCTCGACCTCGGGCGCCTTCATGTCGACGATCACCGTGGTGATGCCGGCGTGCTTGCGCGCATCCGGGTCGGTGCGCACGGTGGCCAGGCCGCGCGCGCAGTAGTGGGCCCCGCTGGTCCACACCTTTTGGCCGTTGATCTTCCAGCCGCCGTCGACCCGCGTGGCCCGCGTCTTGATGGACGCCGCATCCGACCCCGCCTCGGGTTCGGAGAACAGTTGGCACCAGATCTCGTCTTTGCGCAACGCCTTCTCGACGAATCTTTCTATCTGCCAAGGCGTTCCGTGCTGAACCAGGGTCAGGATCACCCATCCGGTGATGCCGTAGTCGGGTCGCTTGATGCCGGCCGCACGGAATTCTTCCTCGATCACCAACTGCTCCACCGCATCGGCGCCCAGGCCCCACGGCTTGGGCCAGTGCGGCATCACATAGCCGGTCGCGATCAGCTTGTCGCGTTGCGCCTGCTTGTCCAACGCGGCGATCTCGGCGGCGTCGGCGTGGATCCGGGTGCGCAGCTCTTCGGCCTCGGGAGGCAGATCAAGGCTGTTTTCCCGGACGGCACCCGCCGCGGTGCGGTCGAACACATCGTGGGCGGGTGCGTCGCCGCCGAAGAGCGCCGTCGTGACCAGCGCCCGGCGCAGATGCAGATGCGCGTCATGCTCCCAGGTGAAGCCGATACCGCCGTGCACCTGAATGTTGAGTTCGGCATTGCGGGCGTAAGCCGGAAATGCCAGCGCCGCAGCCACTGCGGCGACGAGGCGGAACTGCGCTTCGTCCTCTGATGAGTCCTCTGCTGCCGCGCGCGAGGCGTCCCACACTGCGGCGGTCGCCGACTCCACGGCAACGAGCATGTTCGCGCAGTGGTGCTTCACCGCTTGGAAAGTGGCGATGGTGCGGCCGAATTGCTGGCGCACTTTGGCGTAGTCGACTGCGGCGTCGACGCAGTCGGACGCTCCGCCCACCGCCTCGGCGGCCAGCAGCGTCCGCGCCCGGGCCAACGCCGATTCCCGCGCCCCCGAAATGATGTCGTCGGAACTGACGCTGACGTTCTGCAGACGGACGCGTCCGGAACGCCGAGTCGGATCGAGGTTATCGGGTACCTCGACAGAGACACCGGACCGGCCGCGGTCCAGCAGCAACAGGTCGTCACCCGCGGCGATCACCAGCAGCTCGGCGAGCCCGGCCCCCAACACGACTCCGGCTTCACCCTCGGCGACACCGTCGGTGATCTGCACCCGGCTGTCCAGGCCGATGCCCGCGGTGACGGTGCCGTCGATCAGACCGGGCAGCAACCGCGACTTTTGTTCGGCCGTACCGTCTTTGGCGATCACTGCCGATGCGATCACGGTCGGGACGAACGGCCCCGGAGCTACTGCGCGGCCGAGTTCTTCGATCACCACCACGAGTTCGGGCAACCCGTAGCCGGAGCCGCCGTATTCCTCGTCGACGTGCAGGCCGAGCCAGCCGAGCTCGACCAGGTTCTGCCAGAACGGAGGCCGGGATTCGTCGGCCGCGTCGAGCAGCGATCGCGCTGCCCAGCGTGCCTTTTGCGACGTCAAAAACGACCGGGCTACTTCGGCAAGTTCGCGATGGTCGTCGGTCAGTGCGATACCCATGAGGGCCCTCCTCGCGCCGCATTCCCAGCGGGGGCTGGTTTGGTTGCCTGCCCCGCTCCGAGGGGAAGCGGGGCGGCTGCCTAAAGAGTGTACTTAATGCGAGGAGGGCACCTGAAGGGGCGTCTACTTGGGCGCGAACCGCTGTCCCGCGTCCAGCCGCAGGCATTGGCCGTTGAGCATCGGGTTGTCGATGATGGCCGCGGCCAGCTTGGCGTACTCCTCGGGCCGGCCGAGTCGCTTCGGGAACGCCGCGTCCCTAGTCAGGGCCGCCGCGAACTCGTCCGGAATGCCCTGGGTCAGCCCGGTGGCGAACAGGCTCGGAGCGATGGCCAGCACTCGGATGCCCAGCGATCCCAGGTCACGCGCCATCGTCAGGCACATGCCGGCGACACCCGCCTTGGCGGCGGTGTAGGCGACCTGCCCGATCTGGCCCTCGAAAGCGGCGATCGAGGCGGTGTTGATGATGACGCCGCGCTCTTCGTCTTCGGGCTCGTTCTTGGCCATGTGCGCGGCCGCCAGCCGGCTGATGTTGAAGGTGGCGATCAGGTTGAGATCGATGACGGATTGGAAGGATTCGAGGTCGTGGGGACCCGTCTTGGTCATCGTCCGCTTCGCGATGCCGCCGCCGGCGGTCGTGACCACGACGTGCAGGCCGCCGAGCTTGTCGACCGCGGTCTGCAGCGTTTGCTCGGTGCCGGTGAAGTCGGTGACGTCGACCGGGTAGAACGAGCCGCCTATGCCCTCGGCAACAGACTTACCATCGGAACCCTCGCGATCGAAGATGGCGACATCCGCACCGCGCTCGGTGAGCAGCTCGGCGGTGGCACGACCCATTCCCGACGCGCCGCCGATGATGACGGCCTTCTTCCCATTGATCTCCATCCGGCCTCTCCTTTTTGGGTTGTCAGATCCTGTGCAATTTGTAACGTTACGTAGGAACGCTAGCGTGTCCGCCCGGGAGGGTTGTCACCGAGCCATGCCAAGCTGACGACGTGCTCCTTCTCGACGTGGTTGCCACGTCTGCTGACGTCGGCGCCACCTCGTCACGGCTGACCAAGGTCGTGCGCATCGCCGACCTGCTGACCCGCGCCGCACCCGACCCCGAATTGGTCGCGATCGTCGTGTCCTGGCTCTCCGGTGAGTTGCCGCAACGTCAGATCGGCGTGGGCTGGGCGTCGTTGCGGTCCCGGCCGCCGGCGG
>DASYJS010000373.1:0-3383 GCA_035996225.1 Mycobacterium sp. | reverse complement strand
TACATGTTCATCCTAATAAGGCTTCGAGGCGGACGCATTTAGATATGGCAAGACATGGGTCTCGCCATGGCTTTTACTCTATTGCCTTCAAATCACTTTTCTTGTTCATCAAGGCGCCAGCGACTTCTTGCCGCGTTCCAGGACGCGACGCTGCCATTGCACGTTCGGCATGATCGATGCAAACGGCCGCTTCTGGCCTGGCCGGGAGCAGATCTCCTTGGACGGTCGCTGTCAGGCGGGCCGGTTTTCGACCGGCAGGGTCCGCCGATATCGGAATCGTGATGCGTACACCCGCCGTCGACCCATGGCTGACTATGGCCCGATCAACATCGAGTGCCTGAGAGTCGCCAGTGACCAGCCAACGGAGATCGACAAGTATCAGAGGCCCGCGAACTTCCGGCGTCGGGCTACCCAGCCGATCAGGGCGGTTCCACCTAGCATCAGCGCGTAGGTTTCGGGCTCAGGCACTGGCGCGGCAACGGTGGTGATGACGACGTCGTCGACCTTCAGCGATTCGAGCAGGCCGCCGTTTGTAGCGAATGTCACGGTATAGCTGCCGGCAGCGACGTTCGTCAGCGTAGTGCTGAAGGAAGCATCGTTCGGATTCGCGCCGCCGCTGTTCTGCGGCCCAGGGTTGTTGAGCAGGTAGAGCGCCACGCCGCCCGGCGTGTCGGGCAGCGCGAAGGTGTCGCTGACGATGCTCACCCTACCGTTGCCGGCGCCAGGCACCGAGTACCAGAAGCTCAACGAGAGCGATTCGAGCGGCACCGCCGACGAGAACGCGTAGCTCGAAGATTCTGCGAGCGCGGTGACGAACAGATAGTCGTCGCCACTGAGCGGCGTGTCGAACCAGGCGCCGGTGAACGAGGTTCCGCCGTTGAAATTCTCGGAGTAGGTGGTGACGGGCCCGACGGTCGAAACCGTGACGTTGGCCATTGCCGTTCCCGTTAGGGCGGCAAGGGCGACCGTCGCCATGATGGACTTGAAAAGCACTGTGCGCTCCCGATTTTGACGTCGTGCCCGAGATTCCTGGGGCCTGACTTCATTGTCCGAGTCCCCAGTCGAGCCGGGAATCCCTTGTTCGTGGGCTGCGCGTTGCCGTTCATCGCTCTGCCAAGTCACTCGTCAAGCCGTAACGTGACGCAGTTCACGAGATGAGCGGAGACACCATCGCTTGCATCTTGTGCGGGCTTCAGAGCATCGTTTCGAAATCGTCCGGGCACTTCGATTGTCGAGGAGCCAGGAAGCTGCCGTTCAGCGATGGCCGACCGCGGCTATCGGGTGTCGGCTTCGGTGCTGGTCGATTCCCCCAACAAGAGGGGCACAGCAGATCAAGGTTGCGGCGGCTGCGACGCATCGGGCGCGAGGAGCTTCCGCCGTCGTCAAGTCGGCGCGTGAGAACCACGCTCGTCGGTGCGGTTTGCGGAGGCTCGACATCGGCAACTTGCGTGCGATTTGCGGTGGCGCTCTTTCCAATCGTTAGAATTCGAGTTGATGACTATTGCGCGATGGCCGCCGCTACGGTGGGGAAGTCCGATAGCCCGTCGGAGGCGATCTCATAGCTCGCCACAATTCTCTGCCACGGTGTCATCACGTCCGACGCTAGTGATGGACGTAAGAGCCTTCGTCGCGACATGACGCGGCAAGACGCGATGACTCCCGAGTGCGCCCGCTTGCGGGTGATCAGCAGACCCCTTAATGGGTCTGCGAGGGGCATCATCAAATTTTTCCGTGTTCTTCTCTTCGCCATCTGGTCGGCCAGTACTTGGGCTCAGGATGACTCTCATCTCGAATGCGATAAAGGTCTGCAGTGCGTGATAGGAGCAAAGAATCTACTGCGCTGCAGCAACGGGCTTACATACAACGGAGACGGAGCAATAGTTGGTTCGCAATCGATGCTGATGAATCGTGGAAGTCCATTCAGCGACACGCCAAATCGGACTGGGCCGTTTAGCGACACGCCAAATCGGATCGGGTCGTTCAGCGACACGCCAAATCGGACTGGGCCATTCAGCGACACGCCCAGTCGAGACGGGCCGTTCATCGACACGCCCAGCCGGGCTGAACCGTTCATCGACACGCCGAATCGGACCGGGCCGTTCAGCGACGTGCCGAATCGGACTGGGCCGTTCAGCGACACGCCGAATCGGACTGGGCCGTTCAGCGACGCGCCGAATCGGACCGGGCCGTTCAGCGACGCGCCAAATCGGACTGGACCGTTTAGCGATATGCCGAAGGCGCAGGTTTACGGTGGCCCTCCCTTGCACTGCGACAATGGTAGGCCTTGCTCCTTGGACGCCTCTGGTGTGGTGCGTTGCGACTACTCTAGGCCCTCCCACCGGGTAGATCTGTAGACGCGGTCGTAGGAAATCCGTAATTAAACAGTTTGGCAGTGGGAGGTTGCAGATGGGGTCTGATGAACGAGCCTTCCGTAACATGCACAAAGCTTGGATTGATGCCGCCAATGCCGACGATCTCGTACGCTTGCGGCCGCACAGCTTGTTGTCGTCGGGATCGCGCATGTAGGCGAGATACAAGGGGCCAGCCTCGGTATTCCGTACGCCGGGTGGGTCCTCGACGGATTCGCCGCCGTTGGCCCCATTCCGGCGGCATGCCAAAGATCTACCTGGTCCCGCGACTGGCACACGAAACCGATGGTGCCACCATTGGCAGGTGATGCTGGGCGGCCATTGATCGGCCGAGTGACGATGAACGAGGCAGCATCCGAGGCATAGATGTAGTCGCCCTTGACCCGACGCTGGCCTTTGGGATGGCCGAGCGTACCTAACACTGCGTCGTAGAAGCGCGTGGCCCTTTCGAGGTCGTTCGTACCGACCAAAACGTGACTGAACATGGGTTGCTCCTACCTGGTTCATCGACAGTGAAGGCAGGATGCGGCGGCGCGCAGTTGGCTTGTATTGCGCCCTGGGTTGTCGTTTGACCTTCCGGTATCGACGCGCACGGTTTCCGCGCGCGAATCGCAGCCTATCTTGAACCGTGGTCTGAGAGGTAGGGGTACATCGGCTGAGTGCACTGAATGTAAGTTCAGTACCTAGTCGGACCCAGTGAGCGCGGGGCGCCCTCGTGGCCGGGCTTGACTGGCGCGGCGCGCCTGAGTGTCGGCTTTCGGGCAGGGAAGACGAGGCGATTGGCTGCAACGGGTCCGGAAGCAGCCGGACGAGCACCGCTTGTCAAGGCCAAGTTCAGATGTCGCATCGCCAGCCAAATAGAAATGTCGCATCCTTGGTATAGCAAGTAGCTCGGTGCAGACTTGTCCACCGGCGGCGTGGCGCATGCCACGCAGACGCCGACGGTGGTCAAGTCGTCGTCACGGCTCGATGACGGCCGGCGCTCGGTGGGCTTGGCGGGCTGCAGGCTTGGCG
>DASYJS010000372.1:0-21872 GCA_035996225.1 Mycobacterium sp. | reverse complement strand
CTTGGTCGCCATGGCGCGCCCAGTCGCGACCATGGTCGCGGTCGCGCCCACGCTGGACGCCAGATCCCAGTTATCGTCGTAGGCGCGGGGCATGAGATGACTTTAGCCCGGCGACGATGCGCGCCGAATGGCGCGAGGTGGGGGCACCCCCAGCCGGGAAGCGGCTAGGGGGCAAGTCGGGCAATCGACCCGAGCCAAGCTCTACTTCAGCGTCGCGGCCACATAGCTCAAGTCGCCGAATGCGGCCGCCAGCTCATTCTCCGGGAACTCGAACCCGTTGCGGGCATATAGCTCCCTGGCGGGGTGGGCCGTCACCTCCCAGCCGTGAGAGCTCAGGTAGTCGACGACGACGCTGCGCTGGCCCTGATAGAACAGGTCGCCCGCGTTGAGGTCGAAACCGAAGCTGCGCCAGCGGTCGGTGATGTGCTGTAACCGCTCATCGGTGAACGCATTGGGGTCGGGAACGTGTTCGGTGGCCAGCCGGCTACCCGGCGCGGACAGCGAGGCGATGTTGTCGAACAACCGGTCCTGAGCTTCGGGCGGGAGGTAGGGCAGCAGCCCTTCGGCGCTCCACGCCGTCGGCTGCGTGACGTCGAATCCACCCTCGGGCAACGCGGCGGGCCAGTCCTCGCGCAGGTCGATGGCGATCGTTCTGCGCTTCGCGGTCGGGGTGGCGCCGAGCTCGGCCAGCGTGTCGGTCTTGAAGGCGATCACCTGCGGTTGGTCGATCTCGTAGACCACCGTGCCGGCCGGCCAGGGAAGCCGGTAGGCCCGGGTGTCGAGTCCGGAGGCCAGGATCACCGCCTGCCGCACACCGTCCTCCGTGGCGCCGGTGAAGAAGTCGTCGAAAAACCGCGTCCGCACGGTCATCTGGTGAATTCGCGTTGTGCGGTTCATCAGCGCGTCGTCCTCGAAATTCACCTCGCCGTCGATGATGCGTATGAAGATGTCCAAGCCCACGGCCCGCACCAGTGGATCGGCCCAGGGATCGTCAAGTAGCGCATCGGGTCCCCGCGACGCCACGGCGCGGGATGCGGCGACCATGGTGGCCGTCGCTCCCACACTGTTGGCCAGGTCCCAGCTGTCGCCTTCGGTGCGTCCTGTCTCGGTGCTCATCGGTGATAGCTCCTATTTCGCCTTCTCGAGGGTGCCGCTGGTGTAGAGCATCTCGCCCATCCGCATGTCGTCGTCCTCGAACGGGTCAAGTCCGTTGTCCGCGAACAATTCCCGAATGCTGCTGCTGTTAAGCCGCCATCCGCGATCGGCCAGATAGGGAACCGCCTCGTTACGGTCGCCTAAATAGACCAGCCCCGCCATGTCGAGATCGAAACCGTGTGCACGCCAGCGTTCGGTAATGGCCTGCATGCGCTCCCGGAGCTTGTCCTCGTCGCCGGGGTCGGGGTTGGGTGCGCTCTCAGTGGCCAGTCGGCTGCCCGGCGCGCTGAGCGCGGTGATGGTGTCCAGCAGACGGTCTTGGGCCTCTGGGGGGAGGTAGCCGAGCAGACCCTCGGCACTCCATGCCGCCGGCTGGGCCGGGTCGAAGCCGGCGGTGCGCAGCGCGGTGGGCCAGTCGTCGCGCAAATCGATGGCCACCACGCGACGATCGGCGGTCGGCGCGGCACCCAGTTCGGACAGGGCCCGGGTCTTGAATTCGATGACTTGCGGCTGGTCGATCTCGTAGACCACCGTGCCGGCGGGCCACGCCAACCGGTAGGCGCGGGAGTCGAGCCCGGAAGCCAGGATCACAGCCTGCTTGATGCCCGCCTTGGTCGCGTCCAGAAAGAACTCGTCGAAGAACTTGGTGCGCACCGCCATGTTGTCGGCCATGCGTGACATCGCCCCGGCCGACCCCCCGGATGCAGAAGCCCCGTCGTGCACGTCGTTCAATTCGGCGGGGTCCAGTTCCCCACTGGCCAGGCGGGCCAGCAGGTCCACCCCGACGGCCTTGACCAGCGGTTCGGCGAACGGGTCGTTGATCAGTGGGGGCTCGGCCCGGTTGGCAATCGCGCGAGCGGCCGCGACCATCGTGGCCGTCACCCCGACGCTGGATGCCAGGTCCCAGGTGTCGCCGTCGTATCTGGTGGAGCTGGTGGAAGTCATTGTGTCCCCCTAATCGGGTGTTATTAGCTTACCTTAGTTAATACTTAGCCAATATAACAAGCTTTCCCCCTGTACGCTTCCCGCGAATCGGGGCAACCTGGACGGATGGCATACGCCGCGGCAGGAAAACGGGTGCTCATCACGGGTGCTTCCGCCGGCCTGGGAGCGGCCCTGGCCAGGCAGCTGGCCGCGCAGAACGCGGTGGTGGGCCTGATCGCCCGCCGGCGGAATCGGCTCGGCGAGGTACTTGCGGACTGCCGGCGAACCTCGCCGGCTTCGGCGATGTGGGCGGCCGACCTGGCCGATACCGCGGGCCTCGCGGAGCTCGCGCTGAAAGCCTGGGATGGCCTGGGCGGCATCGACGTGCTGATCAACAATGCGGCCATCCCTAAGCGCCGTCCGGTCACCGAGCTCGATCCCGACGAAGTCGAGGACGTCATGCGAGTGAACTTCTTCGCCCCGATGCGGATGACGCTGACGCTGCTGCCGCGGATGCTGGCGCGCGGATCCGGTCTGATCGTCAACATCTCGAGCGTCGGCGGACGGCTCGGGATCATCCACGAAACTGCCTACTGTGCAAGCAAATTCGCGCTATGCGGGTGGAGTGAGGCGATGGCCGTGGATCTGTACGGCAGCGGGATCACGGTGAAACTGATCGAGCCGGGCCCGGTCGACACCGAGATCTGGGATCAGCCGGGCAGCGAGGAACCGCTCTACCAGGGGCCCAAGGTCGCAGCCGAGGAGGTGGCCGACGGCATCATCGCCGCCCTGGGCAGCGACCGATTCGAGCACTACGTGCCTGATATGAAGGCCGTCATCGACGCCAAGAATGCCGACCTCGACGCCTTCATCGCCGGTGTGGCCGGGATGGCGGCGGGATGAAGGCGCCGGTTTACTGCGCGGCACCGCAGCCGTTCGAGGTCCCCGAGGACGCCAATACGCTGACGGTAGGGTCGCCATCGATCAGCGCAAGGCGGGACGTGTGGCGGAAAAGTAGGTGAGCCGTCCCACGAAGCGATGCCGCTGCGTGGCGATCTCGGCACAGTCGAACCCTGCGGTGCGTAACAGTCGAGGAATCGCGTCGCCGAGGTTGCCGGTGGCGTGCGGGCTGTGCTTGACCAAGCGCGCCGCCAGCCCGTCCTCGGCGGTCATGTTTCCCCCCATATCGACCAGGTGCAGCCTGCCGCCGGGGCGCAGCACACGGAAAATCTCGGAGGCCGCGGCGCTTTTCGCATCGCCATCGAGGTGATGCAGCATCATCGACGACAGCACCCGGTCGAACTCGCCGTCGGCGTAGGGCAGCCGTTGCGCGTAGCCATGTTCGAAGCGAATGCCGGCCAACCTGCGCGCCTTTCGCTGGGCGCGGTTGCGCGCAAGCGGGTCGGGGTCGGATCCGATCAACTCCGCACCAGGATGGGCGCGTTTGGCCCGGATCGTGAGATTGCCAGTACCACAGCCGATTTCCAGGACACGCTGGTCCTCGGCGAGTTCGGCTTGATCGATCAGACGTTGATGCACTCGGTGGAAGCCGAACAGGCGGGTCAATAGGTCGTAGCCGGGAAGGAATGCGTCGTGCCCGGCGGCGGGAAGGTAGTCATGTGGATGATGTTTCGTCACAGAATCTATAGTGGACCGCTGGCTCACTACAGAATTGGTCGATCATTGCCAAAAGTAGGACTATCTTTGGCAACCATGACGCAGGCAGCTCGGCTGATCGGCCACCGCGGCGGTGTGCCCATCTATCAATACCGGACCGATCCGGACGCCTCTCCGGTGTCGGTGCACCGCCATATCAACGACCTTGGCGAGCGGGGCCGGCACATTCACGATTTCCCGGCACTGTGGTATGTCCCCGGGGCGGGCGTGGTGTATGTGGCGGCCGCCGGCGAGGTGCTCGACCCGGAACAGCTGGAAAACTTGGATGACGGGGTTGCGGTGTTCTTCGATCCCGCCGCACTCGGCGAAGATGGGCGATCGCCGTGGCCGGCGTGGCGGGGGCACCCGCTGCTCTTCCCGTTCTTGCACGGACATTCGGGTGGGGTGCTGCGGCTGGAGGTGCCTGCGGACCGACGGTCCATGTGGGACAACGTGATCCGGTCGATCGAAATCGAACTCAGCGCCCGGCAGGAGGGTCATCGGCAGGCGGCCCTGGCGCACCTGACGCTACTGCTGATCGAGCTCGCGCGCCTGGCCGGTGATGTGGTGGCCGATCTGCGGCGCAGCGGTGAACCGCTGCTGGCCAACGTGTTCGCGGTGATCGATCGCCGTCACGCCGAGGCTTTGTCACTGCGCGACGTGGCGGGCGAACTGGGCATGACGCCGGGGCATCTCACCACCGTCGTGCGCCGCCGCACCGGACGCACCGTGCAGGAGTGGATCATCGAACGTCGCATGGCCGAGGCTCGCGCCTTGCTGGAAGAAACTGATCTTCCCGTCGCAGAGGTTGCCCGACGGGTGGGGGTGAGCGACCCGGGGTATTTCAGCCGGCTGTTCAGCCGGATACACGGCATCTCTCCGCGCAAGTGGCGTGGACGGCATCCGGCGTAAATTTCAAAGCAGCCGTATTTCAGAGTGATTCGATATCCAACCATTCGTCGATCTCGAATCGGTCGGCGACGGCGCGGATCGTCGCACCGCCGTGACCGGGATAGTGCGCGGGTATCACGGCGGCGTGTGCGTCTGCGGCCTCGGTGAATATCCGGCGGCGGGTGGCCGCGGCCGCGCCGGCGTCCATGTCGAAGGCGCACGGGTCGGCGGGGCGACACAGTTGCAGCGGGCTGTGGGTGAGATCGCCGACGAAGACCGCGGGCTGACCGGCATCTAGCCACAGCACCGAGGATCCAGGCGTGTGCCCGGGCGCAGGCCGTAGTCGCAGCGACACACCGATCTGGTAGTCGTCCGACCATCCGACGAGTTGTCCCGCCTCCGCGACGGGCAACACGCTGTCGGCGAACACCAGCTGGTCACCGCGCTGCTGGGTCGCCTCCTGCTCGGTGCGTGGCGATTGTCTGGCCGCGGGTCCGTCCGGTGCAAAGTGCCGATAGTCGGCGGCCGGTGCGACATATCGGGCGTTGGGAAACGTCGGCACCCAGGTTCCGTTGTCCAGCAGGGTGTTCCACCCGACATGGTCAGAGTGGATGTGAGTGTTGACCACCACGTCCACGGCGTTGCGGTCGACGCCCGCCGACTGCAGCGCAGTCAGGAACCCGGTGTTCAGGTGATCCAGGGCCGGCGTCTGCGGACGCTGGCGATCGTTGCCGACACCGGTGTCCACGACGACGGTCAGGCCGTCGACCTCAATGACCCAGCTCTGCACCGCGATGCGCCACTGATCGGTGTCGGGATCGAAGAAATCCGGGACCAACAGGTCGGCATGGTCCCGCCAGCCAGACGCCGGGGTTCCGGCGAAAAACCTGGTACCCAACTCGAACTGAAATTCCACGACGCGCGTCACACTCGCGCGACCCAACCGGACGCGTTTCATCACATGGGATTGGCGCGCAGATAGCCGTAAACGCCGGAGAAGTTTCGGTTCACCTCTTCGGGAATCGGTACCGGACCGCCGAGAGCCCTTGCCCCCCAAACAATTTGCGCGGTTCGTTCAACCAGTGCGGTGATGTGCAGGACCTTGTCGGGGCGCGGCCCCACCGCGACCAGGCCGTGATTGGCGATCAGGGCGGCGCCGCGGCCTTCCAGCGCCTTGACCGCGTTGGTCCCGACATCGGTTGTGCCGGACGCGGCGTAGTCGGTGCACCGAACGTCGCCGCCGCAGTAGACCGCGAATTCGTCGATGCAGGCAGGGATCGGCTCGTGGGCGATCGCGAACATGGTCGCCCACACGGGATGACTGTGGATGACGCTACCGATGTCGTCGAACGCCTGATAGCAGGCGAGGTGCAGCTGCATTTCCGACGACGGGTGCCGACCGTCCTTGGCGTGCTGCACCGCGCCTTCGGTGTCGATGAGAACCAGGTCGTCGAGCACCATGTCGGCGTAGTCGACGGATGACGGGGTGATCACGATGTTGCCGTCGGAGCGGCGCGCCGAAATGTTGCCGGCGGTTCCCTCGACGAGACCCCTGCGCAGCATGTCCTGAGCCGCTGCCAGCACCGCGCCCTCGGGGTTGTCAACGAATTTCACGGGGCCAGCACCTCCGGGTTGACGAGATGGGCGGGCTTGTTGCCGGATAGCAACGCTTCCAGATCGTCGGCGACCATCTGCGCCTGCCGCGCCTCAGTGTTCCACGTGGCCCCGCCGATGTGCGGGGTCAGCACGACGTTGGGCATGCCCACCAATGGATGATCCGTCGGCAGCCATTCGCCCACGAAGTGGTCCAGGCCGGCCGCGGCCACCTTGCCGTTGCGCAGCGCGTCGACGAGCGCGTCGGTGTCGTGCAGCTGCGCGCGGGCGGTGTTGAGGAAGACCACGCCGTCGCGCATGGCCGCAAACTGCTCGGCGCCGATCATCCCTGTGGTGTCGTCGGTGACCGGGGCGTGCAGCGAGATGACGTCGGCCTCGCTCAGCAATTCGTCGAGACTGTGCTGAGCTTCGTCGCTGTACGGGTCGTGGGCGATGACCCGCAGGCCCAGCCCGGACAGCCGCCACCGCAAGGCCCTACCGACGGCGCCCAATCCCACCAGCCCCGCGGTGCGGCCCGCGATCTCCCAACCCCGGAGCCGCTGATAGGGAATGCTGCCGTCGCGAAACACGTTGCCGCTGCGCACATCCGAGTCGGCGGCCAACAGGTGGCGGGTGGCGGCCAACAGCAGGGCCACCGCCATCTCGGCGACCGCGTCGGCATTGCGGGCCGGGGTGTTCAGCACCGGGATGCCCGCCGCGGTGGCTCCGGCGATGTCGACGTTGTTGGGGTCTCCACGGGTGGAGGCGATCGCACGCAAACCCAGGTCGAACACCGGGCCGCGCACCGAGTCGCTCTCCACCACAATGACGTCGGCGCCTTCGGCGTCGATGCGTTGCGCTAACTGCTCGGGGCTGTAGATCCGCAGCGGGGTCGCCTCGAGCTCACTTATCCAAGGGTCATACACCACATCGGCTAGCTGCCGGAGTTTGGCGAACCCCGGACCACGCAGCGGGGCAGTCACCAGGGCACGCGGTCTTGACGTCACGACTGCCAATGCTGGCGTACGGTGACGCCCGTGTCACGTAACGACGTCACGATCGGCATCGACATCGGCACCACCGCGGTCAAAGCGGTCGCCGCCGACACCGACGGCCGCGTGACGGCGCGGGTACGCATCCCCCATCAATTGCGGGTGCCGACCGCCAACCGGTTGGAACACGATGCCGACGAGGCGTGGCGGCGCGGTCCCTTGGCGGCCCTGCGCCAGCTGGCTCCCGGGCCCGAGGTGCGCGCGGTGGCCGTTTCGGCGATGGTGCCCTCGCTGACCGCCGTCGACGCCGCGGGCCGGGCCCTCACGCCGGGATTGCTGTACGGCGACGAGCGCGGCCGGCCGTCGGGGACCTTGAAAGAACTGGCTCAGCCGCTTCCCGCGCTGGGCGAAGCCGCCGAGTTCCTGCGCTGGACGGCGGCCGAAGCACCCGATGCGGCCGGATACTGGCCGGCGCCGGCAGTGGCCAACCACGCCCTGGCGGGCGAGGCGGTGATCGACTTCGCCACCGCGGCCACCTCTTTCCCCCTGTTCGACGGCACCGGCTGGAATCCGGCGGCCTGCGCCGAGCGAGGCGCCGGACCCGGGCAAATGCCCCGGGTGGAGACGATCGGCACCGCTGCCGGACACGTACCCGGGACCGGCGCCGTGTTGGCGATAGGCGCCGTTGACGCGCTGTGCGAGCAGATGGTGGCCGGCGCCGAACGCGACGGCGAAGTGCTGGTGATATGTGGCACCACGCTGATCGTGTGGGTCACCGTCCCCGAGGCCCGCCAAGTGCCGGGGCTATGGACCATTCCGCACACCAAGGCCGGCAAGAGCCTGATCGGCGGCGCCAGCAATGCCGGCGGACTGTTTCTCGGCTGGGTGGATCGCGTCATCGGACCGGGCGACCCCGGGTCGGCCAATCCGCGCCGGGTCCCGGTGTGGTCGCCCTACATTCGCGGGGAACGCACCCCGTTCCACGATCCGGACCGCCGCGCCGTGCTCGATGCCGTCGATCTCACCCACGATGCCGCCGCGCTGCGCAGGGCCGCCTACGAGGCGTCCGGCTTCGTCGTCCGTCAGCTCATCGAGCTGAGTGGAGCGCCGGTGTCGCGCATCGTGGCCACCGGCGGCGGGACCCGCCTCCAGCCCTGGATGCAGGCCATCGCGGACGCCACCGGCCGGCCGGTGGAGGTTTCCGCGGTGGCCGAGGGTGCGGCATTGGGCGCGGCTTTTCTGGGCCGCATGGCGGCCGGACTGGAGACATCGATCGCCGACGCCGCCCGCTGGGTCTCCACCGAGCGCATCGTCGACCCCGATCGCGCCTGGGCGACCGCGGTCGAGGACCGTTACCGGCGTTTCCTGGAACTGGGGGACCGGCCGTCGCGCGCCTCGGACGCCAAGATCTAGCGCGATACCGGGCTTGGCGTTCTAGTCTGGTGCAATGACTGACCACGACCGCAAAGCTGCCCGCAGAGAGATCGCAGACGCCCTGTTGAAAGCTCTTGAACGCCGGCATGAGATTGCCGACGTCGTGGTGGAGTCGGAAAGCAAGGAAGCCGCGGTCGAGGCGATCGTCGCATTGCTCGACACGACCCACCTCGCCGCCGAAGCGGTGATGGGCATGTCCTTCGCTCAGCTCACCATCGACTCGCGCCGCAAGATCCTCGCCGAACTCGAGGACCTGAACAAGCAGCTCAGCTTCACGCTCGGGGAGCGGCCGGCGAGCTCGGGGGAGAGCCTGGAGCTGCGGCCGTTTTCCGCCGACCAGGACCGTGACGTGTTCGCGGCCCGCACCCAGGACATCGGCGCGGCCGGCGACGGATCCGGCGGACCGGCCGGCAACCTCGACGACGAGATCCGTGCGGCGTTGCGCCGTGTCGAAGACGAAGAGGCCGCCTGGTTTGTCGCCATCGATTCGGGGGACAAGGTCGGGATGGTATTCGGCGAGCTCGCCCAAGGTGAGGTCAACGTGCGGATCTGGATTCACCCCGATCACCGAAAGAGGGGTTACGGCACCGCCGCCCTGCGCAAGTCGCGCTCGGAGCTGGCGTGGTGTTTCCCCGCCGTGCCGTTGGTGGTGCGGACGCCGGCGGCCAAACCCAGCTAAGCGCTACTGCAAGACGGCAATTACCGAAATGTGGTTCTCCAGCGCCTCGAGGCCTTGGCCCGGCGGCACGGGCAGACCGGCTTCGGCGAACTGATCGGCGCGGGTGCGCGGCGTAATTTGCCAGCCGGCCGCACTCAGGTATTCCGCAGCCGGGGTGCGTTCACCGTGATAGACGAGTGCGGACACGTCGGTGTCGAAGCCGAATTGTCCCCAGCGCTTGGCCATCGCCTTGGCGCGCTTCTCGAGCAGGGGCATGCCGTCGCGGTGGTATTCGGTGGCCAGCCGGCTGCCTGGTGCGCTCAGCGTGGTGATGGCGTCGAACAACCGATCCTGCCCCTCCGGGGGCAGGTACATCAGCAGGCCCTCGGCGCTCCACGCCGCGGGCTTTGTCTCGTCAAAACCGGCTTGGCGCAACGCATTTAGCCAATCGTCGCGCAGGTCAACGGCAACGGTCCGGCGCTCCGCGGTGGGCTGGGCGCCCAACTCCGACAACGCGGCGGTCTTGAACTCGATGACCGCCGGTTGGTCGACTTCGTACACGACGGTGCCCTCAGGCCAGGCCAGCCGGTAGGGGCGCGAGTCCAGGCCGGAGGCCAGGATGACGACCTGGCGCACGCCGGCGGCGGTCGCATCGTTGAAGAAGTCGTCGAAATACCGGGTGCGTACCGCCATCATGTTGACCATCCGCTGCAGGTTGAACTCCACGTCGGGGTCCGCGTCGGGGTCGAGACCGCCGCTCTCATCGGTGATTTCGCCATCGAGTACCCGGATGAAGAAATCCGCATCCACTGCACGAACCAGCGGATCGGCGAATGGATCGTCGATCAGGGCGTTGGGTTGCTTGCCGGCAAGAGCTCGGCAGGCGGCGACCCAGGTCGCGGTAGCCCCCACGCCCGAGGCCAGATCCCAGGTGTCTTGTTCTGTGCGTGTCATGTTCAGGCTCCTAGGGTCGCGGACAGGTATTTGATATCGCCGAAGGCGACCATGGACGGTTCAGTGGGAAACTCGAAACCGTTGTGCGCGTACATCTCCGGTGTGCTGCGCACCGTGGTCTGCCAGCCTCGTTCCCCGAGGTAGGCCGCCACGTCGTTGCGCTCATCGGTGTAGACCAGTTCGGACCAGTTGAGATTTAGACCCATCCGGCGCCAGCGTTCGCTCATCTCGCGGCCCCGCTTTTCGACGCGGTCGCGCATGTCCGGAACGTAACCGGTGCCAATGCGGCTGCCGGGGGCCGACAGCGTGGTGATGTTGTCGAACAGGCGATCCTGGGCGTCCGGTGGCAAGTACCCGAGCAATCCTTCGGCGATCCACGCCGCCGGCTGCGTCGAGTCGAATCCGTTGCCGCGCAACGCACCCACCCAGTCGTCACGCAGGTCGATCGCGATCGTCCGGCGATCGACGGTCGGGGCGGCACCAAGATCGGCCAGGGTGCGGGTCTTGAACTCGATCACCTGCGGCTGGTCGATCTCGTAGAGCACGGTTCCAGCCGGCCACGGCAACCGGTAAGCGCGGGTGTCCAGCCCGGACGCGAGAATGACCGCTTGCCGCACCCCGGCTTCGGCGGCCTCGAGGAAGAAGTTGTCGAAGTACCGGGTGCGCACAGCCATGCCCTCGCTGAGCCGCTGCAGGGTGAACGCCGGGTCGTCCTCCGAGAGTTCGACCTCGCCGTTCATCATCCGGATGAAGGCTTCGACACCGACGGCGTTGACCAGCGGCTCGGCGAAGGGATCGTCGATCAACGGGTTCGGGCCCTTGGACGCCATTGCCCGGCGGGCCGCCACCGCCGTGGCGGTGGCTCCCACGCTGGACGCCAAATCCCAACTGTCACCATCAAACCGCTTGGTATCGCTGCTGTCGGTATTCGTCATGGCATCGCTCCTAAATGAGAGTTGCGGTAACGGTGACGATGTTGCGCAGCTGGGCCAGCGCCTCGTCGTCCCGGAAGTCGCGGCCGTAGTCGGCGAACAGTTCACGCCGGGGCCGGGAGTTCACGTGCCAGCCCGCCGCGGTCAGGTACTCGACGACATTGCTGCGTTCACCGTCGAAGAACAATCCGGACAGGTCGATGTCGCAGCCCAAATTGAGCCACCGCTGGTTGAATTCCTGAGCGCGCTCGGACATCGGCGTGTCGGAATCAGGATGAAACTCGGTGGCCAGCATGCTTCCGGGCGCGGACAGCCCGGTGATGTTGTCGAAGAGCCGGTCCTGGGCTTCGGGGGGCAGATACATCAGTAATCCCTCGGCGCTCCACGAAGTTGGCTGGGTCACGTCAAATCCGCTGCTGCGCAGGGCAGCCGGCCAGTCTTCCCGAAGATCGATGCTCACGGTGCGCCGGTCGGCCGACGGTGCGGCGCCCAGGCTCGACATCGTGGTGGTTTTGAACTCAATGACTTGGGGCTGATCGACTTCGTAAACCACGCTGCCGTTCGGCCAGGACAGCCGGTAGGCACGCGCGTCGAGCCCGGCGGCCAGAATCACCGATTGGCGGATGCCGTCGCGGGCGGCGTTGAGGAAGAAATCGTCGAAGAAGCGGGTGCGTACCGCGATCGAGTCGGTCTCGAGCTGCAGGTCCCGTTCGCCGCCGTCGGGCGTTTCGGCGGTGGCGACTTCGCCGTCGACCACGCGGCGGAAGAAATCAAGCCCGACCGCCCGGACCAATGGCGCGGCGAACGGGTCATTGATGATCGGATTGGCGTCGTTGCTGGCCACCGCGCGGGCCGCGGCGACCATCGTGGCCGTGGCGCCGACGCTGGAGGCCAGATCCCAACTGTCTTGGTCAGAGCGTGTCATGGGGCTCCTCTTTCAGTTCCGCGCTGGCCGTCGGCCGTCACCATGCCGCCCTCGGCACCCAGCTTTGATACTTAGCAAATGCAACGAGCGATCAAAACTCTACGCCTCGTGGCTGTCCGCTTCCTGAATTTTTTGAGCCCTTTCCGAACGGCTCCACGACGCCCTTTTAAGGATGTGGTCCGACCAGCTGATAGCCTCGTACACGATTTGACGCGTGACGCCGTACGTCCTGGCCTGCGGGTGTTGGGCGCGTAACGCACGATGACCCCCGGCCGCGCAGGAGGATAGAGTGCTTTCCGCTTTCATCTCGTCGCTGCGAACAGTCGACTTGAGACGGAAGATCCTCTTCACGCTTGGCATCGTCGTGCTGTATCGCGTCGGCGCCGCGTTGCCGTCACCGGGCGTCAACTTCCCGAATGTGCAGCAGTGCATCAAAGAGGCCAGCGGTGGCGAGGCCGGGCAGATCTATTCGCTGATCAACCTGTTCTCCGGCGGTGCGCTGCTCAAGCTCACGGTGTTCGCGGTGGGGGTGATGCCCTACATCACCGCCAGCATCATCGTGCAGCTGCTCACGGTGGTCATCCCGCGGTTCGAGGAATTGCGTAAGGAAGGCCAGTCCGGCCAGGCCAAGATGACGCAGTACACCCGTTACCTGGCGATAGCGCTGGCCGTTCTGCAGGCGACGAGCATCGTGGCGCTGGCGGCTAACGGCGGTCTGCTGCAGGGCTGCTCGCTGGACATCATCGCCGACCAGAGCATCTTCACCCTGATCATCATCGTGCTGGTCATGACGAGCGGCGCGGCGCTGGTGATGTGGATGGGCGAACTGATCACCGAACGCGGCATAGGCAACGGCATGTCGCTGCTGATCTTTGTCGGCATCGCCGCGCGCATTCCCTCCGAGGGAAAGACCATCCTGGACAGCCGCGGCGGGATGATCTTCGCCGCGGTCCTCGGCGCCGCGTTGCTCATCATCGTCGGCGTGGTGTTCGTCGAGCAGGGCCAGCGCCGGATTCCGGTGCAGTACGCCAAGCGCATGGTGGGACGGCGCATGTACGGCGGAACCTCGACGTATCTGCCGCTCAAGGTCAACCAGGCCGGTGTTATCCCGGTCATCTTCGCGTCGTCGCTGATCTACATTCCGCACCTGGTCACCCAGCTGATCCGCAGCGGCAGCGGAGGCGTGGGCAACAGCTGGTGGGACAAGTTCGTCGGCACCTATCTGTCTGATCCGAGCGACCCGGTCTACATCGGCATCTACTTCGGGCTCATCATCTTCTTCACGTACTTCTACGTGTCGATCACGTTCAATCCCGACGAGCGTGCTGACGAAATGAAGAAGTTCGGCGGCTTCATCCCCGGCATCCGGCCGGGCAAGCCCACCGCCGACTACCTGCGTTATGTGCTGGGCAGGATCACCCTGCCGGGCTCGATCTACCTGGGTGCGATAGCGGTGCTGCCCAACATCTTCTTGCAGATGGGCAATGCCGGAGCGGTGCAGAATCTGCCGTTCGGTGGTACGGCGGTTCTGATCATGATTGGCGTCGGCTTGGATACCGTCAAACAGATCGAGAGTCAGCTCATGCAGCGCAACTACGAAGGATTCCTCAAGTGAAGATCGTTTTGCTGGGGCCGCCGGGGGCAGGCAAGGGCACACAGTCAGAGCGGCTCAGCCAGAAGCTCGGGATCCCGCAGATCTCCACCGGGGACCTCTTCCGCAGCAACATCGAGCAGGGCACCAAGCTGGGCCTGGAGGCCAAGCGCTACCTCGATGCCGGCGACTTGGTGCCCTCCGAGCTGACCAACCAGCTTGTCGAGGACCGGTTGGACCACCCGGACGCGGCGAACGGCTTCATCTTGGACGGGTTCCCCCGCTCGATCGAGCAGGCCAAAGCGCTGCACGACATGCTCGGACGCCGGGGCACCGACATCGACGCGGTGCTGGAATTCCGGGTGTCGGAGGACGAGTTGTTGCAGCGGCTCAAGGGCCGCGGCCGTGCCGATGACACCGATGACGTCATCCTCAACCGGATGAAGGTCTACCGCGACGAAACCGCGCCGCTGCTGGAGTACTACCGCGACAAGTTGAAGACCGTCGACGCCATCGGCACGGTGGATGAGGTATTCGCCCGCGCGCTGCGGGCGCTGGGCAAGTAACGATGAACCCGCTGGCGCGGCTGCGGAATCGCAAGGTAGTGCCGCAGCGCAGTGCCGACGAACTCGACGCGATGGCCGCCGCCGGCGCCGTGGTGGCCGCCGCGCTGCGCGCGGTACACGCGGCCGCGGTCTCCGGGGTGTCGACCCTGAGCCTCGACGAAATCGCCGAGTCGGTGATCCGGCAGGCCGGCGCGACACCGTCGTTTCTGGGCTATCACGGCTACCCGGCGTCGATCTGCTCGTCGGTCAACGACCGGGTGGTGCATGGCATCCCCTCCGCGGCCGAGATCCTCACCCCCGGTGACCTGGTGTCCATCGACTGCGGAGCGGTGCTGGCCGGCTGGCACGGGGACGCCGCGATCACGTTCGGGGTCGGGGCACTCGATCCCGCCGACGAAGCGCTCTCCGCGGCGACCAGGGAGTCGCTGGAAGCCGGGATCGCGGCAATGATCCCCGGTAACCGGCTGACCGACGTCTCACATGCCATCGAAATGGGAACGCGGGCAGCCGAGGTTCGCCACCGGTGCGCGTTCGGGATCGTAGAGGGGTACGGGGGCCACGGCATCGGCCGGGCGATGCACATGGACCCGTTCCTGCCCAACGAGGGATCTCCGGGCCGCGGACCGCAGCTGGCCCCCGGTTCGGTGCTGGCGATCGAACCGATGCTGACCCTCGGAACAGGCAACACGCTGGTGCTCGACGACGACTGGACGGTCACCACCGCCGACGGATCACGATCGGCGCACTGGGAGCACACTGTAGCGGTGACTGACGACGGGCCCCGCATTCTCACTGTGAGCGAAACCTCGAACTAAACACCTACTCGACTCGTGTCAATGGGCAGGAGGTGATCGAGTGGCTCGGGGTGCTGGTACCGCAGCTGCAGAAGCTGCGTTGATGAAGGCGCTCTACGACGAGCATGCCGCCGTCTTGTGGCGCTATGCGCTGCGGCTGACCGGTGACGCGAGTCACGCCGAGGATGTCGTCCAGGAAACCCTGCTTCGGGCTTGGCAGCATCCGGAAGTGATCGGCGACACGGAGCGGTCGGCGCGTGCCTGGTTGTTCACCGTCGCCCGCAACATGATCATCGACGATCGGCGCAGCGCGCGGTATCGCAACGTGGTCGCTTCGACCGACGTCGACGGAGCGCCTGAGCAGGCCACGCCCGACGAGGTCAATGCCGCGCTGGACCGGTTGCTGATCGCCGATGCGATGACGCAACTCTCCCCGGAGCACCGGGCCGTCGTGGACCGGTCTTACTACCGCGGATGGACGACCGCGCAGATTGCTGCGGACCTCGAGATTGCCGAAGGAACAGTGAAGTCGCGACTACACTATGCCGTGCGGGCGTTGCGACTCACTCTGCAAGAACTTGGAGTTACCCGATGAGAGCCCAGCCACCAATCCGTGTGGTCATCGGCTCCGAATGCTTGAAGGGTGACAGGAGATGGATGAAATGAAGACGCCGCTACGAGGTGTGGGACCGCCTGGCGACAACGAGGCCTTTGGTCTGATCATGGGAGATAACCACCGCTACGCGATGTGGGATGCCGCATACGTGCTGGGGTCGCTGTCGTCGGTCGACCGCCGCGAATTCGAGGGGCACATGGCCCACTGCCCGGCATGCCGGGAGGCCGTCGCTGAGCTCAGTGGAGTGCCGGCCCTGCTTTCGCAGCTTGATCGTGAAGAAATGACCGCGATCACCGAGTCCGGCGATATCCCGGTTGCGACACCCGAGATGTCGCCCGAGTTGCTTCCGTCGTTGCTGGCGAAGGTGGCCTGGCGACGTCGCCGCACTCGCGCGATCACGTGGGTGGCCTCGTCCGCCGCCGCCGCGGTGCTGGCGGTCGGCGTGTTCGTCGGCATTCAGGGTCATTCCCCGTCGCCGACGGCCCCGGAGCCGGTGGCCGCGTCGTCGGAGATGGCACAGGTGAGTACCAACCTGCTGGCGTCCACGGTGCAGCTCTCCAGTCAGCACTGGGGGACGGCCATCAACTTGAAGTGCGTCTGCCTGGCTCCGCCGTATGCGCACCATGACACGCTGGCGATGGTTGTGGTCGGTCGCGACGGCAGCCAAACGCGGCTGGCGACCTGGGTGGCCGTACCCGGCCACACCGCGACGCCCGCCGCCAGCATCTCGACACCACTCGAGCAGATTGCCGCCGTGCAAGTGGTTGCCGCCGACAGCGGCCAGGTCTTGCTGCAGCGTTCGCTCTAAAAGCCCGCCGCGGGGGTGAACCGGCGGCTCACCTGATTCGTGCCATAGGCATCGTCTCCATCGAACTTAGGTGAGCACATGCCTCGGAAGCACCGGGTGGTTGACCACATTGTCGAATGCCTCGCGTCAATCGGCGTCGACCACCTTTTCGGTGTGGACGGCGCCAACATCGAAGATCTCTACGACGCGGCGCATTTCCGGTCCGGCATCACCGCGGTACTGGCCAAGCACGAGTTCTCCGCAGCCACCATGGCCGACGGGTACAGCCGCAGCGGGGCCGGTCTGGGCGTGGTGGCCGCGACCTCGGGCGGCGGCGCGCTGAATCTTGTAGCAGGCCTTGGGGAGTCGCTGACGAGCCGGGTTCCGGTGTTGGCCTTGGTCGGTCAGACGCCGACAACCATGGACGGCCGCGGCAGTTTCCAGGACACCAGCGGCAACAACGGGTCGTTGGACGCCGAGGCGGTGTTCGCCGCGGTGTCGGTCTCCTGCGAACGGGTGCTGCGGGCCGCCGACATCGCCGGGGCGTTGTCCCGGGCCATCGCCGCGGCACAGACCGGGGGTCCGGCAGTATTGTTGCTGCCCAAGGATATTCAGCAGGCATACGTGGACGCCCGATTGGCAAGTATCGGCAACGACCCACGGCCGATCGGCAACCCCCAGCCGATCATTCCAGTGCTGCGCAAGGTCGACGGACCGATCACCATCATCGTGGGCGAGCAGGTGGCGCGCGATGACGCCCGGGCCGAGCTCGAGGACCTGCGCGCGTTGTTGCGGGCCCGGGTGGCCACCGTGCCCGACGCCAAAGACGTCGCCGGCACACCCGGATTCGGCTCTTCGTCCGCGCTGGGGGTAACCGGTGTCATGGGCCACCCGGGTGTGGCCGAAGCGGTGGCCGCCAGCGCCGTGTGCCTCGTCGTCGGCACCCGATTGTCCGTCACCGCCCGGGCCGGGCTCGACGATGCGCTGGCGACGGTGCACACCGTCTCGATCGGGTCTGCGCGGCCCTATGTTCCCTGCACGCACGTGCACACCGACGACCTGCGTACCTCGCTGCGGATGCTGACGCATGCCCTTTCCGGGAGCGGACGCCCAATGGGCGTACGGGTGCCCGACGCGGTGTGTCGCTCCGAACTGACGCCCCCGTCGTGGGTCGGTGCGGGTGTGCGCTACCGCGATGCGATGGCGGTGCTCGACGGTGCCTTGCCCGATGGCGCCGACATCGTGGTGGACGCGGGCAACACCGGCGCGTCCGCCGTGCACTACGTGCGGGCGCGCCGGGGCGGCAGATTCGCGGTCGCGCTCGGCATGGGTGGCATGGGCTACAGCTTCGGTGCCGGCATCGGGATGGCTTTCGGGCGTGCCAACAGCGGACGGCCGGACGGGCGCACCGTGGTGATTGCCGGCGACGGAGCATTTTTCATGCACGGCATGGAAGTTCACACCGCGGTGCAATACCGGCTGCCGGTGACGTTCGTGTTGTTCAACAACAATGCGCACGCCATGTGCGTAACCCGCGAGCAGCTCTTCTACGAAAACCTATACAGCTACAACCGTTTTCGGCCCAGCCGGCTCGGTGCCGGCCTGGCGGCGATGTTCCCGGGCCTGACGTCCATGGACGTCAGCGACTCCGAGGGATTCGCCACCGCGATGGACTCCACACTCGACATCGACGGCCCGGCAGTGGTCAGCGTCGAATGCGCCGCGGACGAGATCCCGCCGTTCGCGCCATTCCTCACCACCGAGCAGCCCAAAACCATTGCTATTGAAGATATTCCGACGGCTAAGGAGAAATGCACCAATGTCGCTGCCAGCGCTTGAAGATATCCCCGACCTCATCGACGGGGTCATCCGCGTCGAAACCAGCCCTAGGGAGCAAGCCACTCCGATCATCATGGACATGATGCGATCGGTGTACCCGCACGATCAGGTCTTCGGCGAATACTGCACCGTCAACGACTACGTCGACTGCCCGCCGGACGAGCTGTACGAGTACATGTCGGACACCCGCAGCCTCGAAGAGTGGACCTACAGTCTGCGCGGTTTCACCCCAACGGACCAACCCGGCCTGTGGCTGGCCTACGACCGGCTCGGCTCGGAGACCGAGATCTACACGCGCACCATCGTGAACGACCAGGCCCGCACCGTCGACTACCACTGTGCGTGGGACCAGGGCAAGCACCTGTGGATGATTTATCTGATGCGCGTCATCGACGCCCAGGCGGTCCTCGACAAGCCCGGTTCGGTTGTGCTGTGGACCAATTGCCATCACCCGTTCTACGACCACAACCCGTATCCGGAGACTGCACCGGCGGAGCGCCCGGTGTGGGTAGGCGACTTCTGGGACATGTTCGGTGCGGGCCATCTGCTGGAAATGAAGAACCTCAAGGCAATCGCCGAGTACCGCCACCGCAATGGCCTCCCGGTGACCCCCGAATGGATGAGGTGAGCAGACCATGGATAAGCCAAGCGTCAGCCTGATCGACATCTCGACCTATCTGCCCGGCGAGCCGATCCCCGCCGACTATTACGCGCAGTTCGCCGAATCCGACGCGCTCCGTGAGAATGTCATGTTCCGGGCGCCGAAGTTTCGCCATCACGTCGGCCCGGATGAGAGCTCGATCGACATGATCGAACGCGCGGTGCAGGGCCTGATCGAGCGGCACGGCCACGACGTCGTTGAGGGCGTCGACGTGCTGATCACCCACACTCAGGTGCCCGACATGGCGTTCTACGGCCAAGGCGGCGGCATCGCGCACCGGCTGGGCTTGCGACCGTCCTGGGTGCTCGACTTGAACAACGGCGGTTGCGGCGCATTTGTGTTGGCGCTCAATGTGGCACGCAAGCTGCTGTCGTCGGGCGAAGGACGCACCGCGCTGATCGCCATAGCGCAAAACGCGGCCGGTCAGTTCTTCGACCAGCCGACGATTCGCTGCAAGGCACAGTCGGCGGTACCCGGTGACGGGGCCGCGGTTGGACTGGTCATGGTGGGTGACCAGTCGCCGATTCTCGATGTCGAGTGCCGCACCTACGGTGAATACGCGGGTGAAATGACGCTCTCCTACGATCCGCCGCGCAAGTGGTGGGCGGCCGGGCCCGGAGAGGGCAGTATCGGCTTCACCGAAAGCAAGATCACCAAGGTGCTGGCCCGGGGCAACCGACAGGTTCCCGAGGTGGCCTTGGCGGTCTGCGACCGAATCGGCTTGCCCGCCAAAGACATCGATGTGCTGGTCACCAACCAGCCGAACAGGGCGTTTCTGCGCAATTGGCGTGAAGCGCTCGAGTTGCCCCCCGAGCGCCACCGGGACACCTTTGACGAGTGCGGCAACCTGTTCGGCGCCGGGATACCGATCAACCTTGATCGCGCGATATCCAACGGGCAGCTCAAGTCCGGTGATGTGGTGCTGATGGCGGGCTTCGCGCATGCCGGCGACTTCGCCGGGGCGGCAGCGGTGCGCTGGGGCGGGCGTGGCTGATGCAACCCGTCGCAAGCCCCATCACCGCCGAGGCCGATGGTGCGGTTCCACCCGGTATCGATCCGCTTGCCTTGTCGCTCAACGAGAATCCGTTTCCGCCGCTCCCCGCGGTGCGGTCGGTGCTGGTTAAGTCGATCGATGCAGCCAACCGGTATCCGGAGGTCCTGCCCGAACGGCTGCGCAACCTGATCGCCGGTCGCATCGGTGTCTCCGCGGATCAGGTGGTGCTGGGTGGCGGCGCGACGGGTGTGGTGCTGCAGGCCCTGCGGGCACTGACCGTTCCGGGTGACGCGATGGTCATGGCGACGCCGACCTTCGACGGATATCCGATCGTCGCGCAGATGGCGCGGCTGAACGCGCTGACGGTGCCCCTCGACAAGGGCGGCCATAACGACCTCGACAGGCTGGCCGACGCGGCCACGGGTGCCCGCGTCGTGGTGGTGTGCCGACCGCACAACCCCACCGGCACGCTGGAGCCGGTCACACACCTGTTGCGGTTCCTGCGCCGGATACATCGCGAGACCATCGTGCTGCTTGACGAGGCGTACATCGAGTTCGCCGCGCCCGAGCATCACATCGACGTTGCGGCGCTGGTGCGGCGTTTCCCCAATGTGGTGGTGGTGCGGACGTTTTCCAAGGCGTACGGGCTGGCCGGGTTGCGGATCGGCTACGGGGTGGCGGGTGCGGAGTTAGCCGCTACGATGTGGACCCAGCAGCTGCCGTTCGGTATCGCGATGACCAGCTTGCCTGCGGTCGTAGCCTCTTACAATGCCGAAGACGAACTGCTGCAAAGGATTCGGCTGATCACCTCCGAGCGGCGCTATCTCCGGATGCGCCTTTCCGCGTTGGGGATTTACACTACCGACGCGCACGCGAATTTCATGTACCTGCCTTCACGGGGTGGGCGGGGTCGGCAGTGGCGTGAGTTTTTCGCCGACAGCGAGCTTCGCGTGCGCTGTTATCCGGACGGCGGTGCGCGAATTACTGTGGGCAGCCGCGCATCGACTCTGGCGGTGCTGTCCGCGGTCAGCAAGTGACCACGCGCTGAATCGGGCCGGGTTGGCCCGCTTTGGCCGCAAGTGCGGTAAGAAAAGGCGTGGCCCCGGACAAAAAGCGCGACCCGATTGCCGCGGCACGGACCAATTGGGAGCGTGCGGGCTGGGGCGATGTCACGCAAGGCATGGTCGCGGTGACCTCGGTGATGCGTGCACATCAGATCCTGCTGGCCCGGGTGGAGACGGCGCTGCGACCCTATGACCTGAGTTTCTCCCGCTACGAGTTGCTGCGCCTGCTCGCCTTCAGCCGGACCGGAGCGCTGCCCATCACCAAGGCGTCCGACCGGCTGCAGGTTCACGTCACCAGCGTGACCCACGCGATCCGCCGGTTGGAGGCCGACGGGCTGGTCCAGCGGGTACCCCACCCCACCGATGGGCGCACCACGCTGGTGCAGATCACCGACCTCGGCCGGTCCACGGTCGAGGACGCCACCGTGACGCTCAACGAGCAGGTGTTCGCCGATATCGGCATGGAAGCTGCCGAATCGCAGGCATTGGTGGAGTCGATTGAAACCTTGCGCCGCAACGCCGGTGACTTCTGACCGGACTCTCGAGCCCGCCCAACGTCGAGTTGTTTGGGACGAGGTGGCTGATTTCTCGCAACAAGTCAACGTTCGACGCCGATTCAGCTGCTGCGCAGCGTCTGGATCACCGCGCTGAAGTCTAAGGCGCCGTGCTCGGCGGCGAACTTCGCGTAGATCTCGGCCGCATGCTTGCCCAGCGGCGCGGCCGAATCCGTTGACGACACGGCATCCATCGCCAGGCCCAGGTCCTTGTTCATCAGCGCGGTCGCGAAGCCCGGCTTGAAGTCGTTGTTGGCCGGCGAGGTCGGCACCGGGCCCGGCACCGGGCAAT
>DASYJS010000371.1:0-17340 GCA_035996225.1 Mycobacterium sp. | reverse complement strand
GCCATTCGAACCACACGGTGTGGTACGAGTCGATGAGCGGCCGGGCCAGCCAGGCGCTGTCTCCTGCTTTGATTTTGCCAAGTGCCGCGATCAGTTTCGTCGAATAGGAGTTCAGCCGCGGCAGTTGTGCCGCGACCGCGTCGATGATCGGCAATACCCTGGCGTGTACCTCGTCGAGGCGGGCCAATACCGCCGTGTCGTATTCGGCGTCGTCGTGCGCGTTGGGCTTGCCCGCGGGGCCGCCTTTGAGCTGCCAGTCGGTGACCAGGGCTTTGAAATCTGGGTTAACGCTTCGGAAGTCGTCGTAGGCGGCGGTCATCGCAGCGGTGTCGATGCCTTTGCGTTCCGCGGCGAGCAGGGCGTCCAGGCGCTCGCGGCCGCTGGGGCTGATCCGCAACGTCGCGCCGCCGACCAGTAAGCCCGACTCGGTCAGCTGTTGGGCGGCTTTGGTGACGTCGTCAGGGTCTTCGTCCAAGGTGGCGGCCAGGTCGGCCAGGGCTACCCGACCCTTGAGCCGAACTGCTTGCAGCACCGGCAATTCGGTCATGGACTGGTCTGACCCGTCAGTCGCAGCGCGGCCAGCATGACGATCAGCGGGGACGACGAAAGCACGTCGGTGCGCCCGCTTTCCAGGGCGGCGCGCACCGCGGCGTCGGAGGTGTCGTCCAGCATCGGGTGGTCGCCGTCGTCGTGCGCACGCAGCGGACTGACCCGCCGTGCGATGTCGGCGAGTTCATGTAGTTCGGGCGTATCGTTCTCCGACCACGAGGATGGGGCCAGATTGCCTTCGCGCACTTCGCCTTCGTAGCCGTCGACGGTGATCTGCTTGCCGGCCAGCGTTGCCGCGGTTCCGTGGCCGCAGCCCACCACGGCCACCCGGCCGAGTTCGCGGCTGACCACCGCCGCGTGGCTGGCGGCCCCGCCCACCTCGGTGACGATGCCCTGCGCGGACAGCATGCCCAGAACGTCTTCGGGCCGGGTGTGGTCGCGCACCAGGATGACCTGCTCGCCCCGGTCGACGGCCTCCAGCGCCTCGTCCACTTGGGTGTATGCCTTACCCGATGCCACGCCCGGGCATGCGGGTAATCCTTTGGCCAAAAGCGGTGCAGCCAAACGTATTTCCGGTTGCAGGGTGGGCAGCAGCAGAGCCTCGACATGTGCCGGGGTCACCCGGCGCAGTGTTTCGGCGGGCTCGATGAGTCCCTCGTGTTGCAGTTGCAGCGCCAGGCGCACCGCCGCCTGCGCCGAGCGCTCGGCCGACCGTGTCTGCAGCAGCCAAAGTTTGCCGTCTTCGACAGTGAACTCGATCTCCTGCACGTCGGACCCGAGCCGCTCCAAGGTACGGGCGGCATCCATCAGCTCGTCGTAGACAGCCGGTTGCTCATCGCGCAGGGCGGTGATCGGTTCGACGTCGACCAACCCCGAGACCACATCGTCGCCTTGGCCGCCGGGTAGCCATTCCCCGAAAGGTTCGTTGGCGCCGGTGATCGGGTTGCGTGAGAAGAACGCTCCGGCACCGGAATTGGGGTCATGATTGCCGAACACCATGGCCTGCACGACCACAGCGGTGCCCCCCCGATCGTCGAGGCCGTAGTGGTCGCGGTAGGCAACCGCGCGCGGCGAATTCCACGACGCGAACACGGCTTCGATGCCCGCGCGTAGTTGTGCGTACGGGTCGGCCGGAACGGATTGCGGTTCGCCGCCCACGATGCGTTGGTAGGTATGGATGAACCGCAACCGGGTGTCTCGGGCGAACTTCTCGGCCCCTGATGCGGCCAGCGCCTGTTCGACGGCATCGTTGAGGCCGAGGTTCAGGATCGTGTCCATCATGCCGGGCATGGAGAGGGTGGCCCCCGAGCGCACGCTGACCAGCAGCGGCCGTGGGCCCCGGCCGAACGTGCGTGAGGTTTCAGACTCCAGCCACTTCATCCGGCCGAGCACGTCGTCCCAGATTGCGTCCAGCGTCGCGGCGGGCTCTGCCAGATACCGCAGGCCCACCCCGGTGGTGATGCAGAACGCGGGCGGTACCGGCAAGTTGTGCCGGAGCATGAGCTCGATGCCGTGGCCCTTGTTGCCCAGGATCTCCCGCGGGTGGTCCGCGTCGCCGTTCAGCAATACCACGGTGTCGTCGGTCGATGTGGCCGCATGCCCGATCGATCCGTCTTCGGGGGTGCTGTTGCCTCGTGCGATACGAGCCGTGGTGCACCCCCTCCTGGTTCGGCTAGTTTTCGGGCAAACGCGGGAACGCCCGCTATGTTCCCACACGAATCGGCAGACCCAGCCGCTCACTGCTGCTGTTATCCGATCGGGCCGATGATCTAGGTTTGCACGTATGACTCCCTATGACGTCGGATTACTGATCCTGCGGCTGGTGTTGGGCGTGACATTGGCTGCGCATGGCTACAACAAGTTCTTCGGCGGCGGCCGGATACCGGGCACCGCACGATGGTTCGAGAGCATCGGTATGAAGCCGGGTAAGTTCCACGCCACCGTGGCCGCCACCACCGAAATTTCCGCGGGGCTGGGTTTGGCGGCCGGGCTGCTCACCCCGATCCCTGCCGCGGGCTTCGTCTCGCTGATGCTGGTCGCGGCGTGGACCGTCCATCGCCACAACGGGTTCTTCATCGTCAAGGAGGGCTGGGAGTACAACCTGGTCCTGGCGGTCGCCGCGATCGCCGTGGCCACGCTGGGCCCCGGCAGGCTGAGCCTGGGCTGGGTGATCTTCGGCATCAATGACCCGCTCATCGGCTGGAACGGGCTGCTGCTCTCGGTGGCGCTCGGCCTCGCCGGCGCCGCCGGCCAGTTGCTGATCTTCTACCGGCCCCCGGCCAAACAGGCCAGCTAGCTTCCCAGAGCGCGGCGACGCAGATCGGCGTCCGGGGTGTCCGGACGTTTCTTCCGCTTGGCGTCGTACAGATCAGCATCGGCGGTCGCGTACAGCGAGGCGATGTCGGCGCTCGCGCCGCGCTGCGATGCGGTGCCGATGCTGGTACCTGGAGTGTGCAGGCGGATGTCGGCGACGAATTGCTCGGATTTATCTGCCGCCAGGCCCTCAGCGATGCACACCGCGAACTCGTCGCCACCGAGTCTGGCCAGTACGGCGTTGTCGGGCGCCAGTTTTCGCCAGCAATCTGCACGGCTGATCAGATGTTCGTCGCCGGCAAGATGGCCCTGAGTGTCGTTGATCGTTTTGAAGTTGTCGATGTCGAGCACAATGACGGTGACGGTGGCCGCTGCCGCACGGGTTCGCCCCAACAGGTCGGCGGTCGCGATCTCCCAGCCCGCACGGTTGAGCAGGCGCGTGAGTGGGTCCGTGCACGCCGCGTTGACCAGGGCTCGCGTCAGCAACCCGAATGACTCGGCGGCCCCGACGATCGCGATCGCGAAAATGAAGTAGTCGATCGACAACTTCGGAGTCGGTGCGACCGCAAGCGCGAGAACGCACGCCCCGGTAAGCACGGCAACCAGGATCGCGCCGCGGCGAGGCGAGTGAAAGGCGCGCAGGTACATCGCGAGGAACACCGGCCCGATCAGGCAGACGAACTCGGCGATGATCGCCACGTGGAAGGCCATCACGATGGGGGTGGCCACGATCGCGACGGCCGTCGTGGGTGCGGATCTGTCGGGTCGGACGGCAAGCCAGGTCAATGCTGCGACACCGAGACCGATCGCGACGATGCCGCCCGCCGGATTCGCGTACGTCAGGTCCTGGCGGATCGGAAACAGGGTGAACGCCACACCGTAGGCATAGAGGAAGGTGGTGGCGCTCAAATAGATCCGGAGCAGTCGAAGCTGTTCCCTGGCGTAGAAACCACTCCCGGCGTTGGCGCGCAGCCGAAGTCGGTATCCCCGAGTGGCTCGGCGGCCGAAAGGGCCTGGGAGGCTAACGGTCATCCGGTCAACTCTCCTGGTCAGGCCCCCGTGAGGCTGTTCGGCCAATTCTGACACTGCCCTTTTGGGAGTGCACGCCCGGGGATGACCAGGTTGACCTGTTCCGCCTAAGCGACAGCCACGGTTTCGGCTGACATCGCTTCGGCCGCGGCACGCTCTCCGGAGCGAATCGCGCCATCGACCCACCCGCACATGATCGCCGAGCTCTCGGTCCCGGCCCAGTGGATCCGCCCGCAGGGTGCCCGCAACGCGGGGCCGTATTCCGTCAGCACACCGGTCGGTGTGTGACTGATCATCCCGCCACCGGAATACCGTTCGACGGTCCAGTTCTGCTCGTGGTATTCGACGGGCGACTTTGCCCTATCGCCGAACCGGTCGACGAGTTCGCCGATGATCGCCGCCTTGCGCTCGGCCTCGTCGAGCCGGGTCAGCTGACGTGCGGCAGTCCCCTCGGTGATGACACACATGATCCCCGGATCCGCGGTGTCGGTGCAGGCGTCGATCGTGAGCGTGGCCGGGGTTCCCGGCGCGGCGGACTGGCCGGACAATCCGTCGGCACGCCAGAACGGCTCGTCGTAGAAGACCGAGGTCTTGATGATCGCGCCGCCGGGCATCCGCTGATGCAGAAATGCTCGATCCATCGGCAGCATTGGCTCGTAGCTGATCGAGCCGGCGATTGCCATCGGAATCGCGACGATGGCCCGTCCTGCCCGCACGGTCAAACCATCCGAGGACACGGTTACGCCGTCGGGGTCCTGGGTGATCTGTCGGACCGGCTTGGACAAGTGCAGCGCCTCTCCCAGCTGGGCGACCATCGGGCGATAGATCGCACCCATTCCGCCGACCGGGCGCGCATCCTGGGCGCCGTCCTTGCCTGCGATGACAAACCCGGGCCCACCCCCGGAGGCCATCTGCAACAGCATCCACAGCAACGACACCTCAGAAGGCGCACAGGTATAGGGGCCGGCCAAGCCCATGTCGAGCATCTCGCGGGCCGGCGCGGACAACACATTGCGTTCGAGCCAGTCGCCCAGACTGATTCGGTCCCACTCGGCGGCATCCTTGGCCTCCCAGGGGGCTTCGCGCGGAATCGTCTTGCACATCTTCTCCACCGCGTGCAAACCGAGGCCAAGATTGGTCACCGCCCACGGGCTCACGGTCCAGGGGATCGTGCCGCCGTAGCGATGCTTCTTGCCGCCGAGGACCATCATCGCGTCGCCGTCGTTGTGTTGCTTGTATTCCGGCACACCGAACTCTTGCATCAGCGCGTAAATCCGGTCCTGGCCCGGCCCGATCCAGGCGCCGCCGCGATCGATCCACACTCCGTCGTCTCGAGTCACCGTGAACGTGCGACCGCCGACCCGGTCGCGCGCCTCCAGCAATGCCACCGAGTGGCCCGCTTGCTTCAACCGCAAGGCGGCCGTCAAACCGGCGAATCCCGCTCCGACCACGCAATAATCGACGTCCGCCATGACCGGCTCCTGGGTTGCAGTTGGGTGTTCAGCAGCAAACTACACCGATCGCGACGGAGACAGCAGTGCGTTCGCTCGGAATTCATGTACGAGGTCAAACCGGCTGGCCGGTCGACGAATAGGGCAAGCTGCTGCCGGCGTTCTCGTCGACCACGACCCGTCCGCCGAGGTAGGGGAACGCGCGCTGGGCGCACGCTTGGCGGTTACAGATCTTGCACCCCGCCCCGATCGGAACGGCGGTGGGGTGCACATGCGCTGACGGTCCCGATTAGACGATCACGCGCCTGCGCGCCGCCGCCGATCATGATGAGGCGGGGCCGCCGTATTGCCAGACCAGGCTGTGGTCTCCGGTCATGGTCGGATTGCACCACATCGTCCGGCCGTTGGCGTCCTGGGTAGTAGCGCGCAATGCCGGGCATGGATCACCCGGTGCGGGCGCCTGGCCGTACGCGGTCCCCGCGCCGAATGGGCCGGCAGTAACGGTTACCAACGCGGTGGCCGATATCAGGAATCGAAGTCTGCTCATGATGGACATCTCCTAAGCAGGTGCCAAGACCTCACGCTATCTGGCGAAGAACCGGCGGGCAAAAGATGTCATCCGCGATCCGCGGCACACTTCGCTAGAACGCGTTCTAGTCTGTGAAACCATGGGATTTCTCCAACCCGAACTGCCGCAGGTCGACATCGACGAGTGGAGCAAGCTCAGCCGCAGCGAGAAGATCCGGCCGATGGCCCGGCACTGGGCCGAGGTCGGCTTCGGAACACCGGTCGTGCTGCACCTGTTCTATGTCGGCAAGATCCTGCTGTACATCCTGTTCGCTTGGCTGCTGGCGGTGCCGACCACCCGCGGGTTGGCGTTCACCCACGTCACGTCGTGGTACTCGGAGCCGATCGTGTTCGAAAAGGTCGTGCTCTACACGATGCTCTTCGAGGTGATCGGGCTGGGCTGCGGCTTTGGGCCGCTGAACAACCGGTTCAATCCGCCGCTGGGCTCGATCTTGTATTGGCTGCGGCCCGACACCATCCGATTGCCTCCGTGGCCGAAACGCGTCCCGGCGACCAAGGGCACCGCCCGCACGCTGGTGGATATCGCGCTCTATGGGCTGCTCTTGCTGGTGATCTTCCTGACCCTGTTCGCCGACGGCACCGGCCCCGTGCCGGAGCTGGGCACACACGTCGGATTGATACCTACGTGGCGGATCGTGGTGATCCTGGTGCTTCTCGGAGTGCTGGGTTTGCGCGACAAGGTGATCTTCCTGGCCGCCCGCGGTGAGGTTTACGCGACGCTGGCGGTGACGTTCCTGTTCGGCGGCGTCGACATGATCATCGCCGCCAAACTGGTGTTCCTGGTGATCTGGATGGGCGCGGCGACGTCGAAACTCAACAAGCACTTCCCATTTGTGATCTCCACGATGATGTCCAACAATCCGCTGTTCCGGCCCCGGTTCATCAAGCGGATGTTCTTCGAGAAGTTCCCCGACGACCTGCGGCCCGGACGGCTGTCCCGGGTCTTCGCCCACATCAGCACCTTCATCGAGATGTGTGTGCCCATCGCTTTGTTCGTCGCGCACGGCGGCTGGCCGACCACGGTCGCCGCGACGATCATGGTGATCTTCCACCTCGGCATCTTGACGGCCATCCCGATGGGGGTGCCGCTGGAGTGGAACGTGTTCATGATCTTCGGCGTGCTGTCACTGTTCGTCGGTCATGCTCATACGACACTGACCGACCTGAAAAACCCTGTCCCGGTTGGGATTTTCATCGCGTTTATTGCCGGAATCGTGATCGCGGGCAACCTGTTCCCGCGCAAGATCTCATTCTTGCCCGGAATGAGGTATTACGCCGGCAACTGGGACACCACGCTGTGGTGCATAAAGCCCTCGGCGGACAAGAAGATCAACCACAACATCGTCTCGATCGCCGGCATGCCCGCGGCTCAACTGGAGAAGGTGTACGGCAAGGAACGCGCGGAGATCCCCATGTATCTCGGATATGCGTTCCGCGCCATGAACACTCACGGCAGGGCGTTGTTCACGCTGGCGCATCGGGCGATGGCCGGTGAGAACGAAGACGACTACGTCATCACCGACGGAGAACGGATCTGCAGCACCGCCATCGGATGGAATTTCGGCGACGGCCACATGCACAACGAACAGCTGATCACCGCGATGCAGCAGCGCTGCCGGTTCGCGCCCGGCGAAGTCCGGGTCGTGCTACTCGACGCGCAGCCGATTCATAAGCAGACCCAGGCCTACCGCCTGGTGGACGCCGCGACCGGTGAGTTCGAGCACGGCACCGTCAACGTCGCGGACATGGTCACCCGGCAGCCCTGGGCCGACGATGTGCCGGTCCAGGTGCTGTCGTCCGAGTAGCCAAGCCGCTCGGCCAAATCAGGCGCCCGCGCGGACTTCCTGGGCGGCGGCGACCATGTTCTGCAGCGAGGCCGTCACCTCGTCCGTGTTGCGCGTCTTGAGGCCGCAGTCCGGGTTGACCCACAACCGTTCCGCCGGAACGGCCCGCAACGCGGCACGCAGCGACTCGGCTATCTCGCCGGTGCTCGGCACCCGCGGCGAGTGGATGTCGTAGACACCCGGGCCCACACTGTTGGCGAAGCCGACGGAGTTCAGGTCGTCCAGCACCTCCATGTGCGAGCGCGCCGCCTCGATGGACGTGACGTCCGCATCCAGGTCGGCGATGGCCCCGATGACCTCACCGAACTCCGAGTAGCACAGATGCGTGTGTATCTGCGTCGAGTCGGCGACGCCGGAGGTGGCCAAGCGGAACGACCCCACCGCCCAACGCAGGTACTCGTCCTGATCGACGCGACGCAGCGGCAGCAGCTCACGCAGTGCGGGTTCGTCAACCTGGATGACGGCGATACCGGCGGTCTGCAGATCGACGGTCTCGTCGCGGATGGCCAGCGCCACCTGGTTGGCGGTATCGGCCAGCGGCTGATCGTCACGGACAAAGGACCACGCCAGGATCGTGACCGGTCCCGTCAACATGCCCTTCACCGGCTTGTTGGTCAGGGACTGCGCGTAGGTGGCCCATTCGACGGTCATCGGGTGGGTCCGGACCACGTCGCCGTAGAGCACCGGCGGGCGCACGCAGCGGCTGCCGTAGGACTGCACCCAGCCGTTCTGCGTGGCGAAGAAGCCCTCCAGCTGCTCGGCGAAGTACTGCACCATGTCGTTGCGCTCCGGCTCGCCGTGCACCAGCACGTCGATCCCGAGGTCCTCCTGCAGCTTGATGACGTCGGCGATCTCCTGCTTCATCCGGTGGTTGTATTCCGCCTCGTCGATCTCGCCCGCCCGCAACGCGGCGCGCGCCTTGCGGATCGCCGTGGTCTGCGGGTAGGAGCCGATCGTGGTGGTCGGCAGCGGCGGCAGGTGCAGCCGCGCGTCCTGGCTGGCGCGCCGCTGGGCCGCATCGCCACGGTGGGCACCGGACGCGACGATCGAGCCGATACGGGCCCGGACCTGGTCGTTGTGCAGCCGCGGGTCGCTCTTGCGGGAGGCCACTGCGGCGTTGGACGCCGCGATCTCGTCGGCCACGGAGGCTCGGCCTCCAAGGTCGCTGTGCAGGGCGCGAGCCAGCGTCACCACCTCGGCGACCTTCTCCTGCCCGAACGCCAGCCAACTGCGCAGGGCGTCGTCCAGGTCGGTCTCCGGCTCCAGCGAGTACGGCACGTGCAGGGTCGAGCACGACGTCGAGACCGCGACGTGGGCCGCCGAGCCCAGCAGGGTCGCCAGTTTGCCCAGCGCCGCCTCCAGGTCGGTGCGCCAGATGTTGCGTCCGTCGACGACGCCGGCCACCAGCGTCTTACCGGCTAAGCCGGGCGCCCCAAAAATAGAAGCCACCGCGGTGTCGGCACCGTAGACCAGGTCGACACCGATTGCCTCAATGGGTGTGCGGGCCAGCGCCGCCAGAGAGTCGCCGGGGTCACCGAAGTAGGTGGCCACGTAGATGGCGGGCCGGTTGGTCACCTTGCCCAGCGCGTTGTAGACCGCCTCGGCCAGTGCGGGCGCGTCGGGGGAGATGTCGGTCACCAGCGCCGGCTCGTCGAGCTGCACCCACTGCGCGCCGTTGTCGGCAAGCAGTGACAGCAGCTCGGAGTAGATCGGCACCAGCTCCTGCAGCCGCTCGATGGGCGCGCCGCCGCCGTTGACGGCCTTGCTCAGCAGCAGGAAGGTGACCGGGCCGACGACGACCGGGCGCGCCGGAATCCCTTGTTCGAGCGCTTCTTTCAGCTCCGAGAGCACCTTGTCCGGGTTCAGCGAAAACTTGGTCGCGGGCTCGATCTCGGGAACGATGTAGTGGTAGTTGGTGTCGAACCACTTGGTCATCTCCAGGGGCGCGACATCTTTGTTGCCGCGCGCCGCGGCGAAGTAGCGGTCCAGGTCGTCGGGAACCTGCGCGGCCCGGTCCGGCAGCGCGCCGAGCAAGACGGCGGTGTCGAGCACCTGGTCGTAGTAGGAGAAGGTGTTCACCGGTACCGAGTCCAGGCCGGCGTCGGCCAGGTCCTTCCACATGTCGCGGCGCAATGTGGCGGCGACGTTTTCGAGTTCCGTTCGACTGGTGCGTCCTGCCCAGTACCCTTCGGTCGCGCGCTTGAGTTCACGTTTCGGCCCAATGCGCGGAGAGCCGACAACGGTCGCGGTAAATGCTTGAGGGGTCACGATATTTCTCGTCCTTCAATCGGCGTGGTGGTCACCGCCGGCGGACGTGCAGCCGATCCGGTCGCGGTGCGCACCTTGTGTATAACCGCAACGGCTGCAGCGTAACGCCCATTCCACGAGGCGATGAGCCGCGGGCGCGGTCGCGCCCGGCCCAGCTGGCAGGTCTTCGGACTTGCAGGCGCGCATTGGGGTGGTGCTCGGCCCGGTCGACGATGCGGCCCAAAATGGGCCGCTGAGGAACCGGGCAGGGTTCCTAGTGGCCGTCGCTTCCCAGTCGGTCTGACCAGTGCTTGTCAAAAACTCTGACGGCGGTCGTTCCTGCATACCGCTGCGGGACAGTCCCGGATTCTCACCGGGTTCCCTCTTACGAAGCGTTACTAACCTTGCTTCGCTCGATGCCGCGCCGCGGGCTGCGGCGCAGGCAGACCAGCTGCGCAGTCGAGCTTATTCGGCTGGTCGACGGCCCGAATGCAACCGTCAGCCGCCCAGCGCTTCGGCGATCGGGACGTCTCCGTTGTTGAATTCGATGGTGCGCCGAATGGTCGAATCGTCGGCCAGAGCGGCTGCCGCGACGAGCGCGACGTCGGCGCGCGAGACCTCACCCTTGCCCCGGCCGACGACGATGCGACCGGTCGCCGGTTCCAGCGTGAGCCTGCCGGGACCCAGTACCGTCCAATCCAGCTCGCTGGCACGCAGGTGGGCATCGGCGGCGGCCTTGGCCTCCGCATAGGCGAAGAACGGATCGTCCTGCGGTACGCCATGATCGGGGCCCGCGCCGAAGTAAGACACCATGACGAACCGTTTGACGCCCGCCTGGGCGGCGGCGTCGATCACCCGGATCGCGGCGTCACGGTCGACGGCATAGGTCCGCGCCGGGCTGCCGCCGCCCGCCCCGGCCGAGAAGACGACCGCGTCGTGCCCGGTGAGCAGATCGGCGAGCGCGTTCGTGTCGAGCCGTTCGATATCGGCGACGACCGGCTTGGCGCCGGTGGCGGTGACGTCGTCGGAATGGTCGGGATTGCGGAAGACCGAGCTCACCTCGTCGCCACGCTCGGCAAGGATGCGGGACAGCTGCAGCGCGACCTTGCCGTGGCCGCCGAAGACGATGATGTGTGCCATGCCTCCGACGGTAGCGCCGCTACAGCTTTACCCGCCCCATGATGATGTCGATGATGGGCTTGCCCGGTGGGTAGGCGTTGGTGAGCGACGCCATCGTGTGGCCGTAGTCCACCAGCACCGTGATCCCGTTGACGCCGAAAGCCGCGGCGCTGTTGAGGAACGCCATCACGTCGCCCATCTGCTCGGGCGTGTGGACCTTGGAACCAGTCTCTTCGCGGTAGTCCTGGGCGAATGTCAGCCAGAGGTCGGCGTTGGCCTGGGCCAGCGGGGTGTCGGTTGGGCCCGGGCAAATCGCGTTGATGCGAATACCCTTCTTCAGTAGGGGAAGTCCCTGGGTTGCCACGTAGGCGTTGACGATCTTCTTGCTGGTGCCGTAGTGGATGATGCCTTCCGACTCATGCGCCTCTGACCAGGCCACGGCCGCCGCGTAATCCGGAGTGGCCAAAAAGTCCGTCAAAAGTTCCAGGTCGTTCTCCCAGCCCATGCCGGCGACCGAGGAGATGAAGCAGATCGCCGAGCCGGACGGAAGCTGATTCCTTTCCAGCAACCGGTCGATGAGGTGGCGGTGCCCGATGAAGTTGATCTTCAGCAGTTCGGTTGCTCCGTCGGCGATTCCGGCCGCCGAGAACAGGGCGTGCACCGGCCCGTCTACCTCATCGAGCGCGGCGTCGATCGACGCGGGGTCGCGCAGGTCCACGCTGATCGACTTGGCGACGTCAAAGTTCACCGGCGCATAATCCAGCACAATGACTTCGGCGCCGAGCTCCGCGGCGGACTTGGCCGCCGCCGCGCCCATGCCGGTCGCGCCGCCGACAACGAGCGCGCGCTTACCGTCGTAGCGCAAACGATCGATGACAGACATGGAAATCCCCTTCTCGATAACTGCTAACCCGGTTCTAATTGCCCAACTGTATGGGTAACAGTTATTTGGTTCAATACCGGGGCGGATTTATTTAGACGGGCTTACTTGCCGCGAACGGCGGCACCGCGCAAAACGGTGTCACGGGTGTGCACCAGCGCCGCCCGTTTCCCGACCTCGCGCAGAATGTTCTCCGGTATCCACTGCAGGGCGATCACACACCGCGACAGCATCGCGGTGGAGGGCGCGTCGATGCGGATCTCGCCGGATCGGATTCCTTCGGAGAGCAGCGATTTCATCTGCCGCAGGCGCGTCGCGTACAACCACCCGGGGTTGGGGGTGTTCGGTGGCGACTGCCGCATCCAGGCCAGCTGAATCCGGAATTCGTCGGAGAATTGATCCAGCGCATTGACGTTGACCCAGCTCAGTGCGTCCAGCTTCTCGATGGGTGTGGCATCCGCGCGCAGCACGCTGACCCACCCCGCCTCGACCTTGCGCCCGAACGATTCCATGATCGAGGCAAGAAGTTCGTCCTTGGATCCGATCACCCGATAGACGGTGCCGGTTCCCAGACCCGCGGCCGACGCGATGTCGCGGATCGTGGTGACTTCATAGCCTTTGCGGCCGAACTCGGTTCGCGCGACCGCACGGACGTGGGCCGCCTTGTCGCTGGGATCTGCGTCGCTGTCGTCGGCCCACGACTCGATGACATCGTTAGCGGCCGCCAACGCGTTCGACCGATCCAACCCGGAATCGGCGGGCGGCCGGGCTGCCAACCCCTGCAACATGATTCGGCACAGCAGCTCGGCCACTTGGTCGGCAGGAGAGTTGTGACGCATGACGTCGAGGCCGACCTGCAGCATGGTCTGGCAGATGCGATCGGCCAGCGTGGGAAGATCGATGTCGGCTTTGATATAGCCGCCCCACCGTCCGGCCCGCAGCGTTTGCAGCATCGCCTCCTGAATCGCGAAAGGCTGCTGCCGGGTCAGTTTCATCAGCTCGGGATCCGCGCTCGGTCCCTCATAGAAGGACATCTGCAGCGCGGCTCCGTGCCGCACGGCGCAGTTGGCGATCGCCGATCCCAGCTCGATGATTTTCTCGGACGCCGGCCGCGAATCGGCATCGTCCAATCTGGCTTGGGCGGTTTGCCCGATGCGGTCCAGGTCGCCCTGATAGCGGCGGATCAGCTCGACAAGGATCGCTTCTTTGGATTCGAAATGGTGATAGAGGCTTCCGGGGAGGATCCCGGCCGCGTCGGCGATCTCCTGCAACGATGTTCGCAATCCCGAGGAGGCGATCAAAGATGCCGCGGTCTGCAGGATCTCGGTGCGGCGGGTCCCGGAGTCGTCGGTAGCCTGATCCAGCCGATCGGCCGTCGCGCGCCTACCCTTAGCCAAAGCTTCGGTTTTGGCCATGGCTAGTGGTGCGCATATCGAGAGGACTGCGACGGGGCACGCCTACGCATTCGTCCTCCTGCCGAACCAAATCTTTGTTAAAGGCTAGCAGATTGCCCGATCGGAAACCGGCTCAAATGCGCTGCTAACAGCGGTGGCAGAACCCCATTCTAGACCTCAGAGGCCAGGACCGTCCCAACTGTCCACCGCGACCACCTCGTCGAGAGGCCGTAGCACGGCCGGGGAGAAGGTGTGCCCGGACCGCAGCCGGCCCACAGGCAGCAGGGCGCCCTGGACGTAGGTCGGCGGAATCCCGAGCAACTGCCGCACCTCGTCTTCATGGTGTAAGTGCAGGGTCGTCACACAGGTGCCGTAGCCGCGAGTATGCAAGGCCAGCTGAAAGTTCCACACCGCGGGGAAGATCGAGCCGTACAGGGTGGCCAGGTGAAACGACTCGTCGCCGTCGATGCGCGGCAAGTACGGCTGCGCGCGGAACGGGTGGCGGTCAGCAGGTATTCGAAATCCATCGAGCCGGTCATTGGCGACCTCTCTTGGTAAGGCGCGCACCGAGTTCGGTCAGATACCGGTCGGGTCCGCCGAGAAGTGCGCTCCAGCTCAGCAGGCGCTTGAGGTAAAGATGTGCATCGTGCTCCCAGGTGTAGCCGATCCCGCCGAACACCTGGATGGCGGTATCGCCCACGGTGGCCAGTCGCCCGGCGAACGCCTTTGCGCGCAGCGCAGCAAGATGCCGTTCCTCAGCAGGAAGTTCGGCGGCTGGAGCGTCTGAGGCCCAGAGCGCGTGGATCACACCGCTGCGGGCCAGCTCGACCGTCTCGTACATATCGACGCACAAATGCTGGATCGCCTGAAACGATCCGATGACCTGACCGAATTGCTTTCTGACTTTTGCATATTCGACGGCAAGCTGCATCACGGCCCGCGCGGCGCCGAGCGCGTCGGCGGCCGTGGCGATCAGCACGTCATCGATCACCGCCGCCACGTCAGCTGAGGCAGCAGTGGCCAGCCGCTGTGCGGGCGTGCCGTCGAGCTCCACGCGACACCGTTTGCGGGTCTGATCGATACCGCGCTCAGGCTGCACGGATATTCCGGAGGAATCGGTGTTCACCGCGAAAAGCCCGATGCCCGCCGGGTCTTCGGCGAGCACCAGCAGGATGTCGGCCGCCGCGGCGTCGGGTACGCCGGCGATCTCACCCCGCAGGACGATGCCGTCACCTTGTTCGGCTGCGTCGAGGGCGGCATTCTCGAAATCCAAGAAGCCGACGGTCGCGATCGTCGTCCCATTGGCTATCCCGGCCAAAATCGGGGCACCACTGTCGTTCCCGCAGAGCCGGGTCAGCGCGCGCGGCGCGGCGACCGCGCTGGACAACCACGGCCCCGGATGCAGCGCGGCGCCGAGCTCTTCGGCCACGACGCCGGCCTCGACCATCGACATCCCGGCGCCGCCGTGTTCCTCGGGCACCAACAGCCCGGTGGTGCCCAGGTCGGCCAGGCCGCGCCAGACCGCGTCGTCGACGCCGGCCGGGTCGTCGAGCAGTTCGCGCACATGGCCCGAAATCGGTGCTTTGTCAGCAAGAAAGCGCCGCGTCGTGTCGCGCAGCGCGACCTGCTCGTCGGTGAGTTCGAGGTTCATTTGCGCGGCAATCCGAGTACGCGCTGCGCGGTGATGTTCTTGTTGATCTGTGTCGTTCCGCCCGCGATGGTCAGCGAGCGTGAGGTGAGGCGGTAATTCGCCCACGGGGCGCCCGCGCCGCGAGTACCCAGCACATCGAAGGCCAGAGCGGCTAAGTCCTGGCCGATCTCACCCCACACGGTCTTGGCGAGACTGGCCGTTCCGAACGCAGCGCTGTCCGAGCCACCGTGCAGCGTCGCCGAGATCGAGCGCTGGCACAGCACCTCGAGATACTTGATGCGGACCGCGATTTCACCGAGGCGCCGCAGCGTCACGGGGTCTTGGAGGGCGGAGGGCGTGCTTCCTCCCGGGTGCGCGGCGATATCGTCCACCAGTTCTTCCAGCCGCACCTGCATTTCGGCGTACAGCCGTGCGGCGCCGGCGCGTTCGTGGCTGAGCGTGGTGGTGGCCACCTGCCAACCGCCGTTCAGCGGTCCGAGCAACGCGTCGGCCGGCACCCGCACGTCGTGCAGGAACACTTCGGCGAAATCGGCGTCGCCGTTGAGTGTGACGAGCGGACGGACCTCGATGCCGGGCAGCGCCATGTCGACGATCAGGCAGGAGATCCCCTTGTGCTTCGGGGCGTCGGGATCGGTGCGCACATACAGCTGGCACCAGTGCGCCCGATGCCCGAGCGAGGTCCAGATCTTCTGGCCGTTGACGACGAAATCGTCACCGTCGCGCACCGCCCGGGTGCGCAGCGCCGCGAGATCGGATCCCGCTTCGGGCTCCGACATGCCCTGGCACCAGATGTCGTCGGCGCGCATCATCCGGCGCAGCAGTGTCTTCTTCTGGTCTTCGGTGCCGTACTGCATGATCGCGGGGGCGATGTTGTTCATCCCAATGACGTTGAGCGGCATGGGCGCCCGCGCACGTGTGGTCTCCTCGGTGTACACCAGTTGTTCGAGAACCGTCGCGCCGCGACCGCCGTATTCGCGGGGCCAGGAGACGGCAGCCCATCCTGCGTCGGACATCGTCGCGCTCCAACCGCGCAGCATCTCGAACGTCGCATCGTCGCGTCCCGAGGGCCGGCGGGCGGCCACCAGCTCATCGGTCAGGTTCGCGGACAGCCAGTCACGCAGCTCGGCGCGGAACTGTTCCACTTCCGCTGGGTAGGAGAAGTCCACTTTTCCTTGACTCTGGTCGTAGCTGACTGCGGCTAGGCCGGACTTTACGGTGGAGCATTTTTTGGGTCAATAACGCCCGTCGCGAATCGGTTCAGGGAACGCGACTTTTGTTTCTCCGAGGCTTTGTCCTGGCATCGCGCTGACGCCGCGTCGCGCACAGACCTCCAGTACCTCGTCGACGATCGAGCCGGGCACGAGGAATCGCTCGGTGCCCGACATCTGCTCGAGATGTGCCTCGATGTCTTCGGCTGTCGGTTCGCTTTCGGTGTCCGCCAGCCAGCCCTCGCTGAGGCCGACGAACACCCGCGCGTAGCGTCCGGCGGCAGCCGAATAGTTGCGGTGGGTGAATGTGCAGGCACTGCTTGCGAGAAATGTCACCAGCGGCACGACGAGTTCGGGCCGGATGGCCTGCATGAAACCGGATTCGGCGAGGAACTTCTCGTCGCCCACCGTCTCGGTGACCATTCGTGAGAAGCCAGTCGGCATCACGGAATTCGCGAGTATGCCGTGCGCTTCGCCCTCGATCGCGATCACGTTCGTCAACCCCACCAGGCCGGCCTTGGCCGCGGCGTAGTGGGCCTCCATGGGCTGACCGAAAATGCCGGCGGAGGACGAGATGAACACGAACCTGCCGCCCCCGTTGTTCTTCATCACGCGATACGCGGGCTGAGAGAGATAGAACGCGCCGTCGAGATGCACGCGCAGCATCCGGGTCCACTCGTCGACCGAGAGATCTTCGAATGCCACGCTGCCGAAAATTCCCGCGTTGCTGACGACCGCATCGAGGCGCCCGAATGCGCCTACGGCCGCCTCGATGATCGCTTGGCCGCCTGCCGGGCTGTCGACCGAGTCGTAGGAGGCGATCGCCCGGCCGCCCGCCTTGGTGATCTCGTTGACCACGTCGTCGGCGACCTTCGCGTCGGCGCCGTCTCCGCGCATCGACCCGCCGAGGTCGTTGACAATCACCGCGGCCCCGCGGCGGGCCAGGTCCAGCGCGTAGAGCCGACCGAGTCCGCGGCCGGCGCCGGTGACGACAGCCACCTGGCGGGTGAGGTCAATCATCATGCGCTCCTGACAAACCGATGGCTGACGTCATTGACTGCTGTGCA
>DASYJS010000370.1:0-86201 GCA_035996225.1 Mycobacterium sp. | reverse complement strand
CGATGAACTCGACGCCCGGTATCTCGCTGGCGAAGCCGCCGTTCACGCGCACGCATGGTCAGTCATCGCGCGGACCACCGCCGCGTTCAACCGGCACGAACTTCCTGATACAGACGCAGTCACTATCGACCACCGGACGCTCGCCCCGGTCGAGGCGAGTGATCTGCCTGCAGCCATACGCGCCATTTGGGACCTCACGCCGGACCTCAGCACCCACATCGAGGCGGTGCATCGACTCAGCAGCGTCGGCGCGGTCGTCACCTATATGGCACACGGGACGTCGCTAGAAGGCTTCGCCGCCGAGTGGCGAGTGGTTGACCTTGTCACTGTCGAAGGCGATCGAATCAGCCGTGACGAATTTTTCGACGAGGCAGACCTGGACGCCGCGCTCGCCCGCTTTAACGAACTTCACTCCCAGCCGCCGCGGCTGGAAAACGCGGCGAGCCAACTGGTGCAGCGCTTCCGCATGTATTTTGCGGCGCGCAACTGGGCGGCAGTCGCCGAGAATTCGGCGCATGAAATATTCACCGATGATCGCCGGTCGGTTGTCGGTAGCGGGATTCTGCACGGACGAGATATCGACGTCGCGAACATACGGGCGATCGCCGACCTCGGGGCGACTGATCTAACGTCGACGGTCATTGCAACCCGTGGCGAGCGCCTTGTCCTCACTCGACTCCGCTTGTCTGGCCGAGATCAGCGACCCGAGGCGTTTCACAGTGAAATGCTCGGCATCGTCGAGATCGACGCAGACAACCGGGTCGCGGCGCGCTTCCTGTTCGATCTCAACGACATCGACGCCGCGTTTGAAGAACTCGACGCCCGGTATCTCGCCGGCGAAGCGGCCGCCTACGCGCGCACCTGGTCGGTCAACTCAGGGTTTTACGCCGGGTTCAACCGGCACCAACTTCCCGCAACGACCCCGGATTGGATCTACATCGACCACCGGCCGCTCGTAACGATCGAGGCGAATGATCTGTCCGCATCAATGCGTGCCATCTGGGATCTGGCGCCGGACATCAGCATTTACATGGAGGCTGTGCATCGGCTGAGCGACATCGGGGCTATTGTCACCGCGGCGGTGTACGGGAACTCGCAAGAGGGCTTCAACGCCGAGTGGCGAATGATCGACCTGTTCACGGTCGAAGGCGACCTCATCAGCCGGTGCGAAATCTTCGATGAGGCAGACCTCGACGCCGCGCTCGCCCGATTTGAGGAACTGCAACCGCAGGCGCGGCGACTGGAAAACGCGGCAACCCAAGTGGCCGAACGACTTCGGGCGAACTTCGCGGCGCGCGACTGGACCGCAAGGGCGGAACTACTGGCCGACGACTGCTTCACCGACGATCGCCGTCGAGTCGTGAACGCCGGAAACCAACACGGCCAAGACGCCGACATCGCGAACATGCGTGCCATCGCCGCCCTCGGAGTCGCAAACATTGCGTTGACAACCATTGCTACCCGCGGAGAGCGCGTCGCCCTCACTCGTGCCCGCATGTCGGGCCGAGACCAACGGCCTGAAGCTTTCTACACCGAGACCCTCACCATCCTCGAGATCGACATGAACAACCGGGCCGCCGCGCAGGTCGTGTTCGACCCCGACGACATCGACGCTGCCTTTGCCGAGCTTGACGCTCGATACCTCGCCGGCGAGGCAGCCCCCCACGCGCACACGTGGTCGGTGATTGCAAGGATCTACGCCGGGTTCAACCGGCGCGAACCTCCTGCGACGACGCCGGATTCGGTTTACATCGATCATCGACCACTCCAAACCCTCGGGCCTGTTGATCTGGTCACAGCTACTCGCTCCATTTGGGACGTCGCGCCGCACGTTAACGTCTGCATCGAGGCCGTGCATCGGCTGAGCGCCCTCGGAGCAGTCGTCACCCAAACCCTGAAGGGGACCTCGCAAGAGGGCTTCGACGCCGAGTGGCGGACGATCGAAATTTTCACGGTCGAAGGCGACCTGCTGAGCCGCTGCGAAGCCTTCGACGAGACAGACCTCGACGCCGCGCTCGCTCGTTTTGAGGAACTGAGCCCACAGGTGCGGCGACTGGAAAATTCGGCCAGCCGAGTGGGTGCGCGCTTCCTGACGCTCTTCGCGGCGCGCGACTGGGACCGCATAGCGGAGATATTGGCCGACGATTTCTGCCAGGACGATCGCCGTCGTGTGGTGGGCGCGGGAGTCCGACAGGGTCGAGACGCCCAGATCGCAGACATGCGGGCGATCGCAGACCTCCAAACCACGTACCTGACGTCGACCGTCATGGCGACCCGCGGGGAGCGCCTTGCCCTCCTGCGTTTTCGCTTGTCTTTCCGCGATGAAGGACAAGAGGGATTTCTCACAGATGTGCTCGTCATCGTGGAGATCAACGCCGTCAAGCGGATCGTCGCAGCCGTCTCGTTCGATCCCGGCGAGATCGATGCCGCCTTCGCCGAACTCGATGCCCGATACCTCGCCGGCGAAGCGGCGGCTTACGCGCAAACGTGGTCGGTCATTATGCACGCGTGTGCCGCGCTGAATAGACGCGAAATCTTCGCGACGACTGCAGACTTTGTCGACATCGACCATCGGTCTTTCGCCGCGATCGGGTCTGGTGACCTGAAGGCATTCATCCGTGCGGCGTTAAACGATGGCGCGTACAACGTCTACATCGAGGCCGTGCATAGGCTGAGCGCCCTCCGAGCAGTCGTTACCCTTGTGTCGAGCGGGACCTCAGATGAGGGTTTCGATGGCGAGTGGCGCATGGCGGACATCTTTGCGGTCGAAGGTGACCTGATCAACCGCTGCGAAATCTTCGACGAGGCAGATCTCGATGCCGCAGTCGCGCGGTTCGACGAGCTCGATCCGCCGGGACCTACGGGCCTAGATCGTGCCTGCTCGGCAGTGATAACGTAATTCTCCGATTCGTATAACGGGCCTACCAGGTTGGTCCAGGGCCGTTCGACTCGCGGAGGTGACGTGTCAGCAGCACCTGGACGCCCGCTGCCCCTGATCACGCAGGACAACGAGTTCTTCTGGACTTCGGGTGCCGACGGCACGTTGCGCCTGCAGGAATGTCAGAACTGTGAATCGCTGATCCATCCGCCGGCGCCGGTGTGCCGGTACTGCCGATCCCGCGACATCGGTGTGCGGGCCGTCTCGGGCCAGGCGATCCTCGCCGGATTCACCATCAACGAGCGGTTCAGTCTGCCCGGGCTGGCGGCGCCCTATGTGATCGCGCAGGTGGCGATCGCCGAGGACCCCCGCGTGCGATTGACCACCAACATCGTGGAGTGCGAACCCGATCAGCTCGAGCTCGGCCAACAGGTAGAGGTCGTCTTCGAGCAGGTCGAGGATGTGTGGTTTCCGCTCTTCCGACCGGTCAAGGACGCTGAGCGCGCTCCCCTGCCCGCCGACGAAGTAGCGCCGGAGCGCTTCGGCGAATACGTGCGCCCGATGTTGACCCCGGAGAAATTCGAGGACAAGGTCGCCCTCACCGGGATCGGTATGTCGGCGATCGGGCGGCGACTGATGGCGCTGCCGCTGTCCCTGACGGTGGATGCATGCGAGGCGGCGATCGCCGATGCGGGGCTCGCGTACGCCGACATCGACGGCCTGTCGACCTACCCCGGCGCTATCAATTTCGGCGGGTTCGGCGAAGGCGGCGTCACCGCCCTGGAGGCCGCGCTGGGAATCCGGCCAACATGGCACAACGGCGCCATGGAGACGTTCGGCCCGGGCGGATCGGTCATCGCCGCGATGCTTGCCGTCGCCTGCGGGTTGGCGCGTCACGTGCTGTGCTTTCGCACGCTGTGGGAAGCCACCCACGGCGAGCTGATGAAGCAGGGCAAGATCGTCCCGTCGATGGGCCGGATGTCGGGCTGGCAGATGCCGTTCGGCGCCACCTCGGCGGCCCACACCTTGGCGATGAACGCGCAGCGTCACTTTCACCGTTACGGCACCACGAAAGAGACACTGGGCTGGATCGCGCTGAACCAGCGGGCCAACGCCGAACTCAACCCGACCGCCGTCTACCGGACCCCGATGACGATGGATGACTATCTGAACGCGCGGCCGATCACCACACCTTTCGGTCTTTACGACTGCGACGTGCCGTGCGACGGCGCGATAGCCGTCATCGTCTCGGCCGTCGACGTCGCCCGTGACATGGCCAAGCCGCCAATTCTGGTGGAGGCGGTCGGAACCCAGATCATCGAGCGCATCGATTGGGACCAGAGCACCCTCACCCACGAGCCGCAGGTGCTGGGCCAGGCGGCGCATGTGTGGACCCGCACCTCGCTGCGGCCCGCCGACGTCGACCTCGCCGAACTTTACGACGGGTTCACGATGAACTGCCTGTCCTGGATCGAGGCGCTGGGATTCTGCGGAATCGGTGAGGCCAGAGAATTCCTGGACGGCGGCAAGAACATCGCGCGCGACGGCCTGCTACCGCTCAACACCCACGGCGGCCAACTGTCGCATGGCCGCACCCACGGCATGGGTCTGCTGCACGAGGCCGTCAGCCAGCTGCGGGGCGAGGCAGGCGACCGCCAGGTCGTCGACGCCAGGGTCGGCGTGGTCAGCAGCGGCGGCCTCACTCCTAGCGGCGTCCTCCTGCTGCGGGCCGACACATGAGCAGCGCTCCGCGCCGGCGACGATGCAGAGCGAAGCGATGAGAAGGAGCGGCGCATGACCGTCCGCCCCAGGCTGGTGATCGTCGACGGGGTCCCGATGTCGGCGTTGGTCGCCGAAGCGCCCGAGCCGAAGGCCGTGATCCTGGCCATCCATGGCGGCGGCACCACCGCGGTCTACTTCGACTGCCCCGGTCACCCGTCGTATTCGTTGTTACGGACCGGCGCGGCAGCGGGATACACGGTGGTCGCGCTCGACCGGCCCGGCTATGGCAGTTCGGCGCCCTATCCCGAGGCGATGGTCGAGCCCGAGCAGCGCGTCAACCTTGCTTACGGGGCAGCCGAACGCATCCTCGGCGAACGGCCAAGGGGCGCCGGCCTTTTCGTGATGGGCCATTCTGGCGGATGCGAACTGACGATGCGGATGGCCGCCGACGAGCGCGGCGCCGATCTGCTCGGCATCGAATTGGTCGGCACCGGCCGGCACTATCACCCCGCGGCCCGCGAAATGCTGAAGACGGCCACGCGAGAACGCCGCCCGTCCGGGCTGCGCGAGCTGTTGTGGCACCCGGAACGACTGTATCCGCCCGAGATCCTCACCGGGGTCACGGTTTCCCCGACGGCCCCGGCCTACGAGGACCAGATGGTGTCGGACTGGGCGCGTCAAACGTTCCCGACGCTGGCGCCCGCCGTGCGGGTGCCGGTGCACTTCAGCATCGCCGAGTACGAAAAGGTCTGGCAGACCGATGCTTCGGCACTGGAGGAGATCACCGCGATGTTCTCCGCCGCGCCACGCTTCACCGTGCATCGACAACCCGAGGCGGGGCACAACATCAGCCTCGGTCACACCGCCGCGGAGTACCACGCGGAGGTTCTTGGCTTCGTGCAGGAGTCCATAACTACCTCGTCGAACGTGACGCCACAGTCACTTTCGAACCCGAGCGTGACTGCAGCGTCACGTTCGGCGGAGATGACGGGACAAACACCGGCGGATGCAGAGACCGATTTGGAGGCCGGTTGATGCGGGTGGGATTCATCGGGTTGGGTAGTCAGGGCGGGCCCATGGCCCGGCGGATCATCGAGGGCGGCTTCGCGACCACGCTGTGGGCGCGACGACCCGCAACGATCGAGCCTTTCGCCGACAGCCCCGCGGAAGTCGCCCAGTCACCGGCCGAACTTGCCGCGGCCAGCGATCTGGTCTGCCTCTGTGTCGTCGGCGAAGCCGACATCGAGGAAATCACCAACGGTGAGCAGGGACTGCTCGCGGGGCTCAAGCCCGACAGCGTGATTGCGGTGCACAGCACGGTGCACCCCAACACCTGCAAAGCGCTGGCGAAAGAGGCCAGCGGCAAGGGTGTTTCGGTGATCGACGCACCGGTCAGCGGCGGCGGTCCGGCGGCCGACGAGGGTCGTCTGATGGTGATGGTCGGCGGCGAGGCCGACGCTGTCGAACGCTGCCGTCCGGTCTTTGAAACCTATGGCGATCCCGTGGTCCACCTCGGCGAACTGGGCTCCGGGCAAACCACCAAGCTGCTCAACAACTTGTTGTTCACCGCCCACCTGGGCACCGCGGCCACCGCCGTTTCGCTGGCGCAGTCCCTTGGCGTCGCTCCAGACCGGCTTATCGAAGTCGTCTCACGCAGCAGCGGAAACAGCTTTGCGCTCAATGCAATTGGTGGGGCCGGCGGACTGGACCGGCTGGCCGGCCTGGCCGGCACGCTGCTGCAGAAGGACGTCCGGCTGGTCGTCGACCTCGCCGAGGCAGCCGCCGCCCGCCTGGGCGCCGTGCTCGATGCGGCCGACGCCGCCCTCACCCTGATGGATCACCCCAGGTGATAGTCGGGTTCATCGGCGCCGGGCGGATGGGCCGCCCCATGGTGGCGCGTCTCGCGGCCGCCGGCCACGACGTCCGGGTGTTGGTCCGCGACCCGGCGGACCACGCCAAGCGGCGTGATCTCGAGCGGCTGGGCGCGGCCGTGGTGAACGAGGTGGCCGATGCCGCGGCGCAGACCGACGTGGTCGTGCTCTGCGTGTTCACCGACGAACAGGTACGCCAGGTCTGCCTGGACAGCGCTCTCCTGCCCACCATGGGGTCGGGCTCGACGCTGGTCGTGCACACCACGGCCAGCCCGAAAATGATCGAAGCCATCGCCGCCCGCAGCAACGATGTCGATGTCGTCGATGCGCCGGTCAGCGGAGGCCCGCACGACATCGCGGCGGGCAAGCTAACGCTGTTCGTGGGGGGCGCCGATGACACCGTGGCACGGCTGCGACCGATATTGGGCTGCTACGGCGATCCGGTCCTTCACGTCGGCCCGATCGGCGCCGGTCAGACGGTGAAGCTGGTCAACAACGCGCTGTTCGCCGGTCATATCGGGCTGCTCGCGGAGTCAATCCGGCTGGGCGAGCAACTTGGCGTTCCGGAGTCGACTGTGCTGGGGGCACTGGCCCACGGCAGCGCCACCAGCCGGGTGCTGGACATTGTGGCCGCACGAGGTTCCGTCGCGGGGTTCATCGAGGTAGCCGGCGAGTTCGTCGGCAAAGACGTGGCAGTCGTCCGCAGCATCGCCGAGGACCTCGGCAGCGACCTCGGCGCCCTGGACGACGTCATCGAAGTCCTGGGTGCCGGCGGAAAGATTTGACATGACGCCACTGCGGTCCTTTCCGGTTCGCCATGAAAGCGCTACCGTTAGCGTTACAGTCAGGCATTCGATCGTAACGGTTCCAGCCCGCCCCAACCCTCGCCGCTGAGGAGGATGTCAGTGACAAAACCGAAGATTGTCTTCGATCCGTATTCCGAGGACTACTACAACAACCCGTTCGACATATATCGACAGATGCGCGAGGAAGCGCCGCTGTATTACGACGAGAAAGAGGACTTCTACGCGCTGACCCGCCACGAAGACGTGGCGGCGGCATTCAAGGACTTCGAGACGTATTCCTCGGCACGCGGCTGCGACCTGGCGATGGTGCGTAGAGGCATATCCCCCGAGCAGAAGTCCATTATCTTCATGGACCCGCCGGAACACCGCCATATGCGCAGCCTGCTCAACAAGGCGTTCACCCCTCGGGCCGTTCAATCCCAGCACGAGACAATCATCGAGGTGATCGACAAGTACCTGGGCGCCGTCAACTCCGACAACTTCGACATCGTGCAGGACTTCTCCGGCCCCTTCCCGGTCGAGGTCATTACCCGGATGGCCGGGGTGCCGGAGGAATACCGCCAGCAGGTGCGCCACTGGATCGACACCAGCCTGCATCACGAACCCGGACAGATCGAAGTCAGCGAAGCCGGCATGCAAGCCAACATCGACACGGCGATGTATTACTTCGGCCTCATACAGGAGCGGCGCGCAGAACCGCAGGACGACATGATCAGCAGGCTGATCGCGGCCGAGATCCCCGGCGAGGACGGTCAGTCCCGCCAGCTCGATGATATTGAAATCACAGGTTTCGCAACGCTTTTGGGCGGAGCGGGCGCCGAGACCGTCACCAAGCTGATCGGAAACGCGGCGGTCATCTTCGCCCGTCACCCCGACCAGTGGCAGAAGCTGCAGGAAGACCGCGACAAGATCCCCGGAGCCGTGGAAGAGCTTTTGCGCTACGAGGGGCCGGTCCAATACAACGTCCGCTACACCCTCAAGGAGGCACACGTCAGCGGTGGCGTGATTCCGCCATTCAAGCCGGTGTTCCTCTGCGGCGCCGCAGCGAACCGCGATCCAGAAGCCTTCACCGACGCCGACACATTCGACATCGAGCGCGACCACACCGAGGCACAGCACGTCGGTCTCGGGTACGGAATTCACAGCTGCCTGGGAGCGGCACTGGCCCGCCTGGAAAGCAGGATCGCGCTGGAGCGGCTGGTCGACTTCATGCCGCGCTACGAGGTGGATTGGGCGGGGTGCAAACGGGTCAACATGCAAAACGTCGCGGGCTGGAAGAACGTGCCCGTCACAGTGCTTCGGTAGGGGGTCGCGATGACGAAGAAGATCGAAGTCGATTGGGGACTCTGCGAGAGCAACGGCGTCTGCATGGGCATCAATCCGGACATCTTCGAACTCGGCGACGACGACATGCTGACCGTGTTACAAGAAGAGGTCACCCCGGAGATTGAGTCGGACGTTCGCGAGGCTGTCCGTCAATGCCCTCGGCAGGCAATCTCGATTGTGGAGTAGGAACGATCAGAACCCGGCGAGGATGACCGCGTTGCAGTCGGCAGCCGCTTGGCGCAGTTTCGCCGCCTTTTGGTAGCCCTCGGATTCGTACCACGCGCGGGCGGCATCGACCGACTCGAACTCCAGCACCACGGTCTGGTCGCCGTGCCAGCTGCCCTCGATGATTTTGGGCGCGGCGTCCACCGCGAGAATGGTGGCACCGCTCATCGCTGCACCGGCGGCCTGGGCATACGCCTTCATGCCCTCCGGATCGTTGATGGCCTCGGTAAGGATGACGTACCCTTTTGGCCCATTAGCCATTTCGAATCTCCTTACCTCGTTGAGAAACTGGTCAGTTCTCGTTCTCGATCTCGCTGATGGCCTGCTCGGGACAGCATTCGATGGCCTCCTGAGTGGCCGCCTCCAATTCCGTTGGGACATCGGAGGTTATCGACTCCGCGTAGCCGTCGTCGGTCAGGCTGAACACGTCGGGGCACAGCGTGAGGCACATACCGTGACCGCGACAGCGCTGGTCGTCTACCCAGACCTTCATGCCAGCGTGAACTCCAAATGCAATTCGGTCAGGCCACGCAAAATGTACGTCGGAACATATTGATAGCGGCGATCATTCGCCGGGCCATGAACGTCCTCGTTGATCCTGATGTCAGTCGTGCGGTCCAGCAGCCGCTCGATCGCTACCCGGGTTTCGGCCCGCGCCAGCGGCGCACCAGGGCAGCTGTGAATGCCGCGGCCGAACGAGATGTGCTGACGGGCGTTCTTGCGGGACGCGTCGAAGGTCGTGGGGTCTTCGAACCGGCGCGGATCACGGTTGGCTGCCGCCTGCACAATCATCACGGTGGTGCCGGCGGGCAGGTCGACCCCACCAACGTTGACGGGCACCCGGTTCATCCGGAAGTCGCCCTTGACCGGACTCTCGTGGCGAAGCGACTCTTCGATGAAGTTGGGGAGCAGGCTGCGGTCTTTGCGTAACTGCGCCTGGATGTCCGGGCGTTCCCCCATCGTCTGCAGCGCGGCACCGAGCAGCCGCACGGTGGTCTCCTGACCCGCCGAGAACACGTTGCTTGCGACGCGGGCCACGTCTTCGACCTCAGGTGTCGAGCCATCGGGGTAGGTGGCGGTCGCCAAGCCGGTCAGCACGTCGTCGCGGGGTTCACGGCGGCGGTCGGCGATGTAGTCGGAGAAAAGACCATAGAGGAATTCCAGTGGGCTGTGGGCCAGCGATTCCTTGCCGGTGCCGCCGACGCCGCCGCCCGAGTGCTCGCGGATGCCTTTGACGAACTTGTCGCGGTCCTCCAAGGGCACGCCCAGCAGGTCAGCGATGACCAGCAGCGTGAACGGGCTGGCGAAGCCCCTGATGAACTCGCCGTGTCCTGGCGCCAGGAACCCGTCGAGCGCCTCGTCGGCGAGCGCCCACATGGCGTCCTCGTTCTCCTTGAGGCGCTTCGGGGTGATCAGCCGCATCAGCAGCGAGCGGTGGTTGGTGTGGGTCGGCGGATCGAGCGTGGGCAGCTGGTCGCTGAAGGGCAGCTCGTCGCGGTGCTGCTCGATCAGCTCGGTAATGTCGTCCCCCTCGAGCGGCACCGGAAAGCCTGGAAACGGTCCGGTCACCGAGACGCACGAGGACCACGTCTCGGCGTCGTTCAAGACAGCGCAGGCTTCCTCCCACCCGGTCACCATGGTGACCCCGTGGTGATCTTCCCGGGTCACCGGGCATTGCTGACGCAGCGCTTCGTAGTACGGGTAGGGGTCCGCGATGAGCTCGCTACCGCGGAAGAAGTCCATCTTGGAGAAGTCGTTCACCATCTTGCTCCGTTCGAATCTCAGCAGTGAGAATACGCCTCTCAGAGATGAGTATTACATTTCCATACGGCGTGATCGTCGTCAACGACGGGTGCCGCTGTTCAGGCAGGAAAATGAGTGATGACGTGCGAAAGGGCCCCTGAAATCCGGGCCCAGCCGGGGTCCCACGTTTAGCTGGCCGGGACCAGATCAGCCGCCACCGACGGGCAGGCCAGCAGCCCGCTCCGGAAGTTTTCGGTGTGATCGATCGCGTACTCCGGTATGGCGGTGGCGGCCAGCGCCTTGCCCTTGAACATCTGCGCGGCCCTGCTCAGCCGGTGTTGCACCCGGCCAACACTGCCGTCGAGCTCCGCGGGCCAGGTGTCTCCCCACAGCGTGACCTCGGTGACGCCTTGATCGAGGGCCTGCAATACGCCCTGCCGTACCCGCGAGTCGCAGCCCACCAGATCTGCCGCGGCCGCCAGGGCCTGCGGCCGGGGGCGAAGCTCGACCGACGCCAGTGCGCATTCGAGGTCGAGCGTCCCGGCTCCGATGATCTGCAGCGGCCGCAGATCGGGATGGTCGGCAAGGTCGGTGAGAAGGACGGTGACGTCCCATCCGGCCATCGACCGGTCGAACAGCCAGCCCCCGGCGAACCGCACCACGTCGGCCACGCTGGAGGCGACCACGTCGAGCCGGTATCTCATGTCGTGCTCGGGGGCTTGTTCGGCGGCGTGAAGTCCCGCGCCAGCATCTCCGCGTACTGCTTGAACACCTCGGCCAGTGGTATCGAAGGATCGAGCAACCATGTGGTTTCCATTCCGTGGACGAAGGCAAGTATTTCCACTGCCTTGATGGTGGGGTCTATGTCTGAGCGATACCGGCCGTCGGTCTGACCAGTGCGAATGAGCTCAGCGACGATGTCGACCGCTGCCCGGTGTCGTGCCAGCATTCGGTCGTGCAACGGAGCGTCGGGAAGGATGTTCTCGACCAGCAGCACCGTGAACGTGCCGACCAATTCGGGTGCCCGGTGGAATCGATCGGCGACCTGCGGGATCTGGGCCATCAGGTCGCCGGCCCGGTCGGCGTGGGAATCGTCATCCTGATCGCGGGCGTCCAGCACCGCGTGCAGCAGCTGCTCTTTGGACTCGAAGTGGTGCAGCAGTCCTGCCGGGGTGACTCCGGCTTCGCCGGCGATCTGAGCCAGTGTGGTGTTGCGCCAGCCGTTGCGAGTGAGCAGGCGTTGCGCGACCGCCAGGATCCGCTGCTTGCGGTCCTCACCTTTGGCGAGAAGCGTGTCGTAACGCCGTGCGTCGGGCACCCGGGCTCCTTTGACCGATCGGCGGGCTGAACCAACCTAGTGAACACACAGTAGGTTGGTTTGCCACCTGTGACAAGGGTCTCAGAGTGACTCTTAAAAAGTTCTCTGGTCGGTGTTACGCGACCAATTCGACCAGGGTGGCGTTGGCCGTGCCGCCGCCTTCGCACATGGTCTGTAGCCCGTAGCGAATCCCGTTATCGCGCATGTGATGCGCCAACCGCGTCATCAACACCGCACCGGATGCGCCGAGCGGGTGCCCCAGCGCGATGGCGCCACCCAGCGGATTGACCCGGCCCCGATCGGCGCCCGTCTCGGCAATCCAGGCCAGCGGGACCGGCGCGAAGGCTTCGTTCACCTCGAATGCGCCCACCTCTGACAACGAGACACCCGCCTTGTTCAGCACCTTTTCGGTCGCCGGAATGGGGCCGGTAAGCATGAGCACCGGATCCGCCCCGGTGACGGCTCCGGCGCGGTAGCGCACGATCGGAGTCAGCCCCAGCTCGACCGCCATTTCCGAGGTCGTCACCAGCAGCGCGGCCGCGCCGTCGGAAATCTGCGAGGAATTGCCCGCGTGGATGACACCGTCTTCGGCGAACGCGGGCTTGAGTGTGCCCAGCTTCTCCACGGTGCTCCCGCGCCGCACACCCTCGTCCGCAGCCACGATGATCTCTTCATCGGTGATGACCGGGATCACCTGATCGGTGAAGGCGCCGCTGTCCTGGGCCGCGGCAGCCCGTTCGTGGGATTGGGCGGAGAATTCATCGAGCTGGCTGCGGGAGAAGCCCCACTTCCTGGCGATCATTTCCGCCGACAGACCCTGGTTGAAGGAAAAGCCGTCGTAGCGGGCGAGGACTTTCGGTCCGTAGGGCGTGCCGGTTGCTCTGGCCGAACCCAGCGGAACGCGGCTCATGACCTCGACGCCACCGGCCACGACGACGTCTTGCTGGCCCGACATCACCGCGTGCACCGCGAAGTCGAGGGCCTGCTGGCTGGAACCACAGGCCCGGTTGACCGTGGTCCCGGGGATGCTCTCGGGCCAGCCGGCGGCCAGCACCGCGTAGCGCCCGATGTTGCTGGACTGGTCACCGACCTGGGATACGCATCCCCAGATCACGTCGTCGACGATCTCCGGGCCCAAACCGGAGCGTTCCAGCACCTCGTTGAGAACGATGGCGGACAAGTCCGCGGCGTGCATGCCCGACAGCCCGCCATTGCGTTTCCCGACCGGCGTGCGCACCGCCTCGACGATGACTGTCTCCCGCATATCCCTACTCCGATTCCTTGTCAGATTTTGATAGCGCCCACCGGCCAGTAAACGACGGCTCCCGCCGCTCGCTGAAGGCGGCATAGGCGGCGGCCGCATCCGCTGTCGCAAAATTCCCGACCTGCGCTCGCGCCTCGTTGGCCAGCGCGTCGCGCATGGTGCGGTCGGCGCCCTCATTCAACAGAGCCTTGGTCTGGGCCAACGCGATCGGGGGCCCCGCCGCCAGCCGGTCGCTCAGGTCCTTGACGAAGGCGTCGATCTCCGCGGCGGACACCACCCAGGTGACCAGGTTGAGCGCGTGGGCTTCCGTGGCGTCAATGGTCTCGGCCAGCAGCGCCAGCCGCTTAGCCTGTTGCAGGCCAACAAGTTTCGGCAACAACCAGGAACCGCCGAGATCGATTGACAGACCCCGCTTGGAAAAGATCTGGGAGAACGTCGATTCCGGCGTCGCAACCACCAGATCACAGCCCAACGCCAGGTTCCATCCGGCTCCGACCGCGACGCCCGCCACTTTGGCCACCGTCGGTATCGGAAGTTCGTGCAATGCCAGCGCCACGTCAGTCAGGCGCTGCAGCTTGTATTTCGGATGAATGTCGTCCGGGATCGAAATGTCGGCGCCAGAGCAAAAGCTCCCGCCGGCACCGGTGATCACCAGCGCACGCACGCTGCGGTCACGGCCGGCGGCGTGCAGCGCGTCGCGCAATGCGATCCACAGCTCCGGGCTGATGGCGTTTTTGCGATGCGGTCGATTCAGGGTGAGCGTGCGCACCCCGTCGCCGTCATCGGACAGCAGCACGGATTCTTCGGTCGAAGTCATCAGCGGCGGATCAATAACTCCTCGGCAGTTTCAGGACGTTGGATCCCAGGAAGTTCAGGATCATCTCCTGACTGACAGGTGCGATCTTCATCAGCCGGGCTTCGCGGAAGTAGCGGGCGATGTGGTATTCCTCCGCGTAGCCCATGCCGCCGTGGGTTTGCAACGCGCGGTCAGCCGCAGTGAAGCCGGCATCGGCGCAAAGGTATTTGGCGGTATTTGCCTCGCGCCCACAGGGTTTGCCCTTGTCGTAGAGCCAGGTCGCCTTGCGCAACATCAGCTCGGCGGCATCGAGCCGCGCCAGCGAATCTGCGAGGGGAAACTGGATACCCTGGTTCATACCGATCGGGCGGCCGAAGACCTCACGCTCGTTGCCGTACTTCACCGCTTTCTCCAGTGCCACCCGCCCGATGCCGAGTGCCTCGGCCGCGATCAGCATCCGCTCGGGGTTCAGGCCGTCGAGAATGTACTGAAATCCCTTGCCTTCCTCCCCAACTCGATCCTCGACCGGCACCTCGAGATTGTCGATGAACAACTCGTTGGAGCTCACGGCGTTGCGGCCCATCTTGCGGATCGGGCGGATGTCGATTCGGCTCCGATCGAGGTCGGTGAGGAACAGCGTCATCCCGTCGGTCTTCTTGGCGACTTCATCGTACGTCTTAGTGCGGGTAAGCAGCAGGATCTTGTCCGACTCCATCGCCTTCGAGATCCACACCTTGCGGCCGTTGACCACATACCGATCTCCGTCGCGTTTCGCGAACGTGGTGATACGCGAAGTGTCAAGCCCGGCACCGGGTTCGGTCACTCCGAAGCAGATATGCACCTCGCCGCTGGCAACCGGAGGCAACGTGCGCGCCTTGAGTTCGTCGGACCCGTGTACCACCACCGGCTGCATACCGAAGATCGACAGATGAATTGCGCTCGCCGCATTCATCGCGCCGCCGGACCTGGCGATCTCCTCGAGCAACAGTGTGGCTTCAGTGATTCCCAGGCCATGGCCGCCGTACTCGGTTGGGATCGTCATACCAAGCCAGCCGCCGTCGGCTATTGCCTGGTAGAACTCGGTCGGAAATTCGTGCGCCTGGTCTTTTTCCATCCAGTACTGGTCGTCGAATTTCCGCGCCAGCTCGGCGACCGACTTGCGGATCAGCTCCTGGTCGTCGGTCAGCTCAAAATTCATCCCATCGCCGGGCACGGCTAGATCTCCTTAGGTCAGTTGATGCACCGGCGCGCAGCTTCCTCCGGTAGCGCGTCAGTCCTTGTTGCCGGTCAGCGCTTTCGCATTGGCCGCGAAATCTGCGAAGGACGAGCCGCCTCGGGAATCCTTTCCGTGGCCCTGCGCCTTTATGGACACGTCGTGCCCCTCGGCGGCTTTGCGCAGCGCACCGACGGTCGCCTGTTCGCGCGAAATGTGAGTGAACGGGTCGAACGAGTACCAACGCATGGCGTTCTGGTAGGTCATCTTGTTGATTTCGTCATCGGGAACGTTGTTGATCGACAACACATCCCACAGTTCCTCGGGTGCACCCGGCCACATCGAGTCGCTGTGCGGGTAGTCGGCTTCCCAACAGATGTTGTCGATGCCGATCATGTTGCGCAGCGCGACGCCCACCTTGTCGCTGATGAAGCACGTCAGAAAGTGCTCCCGGAAGACCTCGCTGGGAACCTTGCCGCCGAAGTCCTGGTGCGTCCACGTCGAGTGCATCTCGTAGGTCCGGTCCGCGCGCTCGAGGAAGTACGGGATCCACCCGGTGCCGCCCTCGGAGAGCCCGATTTTGAGGTCCGGATATTCCTTGATCGGCCGCGACCACAACAGGTCCGCGGCGGCCTGCACGATGTTCATCGGCTGCAGAGTGATCATCACGTCCATCGGCGCATCGGGTGCCGTGATCGCCAGCCGGCCCGAGGACCCGATGTGAACATTCATCACGGTGTCGGTGTCGCACAACGCTTTCCACAGCGGTGTCCAATACTCATTGTGGAAGCTCGGGTAGCCCATCGCGGCGGGGTTCTCGGTGAATGTCAGCGCGTGCACACCCTTTTTCGAGACCCGCCGCACCTCGGCGGCGCACGCCTCGGCATCCCAGATCACCGGAATGGCCATCGGGATGAACCGGGCCGGGTACGCCCCGCACCACTCATCGATGTGCCAGTCGTTGTAGGCCTGCACCAGCGCGATCGAAAAGTCGTGGTCGTCAGTGGCGAACAGCCGTCCCGCAAAGCCCGGGAACGACGGGAAGCAGATCGAGGCCAGAATGCCGCCGGCGTTCATGTCCTTGACTCGCTCGTCGACGTTGTAGCAGCCTGGCCGGATCTCGTCGAGCCCCGTCGGCTCGATGCCGTATTCCTCCTTGGGACGGCCGGCGACCGCGTTGAGCGCGACGTTCGGGATAACCGTGTCGCGGAACTTCCACATGTCCGAGCCGTCGTCGTTGTGTACCAACCTGGGCGCGTCGTCCTGGTACTTCGCCGGTAGGTGGTCCTTGAACATGTCCGGCGGCTCGACAGTGTGGTCGTCCACGCTGATCAGAATCATGTCCTCTTTGTTCATGACCGTTCCTCTCCATCGGATCCACTAGCAGGCGACTCCCAGGGCGTCGGCTCTCAGCCCTCTACCTCTGAAAACTAGCTTCTCGCCAAGTGAGAATCAACATTCACCAGCTCCATCCGGCAAATCCGGCGACTGTTCCGGAACCCCCCATCGCCGCCCGGATCGCCCTCTCACGTGCGACTACGCGATCACGGAAATGCCAGCACGGCGCATCCGGCCAAAGAATGAACCAAAAATTTGTTACCCGGCCTCCGGTTCGATCGTCGGGACGTCGATAAACCGGCGCGCGGCCACCCACCAGTCAAGCGGCGCGGGTCCCTGACCTGTTGGCATTGACCAACCGAGCGAATCGTGCAAGTCTGTTAGTTGTAAATGAGAATATGATTCTCTTTGGCCGAGAGGACCCTCACTATGCGCCTGCCGCCGCTGCCGGCTGATCAGTGGGATGAGGCTGTCCAGCGCGCGCTCGCGCCCATGCTGCCCGCGGACGGCCCGCGCGACGCCAACAACGCGCTGGCCACCTTCGCTCACCACCCCGCGCTGGCCAAGGCGTTTCTCCGGTTCAACGTCCACCTCTTGTACTCATCGACGCTGCCCGCACGTATCCGCGAGCTGGCCATCCTGCGGGTCGCGCATCGTCGCGAATGCGCCTACGAGTGGTCTCACCACCTCAGCATGGCCAAGGACGAGGGAATCACCGACGACGAGATCGCCGCGGTGCGGTGTGATGCGGGCAAGGGCGCCGGCGACTTCGACGAGTTCGACCGCGCAGTGATCGCCGGGGTCGATGAACTCGACGAGAAATCCCAGTTGTCCGACCAGACCTGGGCGGCGCTCGGCGAGCGCCTCAACGATCAGCAACGCATGGATTTCGTCTTCACGGTCGGCTGCTACACGCTGCTGGCCATGGCCTTCAACACTTTTGGCATCCAGCTCGAGCACGCCGACCAGCACTGACGAGAGAGGTAAGAACGTTGCCGCACTTCCCGAAGCCAGCCGCCGGCAGCTGGACAGAAAACTACCCCGAGCTAGGGACCGCTCCAGTCGACTACAGCGACTCGATCGATCCGGCATTCTTCGAAGCCGAACGCGACGCCGTCTTCAAGAAGACGTGGCTCAACGTCGGCCGCGTCGAGCGACTCCCGCGCACCGGCAGCTACTTCACCAAGGAGCTGCCCTCGGCCGGCAAGGGCATGTCGGTGATCATCGTCAAGACCAAAGACGGCTCGGTTAAGGCCTTCCACAACGTCTGCCGACACCGCGGAAACAAGTTGGTGTGGAACGACTTTCCAAATGAGGAGACCTCTGGCACCTGCCGGCAGTTCACCTGCAAGTACCACGCCTGGCGCTACAGCCTCGACGGCGATTTGACCTTCATCCAACAGGAGGGCGAATTCTTCGACGTCGACAAGAGCGACTACGGCCTGGTGGGCGTCCGGTGCGAGCTGTGGGAAGGCTTTATCTTCGTCAACTTCGACCAACACGCCAAGCCGTTGACCGACTACCTCGGACCGCTGGCGAAGGGCATCGAGGGCTACCCCTTCGGCGAGATGACCGAGACCTATTCCTACCGGGCCGAAGTCGGCAGCAACTGGAAGCTGTTCATGGACGCGTTCGCCGAGTTCTACCACGCGCCGATCCTGCACCAGGGGCAGTACACCAAGGAGGAAGCGGCCAAGATCCAGAAGTACGGCTTCGAGGCGCTGTACTACGAGATGGCCAGCCCGCACGCGATGATCTCGACCTGGGGCGGCCAGTCGCCGCCGGTGGACATGAGCATGGTCAAGCCCATGGACCAGGTGCTGCGCAGCGGGCTGTTCGGCCCCTGGGACAAGCCGGAGATCATGGAGAAGCTCGCTGAACTTCCTCCGGGCATCAACCCGAAGAAGGTGCCGCAGTGGGGCATCGACGAGTGGCACTTCTACCCGAACTTCATGCTGCTGATTTGGGAGCCCGGCTGGTACCTGACCTATCACTACTGGCCGACCGCCGTCGACAAGCACATCTTCGAATGCACGCTGTACTTCGTGCCGCCGAAAAACGCGCGGGAACGGTTGGCCCAGGAGTTGGCGGCGGTGACGTTTAAGGAGTACGCGCTGCAGGACGCCAACACCCTCGAGGCGACGCAGACCATGATCGGCACCCGGGTGGTCAACGACTTCCCGCTCTGCGATCAGGAGATCATGCTGCGTCATCTGCACAAGGTGACCAACGATTACGTGAAGGAGTACGCCAACAATGGCGCTTCCCACTGAATTCGCCGACCTGGAGCCCTATTCGGCTTGGGACCTGGCCACCGAACCCGAACGCTACGCCAAGCGGCTGGCCTCGACGATGCGCGAGATGCAGGAGTTCTACGACGTCGCTTTTCCCCGACTGAACGATGCGATCGAGTACTGCGACAAGTTCCCGCTGGACGATCTGCCCGAGGACGCACGTACCCTGATGCACATCATGCAGTCATTGGTCATGGTGTCGTTTCCGATCGAGGCCTGGAAGCAGCCGCGTGTACCCGACAGCGGCGCGGCCTGGGTGGAGCTGATCCGCGAGCCGGTGATCTAACGGTGCTCTCGGCTCTTCGCCCGCCCGGCTCATCGCTGTGCTGACGCTCAAGGCCGCCGGGCTGCTCGACATCGACGCCGGCGAGATCGTTCGGCCCGGCATTCTGCGGATCGAGAACGACCGGATCGTCGGTGTCGGTGACGGTAACGGTTCCGAGAGTGACGTGATCGATCTCGGCGACGCGATCCTGCTGCCGGGGCTGATGGACATGGAGGTCAACCTCCTGATGGGCGGGCGCGGGGAGAAGCCCGGGCTGTCCCAGGTTCAAGATGATCCGCCGACCCGGGTGCTGCGCGCGGTCGGCAATGCCCGTCGCACGCTGCGCGCTGGATTCACCACGGTGCGCAATCTCGGCCTGTTCGTCAAGACGGGCGGCTACCTGTTGGACGTCGCGCTGGGCAAGGCTATTGACGCCGGCTGGATCGACGGGCCGCGAGTGGTGCCGGCCGGCCACGCCATCACGCCCACCGGCGGCCACCTGGACCCGACAATGTTCGCGGCGTTCGCGCCGCATGCGCTGGACCTGACGGTCGAGGAAGGCATCGCCAACGGAGTCGACGAGATCCGCAAGGCGGTGCGATACCAGATCAAACATGGCGCTGAGCTGATCAAGGTCTGCTGCTCGGGTGGAGTGATGTCACTGACCGGTCCGCCTGGTGCACAACACTATTCGGACGAAGAGCTACGCGCGATCGTCGACGAGGCGCACCGGCGCGGGCTGCGCGTCGCCGCGCACACGCACGGCGCCGAGGCGGTCAAGCATGCCGTCGAGGCCGGCATCGATTGCATCGAGCACGGTTTCCTGGTCGATGACGACGCGATCGCGATGATGGTGGAGCACGGCACCTTCCTGGTGAGCACCCGACGCCTTGCAGAGGCAATGGATGTTTCGCACGCTGCACCCGAACTCCAAGCCAAGGCCGCCGAGATGTTCCCGAAGTCACGCACCTCGATACTGGCCGCTTACAAAGCCGGCGTGAAGATCGCGGTCGGCACCGACGCACCCGCAATACCGCACGGGCGCAACGCCGACGAGCTTGTCACCCTGGTCGACTGGGGCATGCCGCCGTTGGCCGTGCTGCGGGCGGCCACGGTGACCGCGGCTGAGCTCATCAACTCGACCGACCGGGGGCGGCTCGCACAGGGACAACTCGCCGATATCATCGCGGTACCGGGAAACCCGTTGGAAGACATCACCGTTACCCAACACGTGAGCTTTGTCATGAAAGGCGGCAAGGTCTATGTCGACACCCGATCAGTCTAAGAGCGGCCCAACCAGAACTGACGATCTGGTCGAGATTCAGCAGTTGCTCGCCCGCTACGCCGTCACCATCACCCAGGAAGACATCGGCGGTCTCATCGGTGTGTTCACACCCGACGGGACCTACAGTGCATTTGGCTCCACGTACAAGTTGGACCGGTTCCCGGAACTGGTCGCGGCCGCACCAAAGGGCTTGTTCCTCACCGGAACTGCCCTGGTCGAAGACATCGACGGCGATTCGGCAAGCGGTACGCAACCGCTCTGCTTTATCGACGGCTCCACTCACGACATGCGGATCGGCTACTACCGCGACACCTACTCCCGGACCGCCGACGGATGGCGGCTGAAGACCCGTGCGATGACGTTCATTCGCCGTAGCGGGGTGCACGACTCGGGGCGCCCGCACGCCATCGGCCGTCCCACCCCGTGAATGTCGAGGAGTTCCGGGCGGGTCTGCGTAAGTGGCTCGACGAGAACGACTTAACGCCCGGACCCGACCACTCGCTGCAGGGTCATATGCAGCAATTCGCCCGCGTCAGCCGGGCCCTGTATGACGCCGATTGGATGCGGTACGGCTGGGCGAAAGAAGTCGGCGGATTGGGTGGGCCCGCGCTGCTTCGCGCGATCGTCGGCGAAGAGGTCGTCGGTCGCCGCCTCGCCGAGCCGGGCCCGTACTCGATGCTCGAGGTGCTTGCACCCACGATGATCGATTACGCCCCGGCAGAACTGGCCGCCGAAATGGTGCCGCGACTGCTGAGCGGCCAAGAGCAATGGTGCCAAGGCTTTTCCGAGCCGGGCTCCGGCAGTGACCTGGCATCGCTGGCCACCCGCGCCGCGCAGCAAGGTGACAACTGGGTCGTCAACGGGCAGAAGGTCTGGACCAGCTTCGCGCAGTTCTCGACCCGCTGCGTCCTGCTCACCCGCACCGCGCCCGGTCATGACGGAATCACCGCATTCTTTGTCGACCTCGACACCCCGGGAATCACCGTTCGGCCGCTTCGCACCATGCACGGGGTCGACGAGTTCTGCGAGGTGTACTTCGACGATGTGGTGATCCCGAGCAGCCGGATGCTCGGCCAACCGGGGGACGGCTGGCGGCTGGCGATGGACCTGCTCCCCTACGAGCGGTCCACCTGCTTTTGGCAGCGGATCGCCTACCTCTACTCCCGATTCGACGAGCTCATCGCAGAGGCATCCGGTGTCCAAACCGACGTTCATAGCGAATTCGAGCTTGGCACAGCCTATCTCGCGCTGCACACGCTGCGCTGCCGGTCCCGCGCCACCCAATACCGGCTGCGCGACGGAGCACGGCTCGGCCCTGACACCTCCGTTGACAAGGTGCTGCTGGCCTCGGCCGAGCAGCGGCTTTACGACACCGTCCGCGATCTGCTGCCCGGCGTCCTCGAGCTCGACGACACACCGTGGCGTTCGGAGTACCTGTACTCGCGCGCGTCGACCATTTACGGTGGCACCGCCGAGATTCAGCGCAACATCATCGCTCGCCGGCTACTCGACCTCGGGAAGGACTAAAGCCGTGGATCTTTCAACAAACGCAGCCGCAGACTCCGAGGAACTGCAGCTGCTGACCGAGTCGGTACGCACCGCAATGACCGATCCTTCCCTGGCCTCGGGCCCTAAGCTCGATGCGGCGTTGACGGACCTCGGCTGGCTCGACATGCTGGACGAAATACCTGATTTCGCAATTCCTTTGGTGTTTCGACTGCTCGGCGAGACCGGCACGCACGCCCCCGTGCTCAACGATGTCGTGCTGCACGCGACCGGAGCGGCACCGGGCGGTACCACCCCACTGCCGTTCGCGGGAGGCTCCTGGGTGGTGTGGGAGCGCAACGACGCTTCCAGTTCAGCGCTCGACGGTGAGCTGCCGATACATCGTGTGGCAGAAGGAAACCCAGTTCCGCAAGCCGGGCTTGCTGCCGGGCGGCGGGCCCTGGGCTGGTGGCTGGTCGGCGCCAGCCGCGCAATGCTTGCACTGGCGCGCCAGCATGCCCTGGATCGTGTCCAGTTCGGCCGCCACATCAGTTCGTTTCAGGCGATCCGGCACCGACTGGCCGAGGCACTGGTCGCGATCGAGGGCGCCGAGGCGACCCTGCAGGTCGCCGCCTCGGCATCCGACGATCCGGATGACCTGGCCAGCCTGCTGGCCAAAGCGGCGGCCGGCCAGGCGGCGCTGACCACGGCACGCCACTGCCAGCAGGTGCTGGGCGGCATCGGCTTCACGGCCGAACACCCGCTGCATTGCCACATCAAACGGTCGCTGATTCTGGACACCCTGCTCGGCAGCACACGGGAATTGACCGGGGAGGCCGGAGCAGTGTTGCGGGCCAAGGGATCTGCGCCACGGCTGGCGCAGCTGTAACGGATCGGGCGCCCGGGGGTCGTGCGCAGGCTCACAGTCCCTAGAATGGGGGCACATGTACTCCCCCGGCGAACCTCGAAATCAGGCCGGCGTCATCTCAGTGATCCTGGGCGGGTTGGCACTGGCCACCTGCTGGCTGTTGATCGGAGTGCCTCTCGGTATCGCGGCGCTGTTGGCCGGTGATATCGCGCGGCGGCGAGCCAGTCGCGGTGAAGCGACAAACCCCCGGGCCGCTATAGCCGGCATGGTGTTAGGGGCAGTGGCGATTGTGGCAGGGCTCGTCGCCATCAGCTACTACGCCCGGCTGGACTCCCAGGATCCGGGCCGTTTGCAGCGGTGCTTGGACAATCCCGCCACCAACAACTGCTGACTGTCCGCTAACCGCGGGGCAGTCCAAGGACTCGTTCGGCAATGATGTTGCGCTGAATTTCGGAAGTCCCGCCGGCGATGGTCGCCGCGAAGGTGCGCGTGTACCGGTCAAACCAGCTGCCGTAGTGGCTGTCCAGATTGAGCGGGGCGAACGGCGCGGTGACCCCGCGCAACACGAGTCCGTCGCCGCCCTTGGCATTGAGCGCGTCCTCACAGGCGCGTTGCATTGCCTCCGAACCGAGCAGCTTGAGCACTGACTGGGCGGGGACGTCCTCTTCACCGCGCGCGGCTTTGGCCAAAGTCGCCGACCCCATTAGCCGCAACGCGTGACAATCCATCACCAGCGTGGCGTAGCGATCGCGTTGCACGGGTCCCGATGGGCTGGACTCGGCGCTCAGCGCGTGCAGCATGTCGGCGTAATCAAGCCACAGCATGGCGCGTTCGTGGCCGAGCGAACCGGTCGCGACTCGCCATCCCGCGTTGAGCTCCCCCACCAAGTTCTCGGCCGGCACCCGCGCGTCGGTGAAAAAGACCTCATTGAAGTCGACGTCTTCGATGTCGGACACCGACGCGAACGGACGTCGGACCACACCGGGCGTGTCTGTCGGAATCAGTAAGGCGCTGATGCCCTTGTGTTTTGGTGCTTCGGGATCGGTACGCACGAACGTCAACAACACATCGGCGTGATGAGCACCCGATGTCCACACCTTCTGCCCGTTGACGACGAAGTGATCGCCTTCTGAATCAGACGAGAGTACCGCGCGTGTCTTCAGTGAGGCGAGATCCGAGCCCGCACCGGGTTCGCTCATACCCAGCGACGCAGTCATCTCCGCGCGCAGAATCGGCACCGCCCATCGCCGCTTCTGCTCCGGCGTGCCGAACGACAGCAGCGACGCGGCGATGATGCCCACGCCCTGCGGATTGAAACTTTGATAGATCCGGTGCCGCGATAACTCTTCGAGGTACACGTATTGCTGCAACAGCGTGGCGTTACGTCCACCGAACTCCGGCGGATTTCCGGGCAGCAGCCACCCGCTGTCGAACAGGAGCCGTTGCCAGCTGCGGGCCCACTCCGGAATGTCCGAACTCGACCGCGGCCGCTCACCCGTCACCGCCGCGTCGGGAAGATTCGCATCGAGGAAAGCCGCGAATTCCGCGCGGAACTCCTCGACGTCGGCGTCAAAGGTCAGCTGCACAGCACTCCCCTGCAATTCGCTAGCGCTCGTGGACCTTCAGTAGATGCGGGTTTCCGCCGACCGCGCGGTTCACTCTTGCAATTCTGCTTCTATACACACGTGTAGGAGAATAGTATTCTCGTAGCGAGCAAGTTACAATCTCCGACACATGGTCCGTGAGGGGGTCGAGCGCAGCGATGTCACGGCGTTCTCCGGTAGAGTCCAATCATGTTCTCCCCTCGCGACAATCGTCCGAGCCGTATGTGACCAGTCCAATCGAAGAGCCGGCTTGGAAGCAGCGCGCCGTCGAGCGATCCATCAAGACCGCGAAACTGCGTGCGGCGCAGCGCGTTCAGCGCTTCCTTGACGCGGCGCAGGCCATCATCATCGAAAAAGGCACCACGGACTTTACCGTCCAGGAGGTCGTGGACCGGTCCCGTCAGTCGCTGCGGAGCTTCTACCTGCAGTTTGACGGTAAGCACGAGCTGCTGCTTGCGTTGTTCGAAGACGCGCTGAGCCGGTCGGCCGAGCAGATCCGTGCCGCCACCGAAAACCAATCTGATCCGCTCGAGCGGCTGAAGGTCGCCGTCGAGCTGCTGTATGAGGCGTCGCGTCCGGATCCCGAGGCCAAGCGCCCGCTGTTCACCGATTTTGCGCCACGGTTGCTGGTGACGCATCCGGTCGAGGTCAAGATCGCACACGCGCCGCTGGTGGCGTTGCTGACCGAGCTCATGGAAGCTGCCTGCGACGCAGGCAAGTTGCGCGCCGGACTCAATCCACGCCGGATAGCCGCCATGACGATGCAGACGGTCATGTTCATTGCGCAGTCCAGCGGCGGCAACGACGACGCGACGATCCACCCGATCAGCGCCGACGAGGTGTGGGACTTCTGCTCATCCGGATTCGTCGGCTAGCACGCATCAGCGGCAAGCCCGAGCGGTCCTTTCGCTTCGCCCCCAACGTGAGCAAATAGCGCACGTGATTTGCCTGTTGAGAATCAGATTCTCTAATATATAGAATTGCAAATAGCCGAAACGGATTCGTCGTTGACACTCGTTGGCGGGTGATGACAGAGTTCAGTGGCGGCACCCTCCCCGCTCCCCCGGGAACGGGGCGCACGCGGTTCCTGCGAGAGACACGATGCCGGCCGTTCTCCGCTGAGACATGCCGGTTGGATCAGATCGGGAATTGAGGTAGTGATGACGGGACGTGTTGAAGGCAAAGTTGCTTTCGTCACCGGAGCGGCGCTTGGTCAGGGCCGCAGCCACGCGGTGCGGTTGGCGCAAGAGGGCGCCGACATCATCGCGATTGACGTCTGCAAGCCCATTGTGGAGAACACCACCATCCCGGCGGCAACGCCCGAGGATCTGGCGGAGACCGCCGATCTCGTCAAGAGTCACAACCGCAGAATCTTCACGGCCGAGGTCGACGTGCGCGATTACGACGCGATGAAGGCCGCGGTGGATACCGGTGTGGAGCAGTTGGGCCGGCTGGACATCATCGTGGCCAACGCCGGCATCGGCAACGGTGGCGACACTCTGGACCAATGCAGTGAACACGACTGGCAGGAAATGATTGATATCAACCTGTCGGGTGTGTGGAAGTCAGTGAAAGCCGGTGTGCCGCATTTGATTGCGGGTGGCAACGGCGGTTCGATTGTATTGACCAGCTCGGTCGGCGGCCTCAAGGCCTACCCTCACTGCGGCAACTACGTCGCCGCTAAGCACGGCGTGGTGGGCATTATGCGCTCCTTCGCCGTCGAACTGGGACAGCACATGATTCGGGTCAACTCCGTGCATCCCACCCATGTGAGCACCGGGATGATCATGAATGAGGGCACGTGGAAGATGTTCCGTCCAGACCTGGAAAATCCCGGGCCCGACGACATGGCGCCGATCTGTCAGATGTTCCACACGCTGCCGATTCCGTGGGTCGACCCCATCGACATCAGCAATGCGGTGCTGTTCTTCGTCTCCGACGAGGCGCGCTACATCACCGGCGTGACACTGCCCATCGATGCGGGCAGCTGTCTGAAGTAGCCCCTAGAACGGGCTGCTGTTGGACTGCCATTCCGCCGATTCGGGTCGCGGCCCGTAACGACGGATGTAGTCCTCGTGCATCCGTGCCTGTTTCCGGCGGTTGATCACGTCGACCAGGTTCGGGTCTAATCCATGGTCTGCCAGTCGGTGCCGACGCCAGACCTTGTTCAGGGCAAGGGATATCAGCAGCGCCCAGAAGTAGAGCGGCGCTGTCATCTCGGTGTGCACGTAGATCGAGGCGGGCAGCAGCCACAGCGGAGCGAGGACGAGCAAGGGCGGTATCGCCCACCGGAGCATGTGCCGGCGGATGGCTCCGTCGCCGGCGAGATCGCGCGCGACCCAGCTGCGCATCGAGTTAGGCAGGCGCCGGCCGTAGGAATAGCCGATGTACTGCCAGAGATTGGGTTTCGCGGCGGTCATGGTAGCTCCTCAGGGTTGTCAGGATTGCAAGGCGCCGGCCGCCAAAGCGGCCGCGTTGATGCGGGTGAGGACCCGATGCAGGTTCTCCAGTTCGGCCAGCTCGACACCCAGACGTGCCACGACGGCGGGCGGAATCTCAAGTGCCCGCTTGCGCAAGGAGATTCCGCGCTCGGTGAGCGTCACATCGGTCGTGCGCTCGTCGGTGGCCTTCTTGGCACGAGTGATCAGGCCCAGCCCCTCCAAGCGCTTGAGCATCGGCGAGAGCGTGGCCGAATCCATCTGCAATGCGGCGGCAATCTGCTTGACCGACAGCGGCGACTGCTCCGCCGCGGGGTTCTTGCGGTGGTCCCACAGTGCCAGCATCACCAGGTATTGCGGATGGGTCAGGCCGAGCGGCTCCAGCAGAGGGCGGTACACCGCCAAGACCGCCCGGTTGGTGGTCGCCAGCGCGAAGCACACCTGGTGTTCCAGGGCAAGCGGATCAATCTCACGTGCAGTCAGGGTGGCCACATTTATATAGTACCCTAATAGTTAGTGCCCTATCTATATGAGGCGCTCATACTTGGTTGGATGCTCGGTTGTACCGGGATCAAATCGTCGGGGCAACGGGTAATACGCTCGGAATCTATGGACGGATTCCTATCTGATTTCGCGGGGCGCGGTGCCGTGATTACCGGCGGTGCAGGCGGCATCGGGTTGGCCACCGCCACCGAACTCGCCCGCCGCGGAGCCCGGGTGGTACTGGCCGACGTCGACAAGCCCACGTTGGAACGGGCCGTGGCGCACCTGAAGGCCGAGGGGGTCGACGCCCACGGCGTGACGTGTGACGTGCGGCATCTCGAGGAGATGGTTCATCTCGCGGATGAGGCGTTCCGCCTGCTCGGCCAGGTCGACGTCGTTTTCAGCAACGCCGGCATCGTTGTCGCGGGTCCGCTCGTGGATATGACGCACGAGGACTGGCGGTGGGTGATCGATATCGATTTGTGGGGTTCGATCCACGCCGTGGAGGCGTTCGTGCCGAAGTTGATCGCGCAGGGCACCGGCGGCCACATCGCCTTTACCGCGTCCTTTGCCGGACTGGTACCCAACGCCGGCCTGGGGGCATACGGCGTTGCCAAATATGGCGTTGTCGGCCTGGCCGAGACGCTGGCCCGCGAGGTCAAGGACAACGGCATCGGCGTCTCGGTGCTGTGTCCGATGGTCGTCGAAACGAAGCTGGTCTCCAACTCCGAACGCATCCGCGGCGCGGATTACGGACTCGCGTCAGCGCCCGACGTGACGAGTGCGTTCGGACCGCTTCCGCCGACTCAGGATGAAAAAGTGTCGGTGGACGACGTGGCGCGGCTGACAGCCGACGCGATTCTGGCCAACCGGTTGTACATCCTGCCGCACCAGGCGGCCCGGAATTCGGTCAAGCGCCGGTTCGAACGCATCGACCGCGCCTTCGACGACCAGGCCGCCGAGGGGTGGAGCCACTAACCGCCCAGCAGGTGATCAGGTCGGCACCTGGCCGATGACTCCGTCGGCTTCCAGGTCCGCGATCTCTGCCGGGGTCAAGCCCAACTCGGCCAGCAACTCGTGGTTGTGCTGTCCCAGTGTGGGTGCGGGATTCGCGTGAAAAAGCTCGGGACCGCCGGACAACCTCATCGGCACGGTGCTGAGCCTGGCCCGCCCGTTCACCGGATGCTCGACTTCTTCGAAGAAGCCGCGAAAAGCCAACTGCTCCAACTCGGTTTGCCGATGCGGTTGCAGGACCTTGGCCACCGGCACGCCGGCACCCCACAGGGTTGCGACGATCTCGCCGCGGCTGCGGTTCTCGCACCAGGCAGCGAGGTGCTCATCGATGGAATCCTCGTGCATCCGCCGGCCGGCCTGGGTCGATAGCGTGGGATCGATTGCCCACGAGGGTGATCCGAGTGCCCGGCAGAGCCTTCCCCAGTGATCATCGGTTGCCACGGCGATGGCGACCCAGCTATCGAGCCGGCCGAATTCGTCGATATCGGCGCTGCGGTAAAGGTTCTGGGGCGCGGCAGTTGGGCCCCGGTTGCCGGCACGCTCCAGCAGTGCGCCGTACGCCGAGTACTCGACGATCTGCTCGGCGGATATGCTGAGCGCCGCATCGACCATCGCCGCTTCGACGAACACCCCCTCGCCGGTGCGGCGGCGGTGCTCCAGCGCCAGCAGCAGCGCATTGAGCGCATGCACGCCCGCATTCGGGTCACCGATCGAATACGGGTCATACGGCGTGCGGTCCGGATAACCGGTGAGCCAACTCACGCCGGACGCGGATTCGATGACGTAGGCGAATGCCGGGTTGTCGCGCCACGGCCCGTCGAGGCCGAAGCCGGGCATCCGCATCATCACCGCATCCGGCCGAATCGATTGAATCGCGGCGAAGTCCAGGCCGATCTGATCGAGCACCCGCGGCGTGAAGTTTTCCACGACGACGTCGCATGTTGCGATGAGCCGACGCAGTAACTCCCGTCCGCGCGGGCTCTGCAGGTCCAGTGTGAGGCCCTTCTTGTTGGTGTTCAGGGCCTCGAAGATCGGCGACTTTTCCCACCACTGGTCCTCGGTGATCGGTACGCCGGCGATCAGCCGAGTGCCATCCGGGCGACGGGTGGATTCGACGTGGATGACCTCGGCACCGAGCATGGCCAGAAAGTGGGTGCAGCAGGGCCCCGCCCAGAACGTCGTCATGTCCACTACCCGAAGGCCCTTGAACGGCAGAGATTTCGCGACCCCGGTCGTTTCGGGCCGTGGCGACAGGTTCGCGGCGCGGTAATGCTCGGTGTGCTCCCCCAGCCGCGGGGCCGGATGCGGCTGGCGCAACTGCGCGGGCCGCATCCGATACGGGTGACCCGGCTGTTGGAAGCCGTCGCGGGGATTGCGTACGAACGAAGCACGCTCCGCAAACTGATCAAGTGCCGTGACATTCGCACCGTTGGCGACAGGCGCGTTGGGGATGCGGAATGCCGTGGCCAGTTCCCGGATTTCGTCGACCGGGGTGCTGGCCATCCAGTCAAAGATCTCGTCGGCGTAGACGTTGGCCAGCTCGGTGATCGACAGTGGTGACTCCTCGTCGATCCACTCCGGGTGGCCCACCATCGCGCACAAGTCGAACCACTGCTGGGCCGTCCCACAGCCGAGATCCACCAGGCCGTCTTTGGCTTGAGCCACGCCGGGCACCGTCGGCCGGCGGGTGTCTCGCCAGGGCCGCCCGAGCACTTCGAAGTAGGTCACCGGGTAATACGTGAGGCACAAGATCTGTGTTTCGAGCATCGAAAGGTCAAGCAGTTCTCCCGCCCCGCCGTCGATTCGGCGGTATCGCGATGCCAAGGTGGCCGCGCTTGCGTAGGCTCCGGCCAGGTACTCACCGACTTGACCGCCGACGAAGACGGGCGCCCGTTCCTGCTCGCCACGTCCGAGCCCGACTATTCCTCCCGACCATGCCTGCAGCGTGAACTCGGTCGCGGCGCGGTCGCGCCAGGGACCTTCCAGCCCGAACGGGGTAATCGAGGTAAGGGTGAGATGCGGGTGGCGGCCATGGATGGCGTGCGGCGTAAAGTCCGGGTGCTCAGCGACTTTCGAACCGGCAGACCAGACCACCGCATCCGCCGATGCGAGTAGCAGGTTCACCAGTTCGGTGTCGTCGTCCTTGCTGGGATCGGCGACGACACTATGTTTCCCACCGGCTAAGAAGCTGAACAATGCGCCGTCGCCGTCGGTCGGGATGGCGGCGCCCGAGGCCGACCACGCCCGCAGCGGATCGCCCTGGGGCGATTCGATTTTGACGACATCGGCGCCGCCATCGGCGAGCAACTTGGTGCAGTAGGCACCCGCTATACCGGTGGACAGATCGATCACCGCATAGCCGGCCAGCGGCGGTTCGATACGGCGTTGCGTCACTGCTGCCAGAACGGGCTCACGGTAAGCACTTCGGAGCCGTCGGCGGTAATCAGGACCGCTTCCCGCCCGAATACCGCGCCGAGTCCTTCTTCCCACACGTACCCCGTGACGGCGAGCACCATCCCCGGCTCCAAACGTTCGTCGGCCGCGGTCGCGGGCAGGTGCTTGGAGACGACGGGCGGGTCGAATCCCATGCCCAGGCCGCGGGCCACCGGCATCGGCGGCTCCGCTTCCCCGGCGGCGTGGTAGGCGGCAAGCAGTTCGTCCGCTCCCGCGCCAGGCCGGCAGGCAGCGATCAACTTGCCCCACAGACTCTCCCAGCGCACGTACAGCGCCGCGGCGCCGTTGGGCGCATGCCTCTTGTCTGCCGGCCAGGTACGGCCTACCTCGCCGACATAGCCACCCGCCAGGACTCCGGCGGAAAACGCCACCAGATCACCGTCCTGGATACGACCGTCACCGTTGGCCCGTCGCCACGGATGCTCGCGCGAAGTCACCCATGCGACATCTTGATTCGCCGGCGTACTCACCCCGCCGGCCGCCGAGGCTTCCAGCAAGACGCCGGCCAGCGCCTGTTCGCTTACCCCTGGTCGCAACTCCGGTACCGCGGCCGCCAGAGCCGATTCGACCACCGCGACGGATTCCCGCAGCGCGGCGATCTCCTCAGCCGTCTTGATCCGGCGGGCAGCCCGCATGGCCAACTCTCCGTCGACCAGCTGTGCGTTGGGGAACGCCGTCGGCAGGAGCTTGGCGAAAACCGGTGAGAGCGCATCGGTTCCGACGCGCAGGGCGGTTGCCGCACCGTCGATGCGCCGCAGCGCCGACATGGTGTTCATCGGATTCCACGAAATGCCATAGAGGTTTTCGTGGGGGATGTCGTCGGGGACGCCCTCATCCCAGGTGCTCAGTAGGTGCACGGCACCCGTCTGACGCACGAGCACGCAGGTCGGGCCGAACGGCCGGGTCCCGGCTACCCACAGTTGCGGCGCCCCGGTTACGTAACGGACGTTGGCTTGCCGGCCGAGGACCAGGACATCGAGATCGTGTGCCGCCATCTGGTCTAGCGCCCGCTGGCGACGCCCCGAGCGCAGCGTGCGCTCGTCGGGCAGGACTTCAGTTGCCATAGGGGTCATAGGGGTAGTTGGTCAAGCGGATCCAGCCTTCCTCGGTAATCACCAGGACCTCTTCGCTGCGATAGCCGCCGGTGCCGTCTTCCCACACCACGGGCTCCAGAACCAGCACCATTCCGGATTGAAGGACGAAGCTCTCATCGAAGTCTTGGCCGAGATCTGTTCCAATCATCGGCATTTCGGCGGCATTGACGCCGATACCATGGCCCAGGTAGAAGTGCGGCAGCCACGGCTTAGTGCCGCCATTGGCCTTGATCGCGGCCCGCCCCAGGTCTGCCGCGGTGGCGCCGGCCTTGGCGACACCCAGAACCGCGCTGATGATCTCGAACCATTTGTCGAACTGCGCCTGCTGACGCGGCGACGGATCATGGCCGACGATCCAGGTGCGCCCGAAGTCAGAGCAGTAGCCCTGGTACGTGATGCTGACGTCGGTCCACAGCACATCACCTTCGACCAGCTCGCGCTCGGTGCTCAACAGTGGCAGCGCCAGGTCACCGTGCGTGGTCCACACGCCCTCGGCCTTGCTCGGCGGCATCACCTGCCAGATCGGTTCGAGCATGCTGGCCGTAGCCCCCAACTCGAAGGCGCGGCGCAAAAAGCTTGCCGACAAGTCGATCTGACGAATCCCGGGTGCCAGTTGCTTGTGGACTTCGACCATGGCTTCGTCGGTGATCCGAATGGCGGTGCGCATGCACGACAACTCGTCCGGGGTTTTGACCAACTTCGCCGCACTGACGATGGCCGCGGCATCGACGGGAGCACCGTTGGGGAACAACAGATTCGCGGCACGAGACATCGCACCCGTACACTCGTCGACCGCGATTACCGCTCCGGGCGGAATCAGGCCGGCAACCGTCCGCGCGAAATTGGCCACGCCTTCCTCGAATTCGAGATAGACCGGCCCGTGCAAATGATCGGCGGGCAGGTCCGCCTCGTGCGAGGCCCCCTCACGGAACGGCAGGAACAGGTGCGGCCACTCGTCGCCGGCGACCACCACGGCCACCGGTCGCTCGACGTAGGACAGGCCGGCGTCGCCGAGCGGCCAACTGGCACCGGTGGCGTAGACCACGGCGTTGTTGCCGAGCAGGATCATCGCGTCGATGCTGCGGTCGGCCATGGCCGTTCGCAGCCGGGCCCCCGTCTCGCGGCGCAGGCGCGCCAAGTCGGGTGTTTCGGGAATCACCAGTCCGTTACCGGTGCTGGTATCCAGTTGGGCGAACGTCGTCACTACAGACCCAAGAACTTCGTGATGTTGTCGCTGACGATCTTCGCCGCGTTCGCCGGCCCGACGGCGTCGACAACGGCTTTCAATGATTTTTCGGAATAGCCGTAGGTGCTTTCGTTGTGCGGGTAGTCGCTGGACCACATGACCTTGTCCACGCCGATCTGGTCGATCAATTGCAAGCCCAGTGGGTCGACCATGAACGATGCGCTCATGTGGTTGTCCCAGTAGTAGCGCACATCATGTTCCAGCGGCCGATTGAACATGTGCTGATAGGACGCCACCAGGTGCTCGGCGTCCTGCAGCGCCCACGGCACCCAAGCGATGCCGCCCTCGAACCAGCCGAGACGCAGCGACGGGTGCCGGTCGAGGATGCCGCCAAAGATGTACTTGGCGAACGTTTCCCGGAACCCGTCGATGTTGATCATCATGCCGACCACGACGCTGTTGAACTCGGTCGGGCTTTTCGGCGGGGTTTCGCCGATGTGGTGCGTGATCGGGAGGCCGGCGGCCTCGATCTCGTCCCAGACGGCGCTCATCGACGTGCTCGAGTAATCGATCGGGTTGCCCTCGTCGTCCTTGCCGGGGTTCAGTGGCATCAGGAACGTCTTGAGCCCTAACGATTTCAGCTCTTCCAGCGTCTTCCTGGCGCCTTGCGGGTCCCACCAGTTGATCAGTCCGGCACCATAGAAGTGGCCGTTCGAGCGTTCCTGGAGTTCGGCCATGTATTCGTTATAGATGCGGAACGTCAGCTCACGAAGTTTCTTGTCCGGGTAGTGGAACAGCGCCAGCACGGCATTGGGGAAGGCCAGCTCCTTCTCGACGCCGTCGTCATGCAACTCCTGGATCCGGGCCTCGATGTTGGTGCTCGCTGCTCCGGGCAGATCGTCGTACTGCATCAGCACGGCGCTGAAGTCGCCCGGCAAAAACGACTGCCCTTTGCGCCCAACTTGGTAGGCGCCGTCCTCGTACCAGATCCGCGGTGCCTTGTCCTTGAGGTCGTCGGGGAAACGGTCGTAGAAGATGTCGTCGGCCAGGGAGATGTGGTTGTCAGCCGAAAAGACCACTGTCCCTTCCGGCAGACCCACATCGCTGTCTGCCGCGTGCCCGCGGCGATCCTTCGGAGCGCCGTAGCCCCCGGGTGGGTAGAGCGAAGCGGTGCTTGTCGGCGTTGACATTATTGACCCTCCAGTCGGATCGGGATTTGAGGAGTAATCGCGGGCTGCTCAATCGATTTCGCTTACCAGGTAACCGGTAGTTCGTAGACGCCAAAGGCGAGCCGGTCGTGTTTGAACGGGATCTTTTCGATCGGCACGGCCAGTGCCATGGTCGGGATGCGACGGAACAAGTTTTGGTACACGATCTGCAACTCCGCACGGGCAAGCTGCTGTCCCACGCACTGGTGGCGACCGTAGCCGAATGCGACATTGCGGTCGGCCCCCGAGCGGTGCAAGTAGAGCCGGTCGGGCTCGGTAAAGGCGTCCGCATCCCAGTTCGCCGGGGCCAGGTCGATGATGATGCCGTCGTTCGCGCGGATGGTCTCTCCGGCGATGTGGATGTCTTCCAGAGCGACGCGGCGCTGGCCGTTCTGGATGATGCTGAGGTAGCGCAGCAACTCCTCGACCGCGTTGGCGAGAACTTTGGGATCGTCGGCATTGCGGACGATGGCCGCCTGGGAGGGGTTCAGCAGCAGCGCAAGGACGCCGAGCCCGATCATGTTCGCAGTGGTTTCGTGCCCGGCGATCAGCAATCCGGTGCCCAGTTGCGCGGCTTCTTTGACGCTGAGCTCACCGGCCTTGACCCGTTCGGCGAGGTCGGAAACAGCATCCTCGGCCGGGTTTTCCATCTTTGCTTCGACGAGCTGAGCCAGGTACTTGTGCAGGCTCATCGCACCTTTCATGGTGTCCTCGGCGGCGGCGTACCGCGCGAGGCCGACATTGGCGTGGTGCTGGAACATCTCGGCGTCCTCGTATGGCACGCCCAGCATCTGGCTGATCACCAAGGACGGGACCGGCAGTGCGATCGCGGAGACGACGTCCGCCGGTTGCGGCCCGGCCAGCATCGTGTCGATGTGCTCATCGGTGAGCTGCTGGATCGTCGGCCGTAGGCCTTCTACGCGCCGAAAGGTGAACGGCTTGGACAGCATCCGCCGGAACCGGGTGTGCTCTTCGCCGTCGGCGGTGAACACCGACCGGGGCCGCTTGTGCACGGTCGACAACATGCCTTCGTTCCAGTGCGGAAAGCCGGGCACCCGGTCATCGACGCTGACCCGGGAATCGGAGAACAGCTCGCGCACCTGCTCGTAACCCGTGATGAGCCACGGTGTGCTGCCGTCCCAGATCCGAACCCGGGACAGCGGCCGCTCTTCGGCCAGGGCCATGACGTCCGGGGGTGGGGCGAACGGGCAGCCCTCGTTGCGGGCCATCGGATAATCCGGAATCTCGGAGTTCGACTCAGTCCCAGAAATCCCGGTGCTCGTCAGTGCGTCTGACATTTCATTCCTCGAGGTAGATGGCCTGTGCAGGGCACGCCGCGGCTGCTTGGCGTACACCTTCGGTCTGCTCGGCGGACGGCTCCTCATCGAGTAGGACGACGACGCCGTCTTCGTCACGCTGGTCGAACACCTCGGGCGCATTCATCACGCAATTACCCGAGGATGCGCAAATGTTCTGGTCGACAGTCACTTTCATCAGCATGCTCTTCATTCGTACGGAGTTACCGGCGCCAGCCACAGGCCCACGATCGCATCGATGAGGCCGAATGCGGCTGCCCGCCAGGAGGGCTGGGCCATCGCAGCGCCCGCGACGAGCGCACGTTCGCGATCGGCGCAGGTGTGCATCAACAGGTTTCGTGCCATGATGTTGCGCTCGAAGTGGACATCGGTCGGCAGGTTGGGCAGGCAGCGGTTGATGCCCTCGACGACCTGCACCAGCGATGGTGAGCTGAGCGCGCCCCTGACGATGATGTTGTAGTACGCCGGATCGGTCATTGCTTGGGCCGCGAAGCGGGCGTACCAAGTGGGGTTGCCGAGGTCCTCGAGGTGGTCGGTCAGGGGGCGTACCAAGCAGGCCACCCAGTCCCGAAGTTCGCCAGAGCCGCCCGACGACAGTAGCTCGGTCACCAGCTGCTCGCGCAGCTCCTCGACGGGTCCGCGATGCTTCTCCTCGATGGCGCGCACCAGGTCGGCCTTGGTACCGAAGTGATAGCCCACCGCGGCGTTATTCCCCTGCCCCGCAGCCTCGCTGACTTGCCGGTTCGACACCGCGAACATGCCGTGCTCGGCATACAGCCGTTCGGCCGCCACCAGGATCGCCTCCTGGGTAGAGCTGGCCCGCTCGGTGCGAACGGCCCTGCCTGCCGTGGTCATTGGATCAGTCAACCTCGCACCGAACTTTAAGTCAAGCGCTTGATTTAAACGGGTCCGCCGCGCGTCCATCTCGAGCGTGACCCTGCGGTCACGCTCGGCCCCGAACGTGACTGCACCGTCACGCTCGAGTCCGGCGAGCCTAGGCGTCTCGGACGGGCTGGTAGACAAGGAAGGCGAGGCCGTCGCCGACGGTTCGGCTCTCGATGAGGCGCATGGGTTTCTTGTCGCTGGTCGCGCCGAAGAGGCGCACGCCGGCGCCAACCACAACCGGGAACACGGTCAGCCGCAGTTCGTCGACGAGATCGTGCTCCAGCACCGTATGTACGAGCTGTGCGCTGGCGTAGACGACGATGTCGCCGTCGAGTTGCTCCTTCAGCTTCGAGACCTCGTGCACCACGTCGCCCTTGAGGACCGTCGAGTTGCTCCACTTTGGCTCTTTGATTCTCGAGGACATGACGTACTTGGGCATACTGTTCAATCTGTCCGCCCACTCGCCACTCCGAGATAGCCAGCGCGCGGCGAAAAACTCGTCGCTTCGACGGCCGAGCAGTAGGGCCTCGGCCGCCCGTGCCTCGTCGAACTCGAGCTTGGCCCACGCTTCGCGGTCCTGGTCTGCCACCTGGAGGAACCAGCCGCCGCGCGCGAAGCCCTCCTCACCAGTCGGATCCTGAACGACTCCGTCGAGCGAGACGTTCTCGCTGATGACGATCTTTCCCATTGATTCTCCTCGTTAGATTGTCAGCTACTACTGATGTAGACACCGCGGCGTGAAAGAAGGTGGCGCCCGCCTACCGCCCCGTGGGCCCGTTCGGCCGGTGTCTGTACAGGATGAAGTGCAATGTGCGGAAGGGAGGTGACGCGAGGGTGGTAGCTGTCGACCTGATGTCACGGGCGCAGGCCGGGGATGGCCAGGCGTTCGGGGAACTGACCGAGCCGTACTGCCAGGAACTAAAAGTGCATTGCTACCGAATGCTGGGATCATTCCAAGACGCCGAGGACGCTCTACAAGACACGCTGCTGGCCGCTTGGCAAGGGTTCGGCGGTTTCGAGGGACGCGCCTCGCTGCGCAGCTGGCTCTACCGAATCGCGACCAACCGGTGCCTCAACGCTCGCCGGTCGGCCAACCGACGCCCGGCCAAGGCGTGGGACGTGCCCAATGTTGAACCACCCGAGCCGACTCGGCTAGGCGAAGTCGTCTGGCTCGAGCCATTTCCCGACGCCCAACTCGCGGGTGCCATCGACGCGCGGCTTGTCGGCCCGGAGGCGCGCTACGAGCAAAGCGAAGCCATCTCCCTGGCCTTCGTGACCGCCCTTCAGCTACTGCCACCTCGTCAGCTCGCCGTGCTCATTCTGCGCGACGTCCTCGGATTCCACGCCAAAGATGTTGCCCACATGCTGGATTCGACCGTCGAGTCGGTGAAAAGCGCTCTCAAACGGGCGCGCGCCAGCCTGCAGCACCGACGAGCCAGCACCGACGACGGCGAACCGCTGCCCGCCGCCGACTCACCCTCAGAGGAAGCGATCGTAGCGAAGTTTGTCCGCGCGTGGGAATCCGCCGATGTCGACGCGCTGGTGACCCTGCTAACCGACGACGTCTTCATGTCGATGCCACCAATGCCCTTCGAATACCAGGGCCGGGACGTCGTTGCGCGCTTCTGCGCCAGCATCTTCCGTGCAGGCCGGAGGTTCGACCTCATCCCAACACGAGCCAATCGTCAACCGGCGTTCGGAGCGTACCTACGCACTCCAACCGGCATCCGCCGCGGAACCGGCCTGTACGTCCTCACTCTCACCGGCGACCGGATCAGCGCCATGACTCGGTTCGACAACAGCGTGCTCGCATCGTTCGGGCTACCGCGGTCGCTCCCAAACCTCTAGCCGGCGTCACCGAGGTCAGGTTCAGCGCGCTTCTTCGAGCGGAGCGGCTTGCCGGCCGAGGTTCCCCCGTCGACTGGCAGCACGGTGCCGGTGACATAGCGGGACCGGTCGGTGGCAAAGTACAGCGCGGCCTGGGCAACGTCGTCGGTCGTACCCTCGCGCTTCAGCGGTCGGTCATCGCGCATCCCCTGGCGAATCCGCGCCTCGAACTGCGCCAACTCATCTGGATCCATCCCAGCGGCCGACTTACCCAAAATCGGGGTGGGTATGCTGCCCGGCGCGATCGCGTTGACCCGAATCTCGTGGTAGGCCAACTCAATTGCCGCACACTTGGTGAACTGGATGACCGCGGCCTTGGACGCGCGATAGGTCATCACGCCGCCGCCGGCCTGGATCCCGCCGATCGAGGTCATGTTGATGATGGAGCCGCCGCCGCTTTCGGCCATGTGCCGCGCGGCATCTCGGGTACCCGCCATCACACCCAGCACGTTCACGCCCATCACGCGGTGAAAATCGGCCAGGTCGTCGTCCAGCAATCGGCCTAGGGGGCTGGAAATCCCGGCGTTGTTCACCATGACGTGCAGACCGCCGAACTTCTCGACGGTAGTGGCTACCAGTGTCCCAACCTGTTCGGGATCGGAGACGTCCGTCCGGCGAAAAAGAGCGCGGGCTCCGCGCGAGGCGGCCAGCTCCTCTCCCCTGTCGGCCTCGAGATCGGCGATGACGACGCGCGCGCCCTCGGCCAGAAACCGCTCCACGATGCCGCGTCCGATGCCCGAGGCCCCACCGGTGACGATGGCGACCTTGCCATCCAATTCGTTAACCACCCGACGAGTTAATCGGCGCCGGCCTCTTTAAGTCAAGCAGTTGATTTAGAAGCGCTCACTGCGCGGCGCGGTCTGCGCCGGCTCAATGGCCCAATGCGGCTTCGCCATGGAAGGCGCTGGCTAATGTTTGGCCCATGAGCGAGCGGATCATTATCGGGTTGCGGCGTCGATGAATCCCGATACCTTCTGCACCTCCGATCAATGGAGCATGATCGCCTCGGCGCCGTCGACGTCGCAGCTCGCCGGTGTGCTCGGCGGATTCCTGATCACCGCAATCGCCTTGCTGTTCGACCGCAGCAGTCGAGAAGGCGTGCACACCCTGGCGTTGTTCTCCTCGGCGGTGCTGATCCTGATGCTCGACAGCTTTCTGTTCAGCCTCATCAGCGGCACGCACCCTCCCGAAAACGGTGACCGCCAGGCCATCTGCGCGATCGCCTGGACCCAGGGCAATCTGGCGACCGGCATGCTCGCGGCAGGCACCACCGGACTGTTCGGCGGGCTGGGCTGGATGCTTGCAACTCACGCGGTGAACAAGGCCCCCAAGGAGGATCCCGCGGACGTCCGCGCCTTCTGTTTCCTGGCCGACCTCGGCGGGTGGCTGACCTTCGGCGCCGCGATGGCGACGACGTTGATCATGAGCGAAACGAGCATCGACTACCTGCATTTCGTGCTCGGTCACCGGCCCGCGCTCTGGCTGACGGGGGCGATCGTGACGTTCTGCGCGCTGGTCATCGTGCTTGATTTCGCCGTGGTCTACATCCGCACCAGAAACCTCAACCGCTCGCTGGCCAACGCCGCCGAGCCAACGCAGTTGGCGTTGCGCTCGATCAAGGTCGCCACGGTGGGAACCCTGTTCCTCGCGGTCGCCGCGTCATGGCTCGCCGTCAGCCTGGCGCGCCTCCCCCTCGGCTGGCTGACCACGCCCAACCGCGCGTTCGTCATGTTCGTCTTCGTGCTCTCGCTTGTCGTGCCGACGATCATCTCGACCGCGGCCTGCTACTCGGTCGCCAGCACCGACGAGGGTCTAGCCCGGCGCTTCGCCTAACGGCCCGCAGGGGTGCCGGCCAGCGAGCGCACGCGCCATGCTAAACACGGCAGTTCATCGGGAAACTTGAAAGGCGTATTCATGAAGGTTTTGGTAGTCGGTGGCAGCGGGCTGATCGGATCGCAGGTGGTCGCCCAGCTCACCGAGTTGGGACACGAAGCCGTCCCGGCCTCGCCCCGCTCAGGTGTCAACGCCATCACCGGTGAAGGACTCGCCGAGGCCGTCGCCGGTGTCCACACGGTGGTGGACGTGTCCAACTCGCCGTCCTGGGCCGACGACGACGTGCTGGAGTTTTTCACCACTTCCACTCGCAACCTTCTCGAGGCAGAGCGGGCCGCCGGCGTGGCCCACCACGTCGCACTGTCGATCGTGGGCGCCGACCGGGCGGCCGAAAGTGGCTACATGCGGGCAAAGGTCGCCCAGGAGAAAGTCATCGTGGAATCGGGATCTCCATACTCGATCGTGCGTGCCACCCAGTTCTTCGAATTCGTTGACGGCATTGCCGATTCGCTGGCCGACGGCGACACGATTCGCGCGCCGCACGGGGCGTTTCAGCCCATTGCCGCCGCGGACGTCGCCACGGCCGTCACCCGCGCGGCCGCCGGCGATCCGATTAACGGAGTGATCAATATCGCCGGTCCCGACAAGCAGGGCATGGACGACTTCATCCGGGCACGTTTTGCCGCGACCGGCGATGCGCGCCAGGTGGTGACCGACGCTGACGCCCGCTATTACGGTGCGGTGCTCGACGAGCGCAGCATCGTTCCCGTCGACGGCGAAGAATTGACCGTCTACCCCACCAGCTTCAGCGACTGGATGGCTTCCCAGGCAAGCGCCAGCTGAGATCAGCCAATGATCCGTTGTCAACGGTTGCGTTCCGGCTAACTCCCGAGCACGGTATAACTCGCCCAGGAGGAATCGACCGACGACGAGGAGCGACCAATGCCGGTGCTACCCACCAGTGGGGTTCCGTTCGACGGGGCGCGGCTTACCAGGCGAGGCTTCATGGCGGCCGGCATCGCAGGCGGATTGACGCTGGCGGCCTGTGGCCACTCCAATTCCCAGGTACCGAGCAGTGCCGCCAAGATGGCGGACGCGATCGCTGCCGCGGAAGCGGCGCGGCCACACAGCGGGCGCACCGTGACCGCCAGTTTGACTCCGCAGCTGACACAGATCGACCTGGGCGGACCGGTCGTGCGGACGCTGGCCTTCGGTGACACGATCCCCGGACCGCTGATCCGCGCCAGGGTCGGCGACGAGCTCGAGGTCAAGGTCTCGAACCGACTGGACCACCCGACATCGGTGCATTGGCACGGCATCGCGTTGCGCAACAACATGGATGGCGCGGAACCCGCGACCCCGAACATCGATGCCGGCCAGGAGTTCACTTACCGGTTCTCGGTGCCGAATTCGGGTACCTACTGGGCCCATCCGCACACCGGGCTTGATGAAGACACCGGCCTATACCTGCCGATTATCATCGATAACCCCACTGAGGGTGATTACGACGTCGAATGGATTGTGGTCCTTGATGATTGGACCGACGGCGTGGGAAAGAGCCCGCAGCAGCTCTATGAGGAACTCACGAACCCGAACAAGGCCGGGATGTCCAATATGCCCGCCGCGCCCTCGACAACCCCGACGACCCCGACGACCTCGACCACTTCGGCGAGCCCGACAACCTCGACGAGCGAGACCACTTCGGCGAGTTCGACTACGTCGGCAAGCCCGACCACCTCTGCGCCCGCGGCACCGGCAGGGCGCGTCGGCAATAGCGACCTTCTGGGCGGCGACGCGGGAGACATCCCCTATCCGTACTATCTGATCAACGGCCGAATTCCCGCTGCTCCCACCATCTTCAACGCAAAACCGGGCCAGCGGATCCGGATCCGTTTCATCAACACCGGCTCCGACACCGCATTTCGCGTCGCGCTGGCCGGCCACACCATGACGGTCACCCACACCGATGGTTTCCCCGTCGTGCCCCGGCAGGTCGACGCCCTGCTCATCGGGATGGCCGAACGGTACGACGTCATCGTGACCGCCGCCGACGGCGTCTTCCCACTGGTCGCGCTCGCCGAGGGCAAAGGTGCGCTGGCGCGCGCGCTACTGTCCACCGGAAAAGGCAACCCGCCCGATCCACAATTTCAGCCGAGCGAGCTCACCAAACGCGTGGGCACCATCGACATGTTCACCGCGACAACGTCGGTCATGTTGGGCCGACCCGAACCGGGACTCAACCTTCCGGTCGTACTGGGCGGCAACATGGTCCAATACGACTGGACGATCAACGGCCAGCCCTACAGCAGGACCAATCCGCTACACGTCGAACAGGGGCAACGACCCACCATCACGTTCGACAACACGACAATGATGTATCACCCAATCCACCTGCATGGGCACACATTCCAGCTGATCAACACGGACGGAACGCTCGGCGCCCGCAAGGACACCGTGATCGTGCTGCCCAAGCAGAAGGTCCTCGCCGTCCTGGTGGCCGACAACCCCGGAGTGTGGCAGATGCACTGCCACAACACCTACCACCAAGTCGCCGGAATGATGACCCGGTTGGACTACGTCTTCTGAGCGTCGGACAGAAATTCCAGCAACAAGTCGTTAACCGTTGACGACTGCTCGATTTGCGGACAGTGCCCGGCGTCGCCGACCACCGCCGAGCGCGCGCCGTCGATCTGCTTGGCGATCGCAGCGGCCCACCCGGCCGGCAGCAACTTGTCCCCTCCGCCTTCGACGACGAGCGTCGGCACACCGATGCGCTCGTAGGGTCGGGTACTCGACGGCGTCGACGAGGGTTGGGCGTTAGGACGCCGAAAACGGGCCGCCGCTATCGCCTCCCATGCCCCGGGCGCGGTGCTGGACTCATAGCGGCGGCGCACATAGTCGTCGTCGGCAGGATAGCTGGCGTCGTAAAACAACGCCTCGACAATGCAGCGCATCGCCGGCATCGATGCGTCGTACTCCTGCAGCGCCTCAAAGTGTTTGTTCTGCTGGATCTCTCCGCCCCCGCAGATGATCGTCAAGCTACGGACCGGCAACCGCGGCGCCTCCGACGTGGCGTCGTTGAGTAGGTTGATGGCGCCCATGGAGTTGCCGGCGAAATGCGCCGAGTCGACGCCGAGGACCTCGCAGAAGCGGGCCACATGCCGTATCCGCATCCCCCGGCCGTCGATGAAGTCGACGACCTTCGCCGAATTTCCATACCCCAGCATGTCCGGGGCCAGCACCCGATAGTGCGCGGCCAGCGCGGAAATGTTGCGTTCCCAACCGAGTTCGGCGCTGGCGCCGAACTCACCGCCGTGCAGCAGCACCACCGGATCGCCTTCGCCGGCCTCTAGGTAGCCGGTGGTCAGGCCGTCCACCAGCATGGTCTTGCGGTGAAAGTCCGTCACTTGATCGCGATCGGGTTGACCGGGGAGCCGACTGCGCCGACCACCCTCAGGGGCGGGGCGACGAGCTGAAACTCGAAGACGCCGTCGGCGGCGCAGTCCTCTGCCAGCGCGGTGAGATCCCAGTATTCGCCAAAGATCATCCCCATGTCGCGCAGGCAGAGCAGATGCAGGGGAAACGTCACCCCCTCGATCCCGGATTCCAGGTCTTCGACCTGGAGGTTGTCTGCGGCCACGGCGGCGATCTCGTTGTCATGTAGCCACTGGGCACATCGCCAGTCCAGTCCGGAATAGCCTTCTGTCTTGTTTCCGGTCATGAGAAACCTTGTCCACCAGCCGGTCCGGATCAGCACAATGTCGCCTCGCCCGATCGTGACGCCCTGCGCGCGGACCACGTCGTCGAGTTCCTCAGGGGAGATAGGGTTTCCGGCTTCGAGGAAGACGTCGGCCCCCCGATGTCGAACCAAGTCCAGCAACACACCGCGGGACGTGATGCCCTTGACGTCAACCTTGTCGATGCCGCAGTGGTAGGCGCCCATACTGGTCACCGAATCCGCCGGGAAGCCGTTGTAGAGGTAATCGTCGTAGTAGACGTGGGACAGCGCATCCCACTGGCTTGCTGCCTGCAACGGCATGATGATGATGTCGTCGTTGAAGCGGAACGGATTGTCGGCCGTCATGTAGCTACTCAGCTGCTGCGCCAACCGGTTACGCGGCCAGCTCGGCCCGTACTTGGCCAGCGTGTTCACATCGCCGCCGTCGACGGTCATGATGTGTACCGGGTTATGCCGAAACTCGAAGGCGCCCTGCGGACCCGAGGCGCCGAAGTCGACGCCGAGCGGAAACACCTTGCCATGCCTGACCAGGCCCGCGGCCTGTGCGACCTTGTCCGTGGTGATGAAGTTCAATGTGCCAAGCTCGTCGTCGTCCCCCCACCGTCCCCAATTAGAGACGTCACGCGCGGCCCGCCGAAAATCAGTCAAGTCGGCTCGGCTCATCTGGAGGGGCTCCTTCCTCGAGTTCACGGGCGATCGCGGCACCCACGTTTCCGCCGTCGACCCAGATGACCTGTCCCGTGACGTAGCTGGCTGCACGACCATTCAAGAAGAGCAACACCGTAGCCTGCTCGGCGGGGTCGGAGACACGACCCAAGGGCTTGGGTATGTCGTCGAGGAAACCCTGCCCGTACGCCGTCCGTAACTGATCAAGGATCGGGGTCTCGGTGACCCCTGGGCCAGAGCAGTTGATGCGGATGCCCCGGGCGCCCAACGGCGTTGCGCTTCGCATCGTGTAGAAGATGATGGCTTCTTTGGACAGTTGGTAGCCGTTGCCCAGCGCATCGGGATGGTCGCGGCACCAGTCGATGCCCTCTTTCATCGTCGCGGTATTCAGCAGTGGAGCCACCGCCTCCGCATGCTCGCGATAGGCGGCCGCCGCGAGCGAGGACACGCTCACGATGGACGACCCCGCGGCCATCTTGCCGACCAGTGCCTCGGTGACATGCCGCAGGCCCAGGAAGTTGATCGTGGCAACCAGCGACGGGTTGCCGATCCCGGACGAGACACCGGCGACGTTGAAAAGCGCGTCGACCCGCCCGCCGATGGACGCTACGGCTGCATCGATCGACTCCGGGTCGGCGAGGTCGACCTCATGGAAGTCGTTGACGTCGAAGGACGGTCGGCGCTTGTCCAGTCCGACGACCTCGGCCCCCAGTTCGACGAGTTGTCGCACCACATGTTCGCCGATGCCCGACGCACATCCGGTCACCACCGCTCGGCGGCCGTCGTACCGCCACAGTTCGTCGATTGCTGCCAAGGCTCAACCGGCTTCCGGAATCACTTGCTGCGCTCCTCCTTGGCGCGCTGCGCCGCCTGGACACGGCCCTCGTTGATCTCGGCCATGGCCTCGGGGATCTCGCTAGCAGTGAACTTACCGCCACGACCGGTGGGCAGGCCGCCGAAGGAGTAGTTTTCATCGAATTTCGGTGCGGTGGATTCCTTCCGCCGCGCCTCGACCTTTTCGATGACGGGCGCCAGCCGCTTAGCCTTCTCGGCCACCGCCTTTTTGTCGCGCTCGATGAACTCGGGCAGCACCTCTTTGCCCATCAGCTCGATGGATTCCATGGTGCCCTCGTGGCTGCGTGGATTGAGCAGCAGGATGATCTCGTCGACGCCGCTATCCTCGTAGCCACGCAGGAACTCGCGCACGGTGGCCGGAGATCCGATCGCGCCACGTCCCGGACCGTAGGCCAGCGTCGGATCCTTTTCGACCTCTTCGAGGTAGCGCTTCCATACTCCGGTCCGCCCGGGAGTGTGCACGCCGGTCATGTAGTAGTGCATGATGCCGAACGAGAAGAATCCGCCGCCCTGCCCGAGCCGTTGCAGGGCCTGTTCGTCGGTCTTGGCGACCATCATCGACAGGTCGCCACCGATGGCCAGGATGTTCGGGTTGATCTGCGGCGTGATCGGCACGCCGTTCTCCTCGAACTCCTTGTAGTAACCGTTGACCCGCTCGGTCAGCGGTCCGGGACCGGTATAGGCGAAACTCAAAGCCCCGATGGCTTTTTGGGCAGCCATCTGCACACTCGCCGGCCGGGTGCAGGCGACCCAGACGGGGGGATGCGGCTTCTGCAGCGGCTTGGGCACCACGTTGCGGGCCGGCATCTCGACGTGCTGGCCTTTGAACCCCGAGAAGGGTTCCTCGACCATGCATCGGATCGCGACCTCGAGGGCCTCTTCCCACTGCCCGCGTTTGTCGGCGGGATCAATATTGAACCCGCCGAGCTCACCGACGGAGGAGGATTCGCCGGTGCCGAACTCGACTCGCCCATTGGACAGGAGGTCAAGAGTGGCAATGCGTTCGGCCACCCGTGCGGGGTGATTCACCGCGGGCGGTAGGTGCATGATGCCGAACCCGAGCCGGATGTCCTTGGTCCGCTGGCTGGCCGCGGCCAGGAATATCTCCGGCGCGGTGGAATGACAGTATTCCTCGAGGAAGTGATGCTCGGTCAGCCAGACGGTAGAAAACCCCGCCTTATCGGCGGCCTCTACCTCGTTCAGGCAGTCTTGCAACATGACATGTTCGTCATCCGGTACCCAAGGACGCGGCAGAGCGAACTCGTAGAACAGTGAAATTTTCATTGTTACCTCCTTAAGAGACTAAGCCTGGCTGGCAAGGTGTTTCGCGGCGACAAAGCCGAAGGTCATGGCGGGACCGATGGTCGCTCCGGCGCCCGCATAGCTGCGGCCCATCACCGGCGCCGAGGTATTACCGACCGCATACAGCCCGGGCACGATGGTGCCGTCGGACCGCAGCACTCGGGCGTATTCGTCCGTCAGTAGACCACCCGAGGTCCCGAGATCGCCGAGGACGATTCGGAACGCGTAGTAGGGCGGGTCACCCAGCGGATGCAGATTGGGGTTGGGCAGCGTCGGATCGCCGTAGTAATTGTCGTAAACGCTGTCTCCTCGGTCGAAATCGTCGTCGTGACCCTTACGCGCGAGTTCGTTGAAACGAGCCGCAGTTTCCCGGAGTTCGGCTGCCGGGACGCCGATTTTGGTCGCCATGTCGTCCCAGCTGGTTGCCGCTTTGACCACGCCGGATTCCAGCCAGGCCGACGGCACCTTACGGCCCGTGGGGACCGGCGCGCCGGGGATTTTCGGTATCGGGAGGTGGCCGCCGACGACATAGCGATTCCACGACCGGTGATCGGTGATCAGCCAGCACGGGATATGAGTGACTCCGGACTTCTGCCCGTCGATCATGGCGTGGCCGAAGTCCATGTACGGCGCCGCTTCGTTGACGAAGCGCCTACCCTCGCCGTTGACGATGAATTGCGCCGGCATCATCCGCTCGTTGAGCATGAATTGCATTCGGCCATCCGGCCATTGGATGGCCGGGAACCACCAGGCCTCGTCGAGCAGGTCGGTTGCTGCGCCAACCTTCTGGCCTGCACGGATGCCATCGCCCATCGCGGCGGGATTGCCGAAGCTCCAGTCCTGGTCCACAACGGGTAGCTGCTGCTTGCGCCAGGCAAGGTCGTGATCGAAGCCGCCGGAAGCCAGGATGACTCCTCGGCGCGCACCGATCCGCTGCTTGGCGCCATCCCGTTCGAGCACCGCTCCGGTCACCGATCCGTTTGCGTCGGTGAGCAACTCGGTCATCGGTGCGTCGAGCCACAGCGGAATACCACTCTCACGCATCGCGAGCCGAAGCCGTGCGGCCAACGACTGCCCGATCGCGGCCATCCGCTCGTTGAACGCTCTCGCCTTGACCATTCGCCAAATCAATTTGAGCAGCACACCCTTACCAGCCCAGGACTGCCTGATCCGGTAGAAGGTCCGAAGTTCCTTGGGACCCAGCCAGATTCCCCTGGGGGCGAGCGCGAGCGGCTTGAGCATCGTCTGTTCGTCTGGGCCCAATTTGCGCAGATCGATGGGCGGCACGTTGATCGTGCTGCCGAGTTCGGAGCCCCCCGGCAATTCCGGGTAATAGTCGGCGTAGCCGGGTTTCCAGACGAACTCAAACCAGCCCGACAGTTGTTCGAAGAACTCGAGCATTTTCGGTGCCGACTCGACGTACTGCCGGATGCGCGCCTCGCTGACCAGGCCGTCGGTGATCTTGACCAGGTATTCGACCACGCTTTCGGGATCCGGGGAGTAGCCCTCGCGGCGTTGCGCGGGCGCTCCGGGTACCCAGATGCCGCCTCCCGACAAAGCGGTGGAACCGCCGAAATGGGAGGACTTTTCGACCACCAACGCGTCGAGTCCGGACGCGTGCGCGGTCAGGGCAGCCGCCATGCCGCCACCGCCAGACCCGATGATCAACACGTCGACGACGTGATCCAAGCCGTCCATATCCACATCCGTCATGTCGGCACCGCCGTCCTGATGGCGAACCCGGCGATCAGTGCTTCGGCCGGCTTGTAGTAGCGCAGCGCAGTCTGATACGGCCCCGTAGTTTCCAGCGCGGCGAAAGCCGCTACCCATGTTCGGATTTCGTGCGCGGAACTACCGCCCTCGTAGAGTACGAACGCGTTCGACCAGTGATCGAACTCGGCGAGCCGGCCGGCGTCGATGATCTCCAGGAAACGATGGTCCCACGCCGGGTTGAGAGGTTGCAGGTCACTCACGCCACCGGCGAACGCCTTGGCCGCCTCGATGACGGCCACCTGACGGGCTTGCCGCTGCTCGGACGTCATCGGCCGGCCCTGCACGATCCGCTCCAAGACCGCTGGAGGTGCGGTCGCCAGCGTCGGCACCGGCGGACTGTGCGAGAGTCCACCGGATCCAATGACCAAGACCCGCTTGTCCAGGGTGGCCAGAAAGGTGCCCACGGCGGTGCCCAGGGCCCGGCACCGATGCAACGGCCCCAGCGGCACCGCGACCGCGTTGATGAAAAGCGGTATCACCGGACGCGAGGTGGCGTCCCCGAAGAGCTTCTCCAGTGGCTGCACGGTGCCGTGATCAACGTCCATGCTGGCCGATACCGCGACGTCGACACCGGCGTCGAGCACGGCCTCGGCACACTGCGAGGCCAGGTCCGTCGGAACGTCGAGCGGACCGGCATGCGTGCCGTAATCACCAACTCCGTTGGCGTTCAAACCGATACAGAACGGCGGCATCGCCTTGTAGAAGAACCCGTTGTAGTGATCCGGAGATATGATCACGACGAGTTCGGGATCGTAATCGCGGACGAATTCCCGTGCCTGCGCGATGCCGCCTTCGATATCGTCAAGCAGGTCCCGCGACGGCCCCGGAAGATTCAGGAGCGGGCTGTGGGACATACAGCACAGAGCCATTGCCACTGTCGACGTCACCCCCTCCCGGGATGAGGGTCAAAGCATCAAGCAGCGACGCGCTCAGCTCGGGAGTCAGCTGCGCGATACAGGCACCCGCGATGCACCGATCGGGACGCAGGAACACCACCGATTCCTGGTGCCCGTCGAACCAGGACTTCAGGCCGCCGGTGCGATCGCCCACGACGACGACATCCGGATCGTCGTGCCCGGTCCAGTGCAGCTGAGTCAACGGCCGCAGTGCAACAAAGCGGGCGCCCAGCGATTTCCACTTCGCGAAGGCCTCATCGCCGAGAATCTTGCGCGGGTTGTTGTTCCAGCACAGCACGGCGAACCAAGTGCCCAGCACATCGTCCAACAGGACATCTTGCTGTGTCCGGGTATCAACCCGAGGCTGAATGAATAGGGTGCCGACGGGCGATTCGGCCCTGCGCGGTACCGAGTGCACGACGGCCCCTTGCTCGTACCGCGGCATCGGCTTGAACCGCATCTCGAGCACATATCGCTTGAGCGTGGGCACGATCGACGCCGACCGCACCACCAGGTCGCGTGCCGTGGCGATACGGCGGTTGGTCGGCGAGATGACCCGCCCCACCATGGTGGAAAGGTCGATCATGGCCCGCGCGTGCTTGCGGCGCTCCATGTCGTAGGTGTTCAGCAGTCCGTCGTCGGCCCGGCCGCTGACCACCGCCGCCAGCTTCCAGCCCAGGTTGGCCGCATCCCGAATTCCGCTGTTGTAGCCCTGCCCCTGCCACACCGGCATCAGGTGCGCGGCGTCGCCGGCCAGCAGCAACCGGCCGCTGCGGAACGCGCCGGCAATTCGCGAGTGGTGTGTGTAGATCCGGCGCCGGATCACGTCGACCCGGTCGGGGTTCGGCACCATGCGGGCCAGCATCGCGTTCAGGAAGGCCGGATCCTCGGCCTCCTCATCGGATTCGTCGGCGTGAATCATGAACTCGAAGCGGCGAATCCCGTGCGCGATCGAAATCGAGGCATACGGACGTTCAGGGTCGGCACCGACCTCGCTGTTGGGGTGGCCCAGCGGATCGTTGGCGATGTCGACCACCAACCAGCGCGTCGACGACGTCGTGCCGTCGAAGGACACGCCCATCATCCGGCGGGTCATGCTGCGGCCGCCGTCGCAGCCCACGACGTAACCCGCCCGCACCGTGGAGCCGTCCGGATCGCCGCCAAGCTCAACCGTCACCGCATCGGCGGCTTCCTCGCAGGCCGTCATCGGCCGGCTCCACCGCACCTCGACACAGTCGAATCTGTCGAGACCAGAAAGCAATTCCGCGTCGACGAGCGGTTGCACGAACCCGTTGCGCTTCGGCCAACCGAAACGCGCATCGGGCGGCGCCATTTCGGCAAGCACCCGGCGCTTGGCGTCGACGAAACGCAGGATCTGGTTCGGGACCGTATGCGGCAGGACTCGGTCGACCAAACCAATCGACTGGAAGGTGCGCAGCGCCTCGTCGTCCAGGCCGACCCCGCGTGGGTAGTCGATGAGCGTGTCTCGTTCATCGACTACCAGCGTGCGAATTCCTTGCAGGCCAAGGATATTGGCCAGCGTCAAACCGACCGGGCCCGCGCCGACGATGACAACGTCGACATCTAGTCCTTTCGTTTCGCGCCCGGCGGTTCCCATCAGCGCCCGAGCAGGAAGTCGAGATGCAGACGGTTGAAGGTCTTGGCGTCCTCGTACTGCGGCCAGTGGCCACAACCCGGCATCACCTCGAACCGCGCGTTGGGGATCATCGACGCCATCCGGCGTCCCTCGGTCACATCGGCGGTGGGGTCGTCACTGGTCCACAGCACCAGCGTCGGCGCGATGATCGACCCGTATTCGTTGGGGCCGAGGATGTTGCGCGCGCGAATCTCGGGGTCCTGCAACGCCATGATGTCGCTCATGGCGGAGACGAATCCCGGTTGGCGATATACCCGTTGGCGGCTGGCGACCAGGTCGTCGTAACCCTTGGTCTTGTCGGCCATCAGCCATTTGATGCGCGCTTGCACCGTTTCCCAGGCCGGATCCTCGGCGGCGGCCATGGACAGCGTGATGATCCGTTGCATCACCACGGGGTCGGCCTGGGAGCCACCGGCGGTGTTAAGGACCAGTCGTTCAACCACATCCGGATGATCGACCGCGGTGCGGGCGGCCACCCAGCCCCCTAGCGATTCACCGCTGATGTAGGCGCGATCCACACCGATGGTGCGCAGTACCGCCATCAGATGCTCGACATAGTGGCTGACTTCCAGCGGGTGGCCCGGCTTGTCGGTGTAACCGTGGCCCAGCATGTCGATCGACCAGGTCCAGAAATGCTCGGCGTGCGCGCCCAGATTGCGCACATAAGCCTCGGCGTGGCCGCCGGATCCGTGCAGCAGCACCAGCACCGGCTTGCCGGGATCACCGGCGCGCAGGTAGCGGGTCCTGACTCCCCCCGCGTCGAGATAGCCCTGCTCGAACGCGACACCCTGGAGATCGCTCCAGATGCTTTCGAACTCCGCCACGGTTCCTCTCTGCCCACTACTGGTGGAAATCTGGTTCTCGTTTTAGACTTATCTGGTGTGCGAATATCGCACACTGACGTGCGTTATATATTAGAGCTTCGCTCTCGCATGGAGGTCTGTCAAGGCTGTGACGGGTTCGAGTACCGGCTCGCAGACGCTGGCCAGGGGAATTACCGCGCTGCAAATGGTGGCGGCTTCCTCGACCGGGCTGACCGTGCAGCAACTCGCCGACCAGGTCGGTGTGCACCGGACCATCGCCTATCGCTTGCTGTCGACGTTGACCCAGTTCCGCTTGGTGGCCAAGGGAGAAGACGGGCGTTATCGGCCGGCCGCGGGCCTGGCAGTGCTCGGCGCGTCGTTCGACCGCAATGTGCGCCAACTGAGTCTGCCGACGCTGCGCGCCCTGGCCGACGATCTGGGCACGACCGTGTCGTTGCTCGTCGCCGAGGGCGACCAACAAGTGGCGGTCGCGGTGATCGTGCCGAGCCACGTCGCCTACCAGCTGTCCTTTCACGAGGGCAGCCGGTATCCACTGGACCGCGGCGCCGCCGGGATCGCCTTGCTCTCAAGCCTGCCCCCGCGCCCGGGTGAGCGGGACTTGGTGTCGCGGGCGCGCGAACGTGGCTGGGTAACGACTTATGCAGAGATCGAACCGAATACGTACGGCCTGGCCGTGGCGGTCCACCGCCAAGCTCCGTCCCCACCAACTTGCATCAACCTCATCTCCCATCGGGAAGATGTCGTGATGCGCGGGAGGGAGGCGGTCGTCAAAGCCGCGAAGCAGTTGTCCGAGCTGCTGAGCTGAAGGGATGGCAGTTGATGTCTTGGGACTCCGAAGTCGATGTCGTCGTGCTGGGTACCGGCGGGGCGGGGCTCACCGCCGCACTGTCAGCGGTGGCCGCCGGTGCCTCTGTCGAGGTGTTCGAGAAGGCCCCGACCGTCGGCGGGACCACCGCGGTGTCGGGTGGCGTCGTATGGATTCCCGCCCATAACCGTTCTCCCGATGGGGAATTGACTCAAGACGACGCGTTGAAGTATTTGCGCGCACAGTCCCTCGGCACGATGGATGACGCTCTGGTCGAGACGTTCGTGCGGACCGGCCCGGCGATGCTGGAATTCGTGGAGGCCCACAGCGGGCTGCGCTTCGAGGTCGCTACCGGCTTCCCCGATTACCGGCCGGAGCTGCCGGGAGGACAGCCGACTGGGGGCCGGTCGCTGAGCGCCGGGCCCTTCGACCTCAACCAAATCGGCGAGTGGGGCGGCCGGATCACATCGTTTCCCGCCGACTGGTCCAACGTCGGTTTCGATGCCGAGACCCGCGCTCGCCTGCACGCGGCGATAGAGGAAGGCAGCGATCTGTGCGTGGCCGGGACCGCACTGATAGCGGGGCTGCTCAAGGGATTGCTCGACGCCGGCGTGACCCCGCACACCAACGCCCGGGCCGAAGCACTCATCGCCGAGGGCGCAGAGATCACGGGGGTCCGCATCGCGCTGCCCGGGCGAAGCATCAACGTGCGTGCGCGCCGCGGCGTCGTCCTGGGTGTCGGCGGCTTCGAATGGGATCCGGGCTTGGTGCAGGCATTCCTGCGGGGCCCGATGCACGGTGCGGTCTCCCCGCCGAACAACACCGGCGACGGGCTGCGCATGGCGATGGCACACGGCGCGGATCTGGCCAACATGGGCGAAGCATGGTGGGTCCCGATCGTGCAAATCCCCGGCGACACGATCGAAGGCAAGCAGCGCAGCCGCAGCGTGCGGCTGGAGCGCACTCGGCCGAGGAGCATCATCGTCAACGAGGCAGGGCACCGATTCGTCAATGAGGCTTGTGATTACAACTCGATGGCCGGCGCGTTCCACTACCTGGATCCGCGAGGCGGGTACGTCAACGATCGCGGATGGATGGTCTTCGATTCAGTTCATCTGCAGCGCTACGGATTTCTGGGTATCGCGCCCGGTGAGCCGGTGCCCGACTGGTTCTGCGAATCCGCCGACCTGAACGAGCTGGGCGCCAAGGCCGGTATCGATGCCGCCGGTCTGATCCGCACGATCGACGAGTGGAACCGTCATGTCGCGCAGGACGCCGATCCCGACTTCGGGCGCGGTTCCAGTGCGTACGACGGCTATTGGGGCGACGATAGTGCCACCACGGCTGCCGGAAAGACCCTCGGCCCGATCGACACCGCGCCCTATTACGCGGTCCCGGTGTGCATCGGCGCGATGGGCACCAAGGGTGGACCGCGCACCGACTACGACGGCCGCGTGCTCCACGTCAGTGGCGAACCCATCCCGGGCCTGTTCGCCGCGGGCAATACGATGGCCGGTGCGACCGGCCGGGCCTACGGCGGCGCTGGCGGAACCATTGGTCCGGCAATGGTTTTCGGTTACCGCGCGGGTTACGCCGCCGCCACCGGGAAGTCCGTCGATCTGCAGTAGCCGGAGCTCGGCCGGTTCACAACCTCAGCGGTACTTCCACGCAGATGTGGGTGCCTACGGCAGCATCGAGGAAGACGAATACTCCGCGTGCGGCGTCGACCCGGGCCCGGTGTGACGCGAGCCCGATGTGGCCCTCCCCCAGTCGGCGTTCCATCGTCTCGCTGCTGAATCCCACACCGTCGTCGACCACATGCAAAACACATCTGTCGTCGGAGATCCCGAGCGTGAGCGATGCGTGGCGGGCTTGCGAGTGCTGCACCACATTGGACACCAGTTCGCGCACCACGCCGAATACGATCGGATCGACCTCGTTGCGGATCGGGTAATCGATGTCGGTGGAGATCTCGATGCCCGAACGCTGCGCCGTATCGGAGGCCAACTGATGCACCGCGGCACCCAGACCGACCTGCTCGAGCACGGCCGGGTGCAGCTCGAAAGTCGCCTGCCGCAGGCTTTGTGAGGCAACTTGAAGACCGGCTAGCGCGCGCTCGACGCGTTCGTCGCCGGGGAGGGCCGTCTCCAGCTCGACGAGTTCCTGGCGCACCGCCAGGATATCTTGAAGCGGTCCGTCGTGAATGGATTCCGAAATCCGGCGCTGCAGCACATCCGACGCGGTCATCGTCTGAGCAAGCAGTTCCTCCCGCAGCACGCTCAGGCCCGCCACCGAGCGGGTGTGCCGGTCCGCGATACGCACGGCCACATACGCCGTGGCGCACAAGAACCCGTACAGCACAAAGCGAAAGGTGGCCTCAAACAGTCCGACCGAGCGCAGCATGTCCGGGTCTTGGAATACCGCGATCGCGAACCCCACCATGGAAAAGGTCAGCACCACCGCGGCGCGCCGCGAAGAGACGTCAAGGCCCAGCAGGATGGGCAGCATCGTCATGATCAGCAGCGGATAGATCGCGCCGGTGGACAGCAACTGAAAGACCGTCAACGCGACGACGTCAATGACCGTGAAAGCAAGCGGCTCGAGCCGGCCCCGCGCAACCCATCGATGGACCGGGGAAAACGCCAGAGCTACGGCGCAAAGTGCAACGAACGCGTACATGATGATCAATAGACTCTGATGCGGCCATTCGGATCGGCGCGTGCCGATGATCATCGCGGCGACCATCAGTCCCACCACACCGATCCGAACCACCGACGCAATGCGATACGAGCGAAGTTGGTGAACCCTGCGCACCCGTTGCAACTCTGTGTCGCTGGTATCCGCCACGCGAACACAGTACTCATCTGTGCCCGCTCCCTCGAAGCTACGTGGCAAAACCCGCATCAGGTCGTCCGCGGTGGCGAACGGCGCTGGTACGGCAAACCGTTACACTGTCCGCCATGGCCGGCGCAGCAACGCCCGAGAAAGTCCGTGTCGTCGTCGGCGATGACCACCCGCTCTTCCGTGAAGGAGTCGTGCGCGCGCTTGCGTTGAGCGGCTTGGTGAACGTCGTCGGCGAGGCGGACGACGGGACGCAGGCACTGGAACTGATCAAGAAGCACCGTCCCGACGTTGCGTTGCTCGACTTCCGGATGCCCGGCATGGATGGCGCGCAAGTAGCGGCGGCGGTGCGAAGTAACGAATTGCCCACACGCGTGCTGCTGCTGTCGGCTCACGACGAGTCGGCGATCGTCTATCAAGCGTTGCAGCAGGGCGCCGCCGGCTTTCTCCTCAAGGACTCGACGCGTAGCGAGATCGTCAAAGCCGTGCTCGATTGCGCGAGCGGACGCGACGTGGTGGCACCCTCGCTTGCCGGAGGTCTTGCCGCACAGATTCGCCAGCGGGCAGAGCCGACGGCTCCTGTCCTCAGCGCTCGAGAGCGCGAGGTGCTCAATGGGATTGCTCGCGGTCAGAGCATCCCCACGATCGCGGCTGAGCTGTTCGTGGCGCCGTCCACAGTCAAAACGCATGTGCAGCGGCTATACGAGAAGCTCGGCGTCAGCGATCGCGCGGCCGCTGTCGCCGAGGCAATGCGGCAAGGTGTGCTCAACTAGCTGCCGGCCACGCTTCCGGCTCTCGTATCGGTGCCGGCTCCTCTGCCCGGAACATGGCCTTTGCGTGGGCCTCGGCCTCGGCAACCAGGCGGCGAGCTCGGCGCTCTACCTCGTAGAGGTGGCTGGCGCTGATGCCGGCGCCGATCAACTTTTGCCTCGCCAGGACCAGCGGGTCCACCGAGGAGACACCGTTCGCGTGTTGGGTGACCGCCCGAACGAGAACGGGACCTCCGCCGGCGCCGGCTCGTCGCACGGCTTCGGCGACCGAGTCACGAACCGCCTCAACGTCGTTGCCGTCGACGGGTAGCACCGGCATCCCGTGGCACTGGCTCGCCTCGGTCTCACGGACATTCTCGACGACGAACACCACCGGAAGTTGCCAGGACAGGGCGATGTTCGCGGCCTCGGCGAAATCTGCGGAGTTCGCATGACGATCGTCCATGACGCAGACCGTGACCTCGCCATCATTGATCAGTTGCTTGCCGTAGGCGTGTCCCACAGCCAGCAAGGGTGACTGCTGCAAATCGCCAGAGAGAGAAGACAAGCCACGAACGGAAGCCACGAACGGAACTTCCTCGTCGCTGTCCGAGCCGAAGCTGGGGCCGATCAACGCAGCGATGGCCGGGCCCAGTGGCATCGCGCAACCGATCTGCTGGGCGTGCTGCAGATGGATTATGCCGGTGGTCATAGTGTCGCCCGGACGAAGTGCCGCGGCGGTGCCGATGGCCACCGCCTCTTGGCCGAACGCGGCCTGGACCTGTTGGTTGAGCAGACCGTCGATCCGCAACTCCTCCACTGCCATGTCGAGTAGGCGCAAGACCCACATTTGGCGGTACAGCTCCAGCTGCTCACTCAACCGCGCCGCTGACATTTCAGGTGTGCGAGTCATACTCCGGTCTCCTAACTCGTTGTGGATACAGAAGACAAGTTAGGCGGATTTACCTGGGCAAACCTCCGCCGATCGGACCGCAATAGGGATGAACTCGCGTTCCCCCGATTGGGGGACAGGCGACCGTCAATCCTGGCGCTGACCTGCGCGCGACAGTAGCCGCTCGGCGGCCGAATATGGGTCGTCCTGGCCGTCGACCACTGCCTCCGCCAGCCCGTCGAGATCGGGCTGGGTCCGCAGCTGGGTTTGTGCCAGCGAAAGAATCTGGGCTCGGGCACGAGCCAGCCGACGCTCACGGCTGTCGGTGCGGCGATGGTCGTCGATGGCGGCAACGAGGTCGGCGATACCCACGCCCCGAGCGGCGATGAGGCTCACGATGGGAGCCTTGGTCTCGGCCCGCAGATCCCGGACGGTCTGTTCGGCACCATCCCGATCGGCCTTGTTGACCGCCACGATGTCGGCGACTTCCAGCACCCCCGCCTTGGCGGCCTGGACCGCATCGCCCGCCCCGGGGTTGAGGATGACGATGGTGGGGTCGGCGACGGCGGCGATCTCGATCTCCGACTGCCCCACTCCCACGGTTTCCAGCAGAACCATGTCGTACCCGATTGCACCCAGCAGTCGGATGGCGGCCGGAACCGCGGCGGCCAGGCCTCCGAGATGACCGCGGCTTGCCACCGAGCGGATCAGCACCTCAGAGTCGTTGATATGTGCGGCCATTCGGATTCGGTCGCCCAGCAGCGCGCCGCCGCTGAATGGCGACGACGGGTCCACGGCCAGCACGGCTACCCGGCGGCCACGCTCGCGGTAGGCGCCGACGAGGGCGGCGACCGTCGTCGACTTACCCGCGCCGGGCGGCCCGGTGATACCGACGACACCCACCTCGAGGGCAGTGGCCGGACCGATGCTGGCCAGCACCTCGTCGCGCCGTTCCCCCTCGACGAGGCTGAGCAGCCGACCCGCCGCACGCGGAGATCCGTTGCGCGCACCGGCAATTAGGTCGGCGATCGTCATGGACACATTATGGCGCCGGGACCTCGATGGACACGATGACAGCTTCGGGCACAGGTCTTCTCCAGTTCAGCCAGCACAATGCGGGAATCGAGAGCCGCCAGCACATTCATGAGAACAATATTCTCTCAGTTCGAGAGTCTCAGTTGCAAGAAGCTGGCTGAGGCGCCAGCTCGTCGAAAGGCACGCGGACTACCATTTCGTGCCATCCGCGGACACTGTTCACGACAGGTAGGAGGCGACGCCCAGCAATGACTCAGTCGCAGGGGACGATCGCGGTCCCGGGCGGAAACGTTTGGTTCAAGCGCGTCGGCGGTGGTACGGGTCTTCCGCTCCTTGCCATTCACGGCGGGCCCGGCCTACCGCACAACTACCTGCTTTCGCTGGAACGCCTGGCCGACGAGCGCGAGGTCATTTTCTGGGACCAGCTCGGTTGCGGAAACTCCGAACGCCCGGCGAACACGCAACTGTGGACGGTGGAACGCTCGGTCGCCGAAATGGATGCCGTCGTCCAAGCGCTCGGCCTGCAACGCTTCCATCTGTTCGGCAATTCGTGGGGCGGAATGTTGGCGCAGCAGTACGTGCTCGACGTCCCGTCGACCGCGGTCAGCCTGACCATCTCGAACAGCATCGCGTCCATACCCTTGTTTTCGGACATGGTGGCTCGGCTGAAGCGCGACTTGGACCCGGCCGCTCAATCCGCCATCGACCGTCATGAAGCAGCCGGTACGACGCACTCGCCCGAATACCAGGACGCCATCCGTACCTGGAACGAGACATATCTCTGCCGTGTTCGTCCCTGGCCGCGCGATCTCCAAGACGCGTTCCTGCGTATGGGAGCCGAGGTCTTCGAAACGATGTTCGGCCCCAGCGACTTTCACATCGTCGGGACCATTCGCAGCTGGGACGTGTTCGACCGGCTAAACGAGATCGCGTTGCCGACCCTCGTCGTCGCCGGCAGGTACGACGAATGCGCCCCCGAGCACATGTGGGAGATGCACCAGCGTATTAAGGACTCGCGGTTCGAGTTGTTCGAGTCGAGTTCTCACATGCCTTTCATCGAGGAGCCGCACCGGTTCGACGACGTGATGCGTGACTTCCTGCGGCATCACGACGAGGGCTGAACCACTCGAATTTCACCGAGAAAGCCGGCCTAACCCCTGCCGCCCGGGCGCACCAACTCGGCGATCGTCGACGCGGTCAGCCGCGACACGCTTACCCGACACGCCGAACGCTTGTCGTCACGACCAGCCGCGGCGTCGCTGCGGTGCTGGCAGGCGGGCGGCGTGACCTATGCCACACCAGTGGCACCTGTTTAGACGTTGCTGCGCCGTCCTCTTCGGGTACGGGTCACTGGACCGGCAAACTACGAAGGGGGCTCAATATGAGTGACCGCGACAGTGGTCTCGTGGAAGGCATCAAGGGCGTCGTCGAGGACGCGATCGGGAAGACCAAGGAGATCGTCGGCATCCTGATCAACCGCGAGAGCCTTCGCAAGGAAGGCCGCGCCCAGCAGGACAAGGCGCAGGCACAGCGGGACGTGGCCAAGAAAGAGGCAGAAGCCGAGACGGCCCGTGGGGCTGGGAAAACGGCTGAGGCCCGCGAAAAGGCCGCCGCTAAGAGCTAATCAGGCCCGGAAAAGGACTGAGCCGCGATTGCGGCTCAGTCCTTACCGGCGGTCAGCTTCTCGACGATCGCCCGGAAGTCCTCGGTCACGAATGACTGGCTTTCGGCCGAGAGGGCATAGTCCAGGGTGGCGAGCACTGCACGCTCCAGATGAATGTTGAGCACCCGCTTGGTGCTCTCCACGGCCTGCTGGGGCAGCTCCAAAATCTTTTTGGCACAAGCGATTGCCTCCGCGACGGGATCGGCTGCGACGTGGTTGGCCAGGCCAAGTTCGACGGCTCGTGGCGCTTTGATTCGGGTGCCGGTCAGCGCGTATTCCTTTGCCAGCAGCAGGCTGATATGCAGCGGCCAGGTCAACGGCCCGCCATCGGCGGCTACCAGCCCCACCTGCACATGCGGGTCGGCGAGGTAGGCGTCTTCGGCGATGTAGACGATGTCGCTCAGCGCGACGAGGCTGCAGCCCAGGCCGACGGCGGGCCCATTGACGGCCGCTATCACGGGAATTCGGCACCGGGCCATGCCCAGAACGATCTCGCGTCCGTCTCGGATGGTCTTGGCCCGCAGGTCGGCATCGCCGGACAATTCCTTGAGATACCCGAAATCACCGCCCGCCGAAAACGCCCTGCCGGCACCGGTGATCACCGCCGCGCGGGCTGTGGGGTCATCGGTCAATCGCTGCCATATCCGGGCAAGCCCGGAGTGTAGGTCGTCGTTGACCGAGTTCAGCGAATCCGGCCGGTTCAGCGTGATGATCCGTAACGCGCCGTCGGCACGGACATCGATTTCAGCAGGCATGTCGTACACGTCAAACTCCCAATCCCAAGATGCGCGAAGCGATGATGTTTTTCTGTATCTGTGATGTCCCGCCCATGACGCTTTGCGCGCGGCTGTATAGGTAGGCGCCCAGCAGATCTGGGTCGCGGGTCCCGGTGACTGCCAATGCGGCGTGCCCCACGGATTGTTCGACCCAGGTCATCAGCAACTTGTCCAGCGAGCCTTCCGACCCGTGCGACACCCCGTCCAGCTGTTCGGACAGCCGACGCCGCACGTGATGGGTCAGCATATCTGACTGAACCGCCGCCCACGCCAGCTCTTCAGGAACCGGACCTTCGCGATCAACCCAGTGCGCCAACAGCTCTCGGACAAGCTTGCCGTAGCGCGCGGCATAGCCGAGCGTTGAGGGCTCGCGCTCGTGTCCGACGACGGTCATCGCCACAGCCCAGCCGTCACCGGGGGCACCGACCATCCGGTCCGCCGGCACCGTGGCGCCGTCGAAGGACACCTGTCCGAACTCGTTGGTGACCCCGTTCATCATGCGCAGCGGACGCTGTTGCACGCCAGGCTGTTTCATCGCGATCACGAACGCCGACAGACCCCGGTGCCGCTTGGCGTCGGGATCGGTGCGGGCGAGCACTAGACACCAGTCGGCCACATCGGAGTAGCTGGTCCAGATCTTGTGCCCGTGCACGACGTAGTTGTCGCCGTCCCGGGTGGCGGTCGTGGTCAGCGACGCCAGATCCGAGCCCGCGCCGGGTTCGCTGAAGCCCTGGCACCAGCGCTCGGTGCCGTTGATGATGCCGGGCAGGAAGCGTTTCCGGAGCTCGTCGCCGCCGTGCGCGCCGATGCCGTACACCAGATAGCCGACGCTGGGGCGCGGCGGGGCGCCGGCACGCACCAACTCCTCGTCAACGATGACGTCGTACACCGGCGCCAGGTCCTGTCCGCCCCAATCGCGTGGCCAGGACAGGCCGAAAAAGCCGTTCTCGTACAGGGCGCGATGCCAGTCGGCCATGCGCGCCCAATACTCGTCGCCTGAGCCGGAAAATTCCTTGGCGTGGGCCGAAAGCCAATTTCGCAGCCTCTCCCGGAAGGCCGCCTCTTCAGGCGAGTCACGAAAGTCCAAGATCGATCTCCTTCAGCGTGACGGGCCACAGCTCTGTCGACGTCAGGGCGCGGCGCAGATAGACATGGACAATGCACTCCCAGGTATTACCGATGCCGCCGTGTACCTGAACCGCGGTCTCACAGACCGTTCTGGTGGCACGCGCGCAGTAGACCTTCGCGATCTGGGCGGCCCGGATGGCTTGCGCCGGATCAAGTTCGTCCACACCCCACGCGGCATGCCGCAGCACGCTGACCGAACCTTCAATTAGGGCAAGGCTTTCGGCCAGCAGGTGAGCGATGGCTTGATACGAGCCGATCTGCTTGCCGTACTGCTCGCGAATTTTCGCGTAGTCGCAGGCGACGGCCTGCGCACCCCGGGCAATTCCGACAAGATCCGCCGATGTGGCGACCAGCGCGAGCGCCTGCCATCGTGCCGCCGCTTCGTCCGGCAGCTCACCGAGTGTCTCGGGCGACCCCACCAATTCGACTTCGGCTCTCGTCAAATCGGCACCGTCGCGCACGGCGCCCAAGTCCGCGCCCAGCACCGTGTTGCCGGACAGCAACAACGCGCGCCGGGCGCCTCGCGCGTCGATCGCGCGATCATCGACCGCTACGGTCGCCGCAGCGCCGGGATCGGCACCGATGCGATGTGCCAGGTCGTCGGCCAGCACGGGACCGAGGAACGGTGTGTCGACCAATCGCCGTCCGAATTCCTCAGCGACGATTGCGACTTCGACACCGGAGGCTCCGTCGGAGCGCAGTGATCTCCAGCCCGTCGCCTCAATCTGCCTGTCCAGACGCGCGATTCGGCGGTCGTCGTCAAGGTCCTGAACCGCAGCCGGCCCAAGATCATCGGCCAGCTTCGCGGCGGCGTCCCGTAACTGTTGCTGTTCAGCTGTGAGACGTACATCCATAGCGCTCCTTCAGCACTCGGCGCAGCACCTTGCCCGACGGCAGGCGAGGAATCTCCGGCACGAACACGATGCGGCTCAGGTGTTTGTAGGACGCCAGCTTCTCGTCCACCCGGGCGGTAAGGTCGGCGGCGACCGCCTCCGCGTCAAAAGGGGCGCGCGTGGCGACCGCGGCAACGACGGCTTCACCGTTGATCCCGTCCGGAACTCCGAACACCGCACAGTCTTTGACGGCGGGATGACCGTGTAACACCGTCTCGATTTCGGCTGGTGCGACTTGAAACCCGCGTACCTTGATCATCTCTTTGAGGCGGTCGGTGATCCGCAGCCAACCATCGGTGTCGAGCCAGCCCACGTCCCCGGTGCGATACCAGCCGTCGCACATCGCCTCGCCGCTCGCCTCGGCCGGCAGGTAACCGGCCATCAGCGATGTCGACCGCGCCTGGATCTCACCGACCTCTCCCGGGCCGACCGGCTGACCGGTCGTCAGCGAGGCCACCCGCAGGTCTACCCCTGGCACCGAACGCCCGACCGTGTCGAGCCGGGCCCCATCAAGCGGATTGCACGCAATCACAGGCAGTTCCGTGGTGCCGTAGGCCGGAACCCACCCGACGCCGGTGCGCCGGGTCACGGTCTCGGCGACGCTGGCGCTGACCGGCGTTGCGCCCCACATGATGAAGCGCAGTGACGACAAGTCGTATGACTCCAGCGTCGGGTGTGAGGCGATGGCCAGGGCGATCGGCGCGACCGCCATTTCGACTGTGATGCGGTCCTTTTCGATGTGATGCAACATCTGCTCGATGTCGAAGCGAGGGTGCAGTCGCAGCCGGGCGCCGGTGCGCAACGCCGTAACGATATTAAGCAGACCCAGGATGTGCGACGGCGGTGTGGCGACCTGAATTCGGTCGCGCCGCGTCAGCTGCAACGCGTCGCGCCAGTGCCGCACGGCCTCGACCAACGCTGCGTGGGTGTGCCGGACGGCCTTGGGTAAACCAGTCGTGCCCGAACTGAACACCAGCACCGCGTCGGCACGCGGTAGCGCGGACATCGATATCGGCTCCGCGGGGGTGACCGGTTCGTCCAGGTGCAGCATCGGCATGAGGCCGGCCAGCACCGGGTGGTCCCCGACCGCGTGGCTGGGGTTGGTCAGCGCCAGCGCGTGGTCGACCTCGTCGTGCTTCCACGCGGGGCTGATGAGCACCGCCGTCGCGCCCAGCCGCCAGATTCCCAGCAGGACGGCCACGAACTCCGGCCGGTTGGAGGACATGAGGGCAACCCGCTGTCCCGCAGCGACGCCGTGTTTGCCCAGGGCCGCGGCCAGACTGTTGGCCAGCGTGTCGAGCTGAGGCAGGCTAAATTGCCGTTCCTCGAACACGAGCGCGGCCGGCTCGGTCACGTCCCGTCCTTCCCTTCAGGCCGGGCTGACCCGACATCGGCACAGCTGAGAAGATGCTATCGCTTAGTGAGAATAGTATTCTCTATACTGAAGAACGCAAGTACGGGCGGGGCGGCCGTGGTGGAACCCGAAGCGTTCCAGCGCGCGGCGGTCACCGCGATCATCGAGGAGACCCCGAGGGTGACAGATCCCACACCAAACGGTGCCGAGCCCGGCCAGGTGACGATCTACCTGGAACGCAAGAAGGCGGCGGTGGCCCTGGTTCCTGGCGAAACGCTCCTGGAAAGCGCACGGCGAGCCGGCCTGGATCCCCCGTTCAATTGCGAGGCCGGCAACTGTGGCACCTGCATGGCCCGCCTCGAGAGCGGCCACGCGACCATGCGGATTAACGACGCTCTCGACGACGACGAGGTCGCCGACGGCTACATTCTGACGTGCCAGGGCGTACCCGATACGGATTCGGTCACGGTGCGCTACGAGTAAGTCACAAGAGAGGTGACGACGATGGCCAAGGGCATCATCCTCGTTGAGAGTCGACCCAGTTCGCCCGACCGTGAGCAGGAGTACAACACCTGGTACGACGAAGTCCATCTGGGTGAACTCGTGGCTCTCGACGGATTCGTCTCGGCGCGGCGGCTGCGTCCGGTCAACGGCGACGGCCCCTATGTCGCGATCTACGAGATCGAGGGCGATGACCTGCAGGCCGTCTTGGACAACATGATTTCCAACGCCGGCCAGCTGACGATGTCCGACGCACTGTTGCTGGATCCCGCGCCGATTCCGCGGCTGCTGGCGACGACAACCGAGTGTGTCGGCTAGCCGATTCGGCTGCGCCACTGTGTGGAGAGGAAAGTCATGGATGTCGATGACCTGATCCTGGTGAGCATTGACGACCACGTGGTCGAGCCGCCGGACATGTTCCTGCGCCACGTCCCCGCCAAGTACAAGGCCGAGGCCCCGATCGTCGTGGTTGACGACAACGGCGTCGACCAGTGGATGTATCAGGGCAGGCCGCAGGGTGTGAGCGGACTGAACGCCGTGGTGTCGTGGCCGGCCGAGGAATGGGGCCGCGATCCAGCCGGTTTCGCCGAAATGCGCCCCGGCGTCTACGACGTCCACGAACGCGTCCGGGACATGAACCGCAACGGCATTCTCGCGTCGATGTGCTTCCCGACATTCACCGGCTTCTCCGCGCGTCACCTCAACATGCACCGCGAGGAGGCGACTCTGGTGATGGTGTCGGCCTACAACGACTGGCACATCGACGAGTGGGCCGGCTCCTACCCGGACCGGTTCATCCCCATCGCCATTCTGCCGACGTGGAATCCGGAGGCCATGTGCGTCGAGATCCGCCGAGTGGCGGCGAAGGGCTGCCGGGCGGTGACCATGCCGGAACTGCCGCACCTGGAAGGGCTTCCGAGCTACCACGACGGCGACTACTGGGCCCCGGTGTTTCGCACGCTGTCCGAACTGAACGTGGTGATGTGTCTGCACATCGGCACCGGATTCGGGGCGATCAGCATGGCCCCCAACGCGCCGATCGACAACATGATCATTCTGGCCACTCAGGTCTCGGCGATGTGCGCGCAAGACCTGTTGTGGGGCCCCGCTATGCGCAACTATCCCGACCTGAAGTTCGCATTCTCCGAAGGTGGTATCGGCTGGATTCCGTTCTACCTGGACCGCAGCGACCGCCACTACACCAACCAGAAGTGGCTGCGCCGCGACTTCGGCGACAAGCTGCCCAGCGACGTCTTTCGCGAACACTCGCTGGCCTGCTACGTCACCGACAAGACGTCATTGAAGCTGCGCCACGAGATCGGCATCGACATCATCGCCTGGGAGTGCGACTACCCGCACTCGGACTGCTTCTGGCCGGATGCACCCGAGCAGGTGCTGGCCGAGCTGGACGCCGCCGGCGCCGACGACTCCGACATCAACAAGATCACCTGGGCCAACGCCTGCCGGTTTTTCAGCTGGGATCCGTTCGCCCACACACCCCGTGACCGGGCGACCGTTAAAACCTTGCGCGCCAAAGCGGTTGACGTGGACGTGTCCATCCGGCCACGTGCCGAGTGGGCGCGGATCTATGAGGAGAAACAAGCTGCCGTAGCGCGTTAGGTCAGGCCAGCGGCGAACGTGACGGTGCAGTCACGTTGGAGGCCGAATGTGACTGCAGCGTCACGCTCGGCCGGTCACTATTCCTCGGGCAGCTCCGGCGGCGGCCGGTAGTCGGGCTGATAGCCGGAAACGTGGATCGGACTACCGACGAGGCGGAAATCACCTGCCGTGACAACCACTTCCGGAGTCGCTTTGAGGGCCTCGGGCAGCGACCGCACTGCCGCGGCAGGCACTCCCAGTGGACGCAGTCGCCGTTCCCAACCCGCGGCGGTGTCGGTCGCCAGCATCGCGGTGACGACGGCAAGCACCTCGTCCCGGCGGGCCACCCGCTCGGCCATGGTGTCGAAACCGCCGATACCCGCCTCGGTGGCAAAGGAATTCCAGAACCCGTCATGGGTGATGAACAGCGCCAAATAGCCGTCGGCAGTCGGAAAGAGCTGAGCAGGAACGTAATACGAGTGCGCACCGTTCGGCCGCCGCTGCGGCTCCACGCCGTTGTTGAGATAAGCCGACGCATGATAGTTCAGCTGTGACAGCATGACGTCGCGTAGCGACACATCGACTTGCCCGCCGGTGCCGGAGATGATCTTAGCTAAAAGACCCAGTGCCGCACACATTCCGGTGGAATTATCGGCTGACGAGTAACCGGGCAGCGTCGGCGGGCCGTCCGGATCTCCGGTCAGTGCGGCGATACCGAAACCCGCCTGGACCACATAGTCGAAGGCCGGATCGTCGCCGCCGTGCAGGCCGAAGCCGGTGATAGCCACGCAGACGATCCGCTTGTTGTGCCGTCCCAACTCGTCATAGGTGAGCCCCAGCCGGCGGATCGCGGACGGTTTCAGGTTCACCAGAAGTGCGTGGGAGTCGCCCACCAGTTCGCCCAACCGTTGCTGTCCCGCATCGGAATTCAGGTCCAGGCAGATGCTGGACTTGTTTCGGTTGAGGCTGGCGAAATAGGCAGGGCCGACACCGCGCGAGATTTCACCGCCGCGGGGCTCGATCTTGGTGACCTCGGCGCCAAGGTCGGCGAGCAGCATGGTGGCATACGGGCCGGCCAGCATGGTGCCGACTTCGAGGATGCGTGTTCCCGCCAGAGGTCCGGGGTTTCCCGGTGTCACCGCAACTCCGCTGCGAGCGCGGCAATCATCTCGCGGGTCCGGCGTTTGGAGGCGATCAGCTCGTCCCGGTTGTCGCCGATCGGCAGCAGGCGCACCGATAGGTCGGTCACGCCGGCGTCCGCGAATCGGCGCATCCGGGCCAGGATTTCTTTCTCGTCGCCGGCCGCGCAAATGTCGCCGACGTCTTGGGCATCGCCGTAGCCAAGCAGCCGCTGGTAGTTGGGCGACACCTCGGCCTCGCCCAGAATCCGGTTGGCCCGTTCGCGCGCGGCGTCGACTTCGCTTGGCGCGCAAAGGCATACCGGGATGCCCGCGACGATGCGCGGGGCCGGGCGGCCGGCGTTGTCGGCGGCCTTGGTGATCCGCGGCACGACATGCTCGGCCACGGCGCGTTCGTCGGCCATCCACAACACGGTGCCGTCGGCGCGCTCGCCGGCGATCGTCAGCATCACCGGCCCGAGCGCCGCTACCAGCACCGGCACCGGTGCCACCGGAGCCAGGTCGAGCGGGTTGTGCACCCGGAAGGTGTCGTTCTCCACGTCGACCGGGCCGGGGTTGGTGAATGCCGCGTGCAGCACCTCGAGGTAGTCGCGGGTGTATCCGGCCGGGCGTTGGTAGGGCAGCCCGAGCATGTCGTCGATGATCCAGTGGTGCGATGGTCCAACGCCGAGCGCCAGCCGGCCACCGGTGGCGGCGTGCACTGATAGAGCTTGACGGGCCAGCGCAATTGGGTGCTGCGCCTGCAACGGGACGACCGCGGTGCCCAGTTCGATACGGGTACTGCGCGTCCCCATCAGGGCGATCGCCACCAGTGCGTCGAAATCGTTGGGGATCTGCGGAATCCAGGCGCTGTCCAGGCCTGCGGTTTCGGCCCAGTCGATGTCGGCCAGCATCTTGGTGACCTTGCGCGCGGAATCCCCGCGCTCCGGCCCGATCATCACTCCGATGCGCACGATTCCTCTGCTTCCTCTAGGGCGGGTTGCGGGGTGCCGGTCAGGGTGCGGATTTCGCGCACCAGTGTGTCGAGCGGTGTTCCGGTGGGAAAGACCGCGGCGGCACCGGCAGAAAGAAGTTTGGGGACGTCGGCGTGCGGGATGGTTCCACCGACGACGACGGCGATGTCCGCGGCGTCGGCGGCGCGCAACGCTTCGACGGTGCGCGCGGTGAGCGCCAGGTGCGCACCGGACAGGATGCTCAGGCCCACAACGGCGACGTCTTCCTGGACCGCGATCGAGGCGATGTCTTCGATACGTTGCCGGATGCCGGTGTAGATGACCTCGAAGCCCGCGTCGCGCAGCGTGCGCGCGACGATCTTGGCGCCGCGGTCGTGTCCGTCGAGGCCGGGTTTGGCCACCAGAACTCTTACCGCCATCTAGAACACCACCGGTTGCTGGAATTCGCCCCACACCGCTTTGAGTGTGCCAACAATTTCTCCGACCGTGCAGTACGCGTTAGCGCAGTCGATCAGCATGTGCATCAGGTTGTCGTTTCCTTCGGCGGCGCGCGAGAGCGCCGCAAGGCTGGATTCGACGGTGGCCGAATCTCTTTCGGCCTTCACCTTGGAGAGCCGTTTCAGCTGAAGGTCGCGGCCCTCGGCATCGAGCTCATAGGTGACGACATCGTGTTGCGGATCCTCGGTCACGAACCGGTTGACCCCGACGACCGGCCGGGTGCCCGCTTCGACGTCCTGGTGGATCCTGAACGCCTCGTCGGCGATCAGGCCCTGTAGGTAACCGTCCTCGATCGCGTGGACCATTCCGCCGTGGTGTTCGAGGTCGGACATGATCTCGATGATGCGGGCCTCGGTGGCATCGGTCAGCGCCTCGACGAAGTAGGAGCCGCCCAGCGGGTCCGCGACGCTGGCAACTCCCGTTTCGTGCGCGAGGATCTGCTGGGTGCGCAGCGCCAGTGTGGTGGTTTCCTCGGTGGGCAGGGCGAATGGTTCGTCCCAGGCCGCCGTGAACATCGACTGGACACCGCCCAATACCGCGGCCATGGCCTCGTAGGCCACCCGGACGATGTTGTTGTGGGCCTGTGGCGCGTACAGCGACGCACCGCCACAGACGCAGCCGAACCGGAACATCGCCGCCTTGGCCGTCGTCGCCCCGTAACGCTCCTTTACGATGGTCGCCCAACGGCGGCGCCCCGCACGGTATTTGGCGATCTCCTCGAAGAAGTCCCCGTGGGTGTAGAAGAAGAACGAGATCTGCGGGGCGAACTGGTCGATCGTCATGCGGCCGCGTTCCACGACGGTGTCGCAATAGGTCACGCCGTCGGCCAGGGTGAACGCCATCTCCTGCACCGCGTTGGCTCCGGCGTCACGGAAATGCGCACCGGCCACCGAAATGGCGTTGAATCTCGGAACCTCGGCCGCGCAGAACTCGATGGTGTCGGCGATCAATCGCAGTGATGGCTCCGGCGGCCAGATCCAGGTGCCGCGTGACGCGTACTCCTTGAGGATGTCGTTCTGGATGGTGCCGGTGAGCTTCTCCCGGGGGACGCCCTTGCGCTCGGCGGCGGCGACGTAGAACGCCAGCAGGATCGCCGCCGTTCCGTTGATCGTCATGCTCGTGCTGAGCTTGTCCAACGGGATGCCGTCGAACAAGATCTCGAAGTCGGCCAGGGTGTCGACCGCGACTCCTACCCGGCCGACCTCCTCGCCGAACTCGGGATCGTCGGAGTCGTATCCGCATTGCGTGGGCAGGTCGAGCGCCACCGACAACCCGGTCCCCCCTTGCTCGAGCAGATACCGGTAACGGCGGTTGGATTCCTCGGCCGTGCCGAAGCCTGAGTACTGCCGAAAAGTCCACAACTTGCCCCGGTAGCCGGACGCGAAGTTGCCCCGTGTGAAGGGGAACTCCCCGGGCGCCGGCGGCTCGGCGCTTCTATCCGCCGGCCCGTATACGGGCTGCAACGGGATGCCGGACGGAGTTTGGGCCGTATTATCCATCGATGAATAACGTACTTGCAAAAAAAGAGAATGCCAATACCACGCGCTGACCTGGTCAAACGGAGGCCATCCGCTGTCGTGTACCGCTCGTCGCCGCGATTAGTGCTGCTGGCGCCAGCGCCGGGATCGATGACGGAGACCGACGCCGAATCCGGCCGCGTGAACTTCTACGCGCGGCAGATGATTTCGCCGTGCGGAATTGCCAGCCAGCCATCCTGGGCCGCGGCCCAGGTCCGCCATGCCGCGGAGATCTCCTCGAGCTGTGCGGTAGTGGCCAGGCCCAACCGCAAAATGTCGCGGGCTATGCCGGAATACAGGATTCGGTCGGCCCACATTCCGCCCCACCAGTCGCGGGTCTCGGGCGTCGCATAACACCAGAGGCTTCCCGTGGGTGTGACGTCGTCAAATCCCGCCTCGAGCGCCCACGACAGCAGTTGCCGCCCGGCATGGGGTTCACCGCCATTGGCACGGGCCGCCTGCCGGTAGATGTCGCGCCAAAACTCCAGTGCCGCAGGCCGGGGGAACCAGACGAACCCCGCGTAGTCGGCGTCGCGAGCCGCCACGATTCCGCCGGGCACACACACTCTGCGCATCTCACGCAGTGCCTGCACCGGATCGGTGACATGCTGCAGTACCTGGTGTGCGTGCACGACATCGAATGTGTCGTCGGGAAGGTCGAGCCGATCCACATCGGCGGTCGCGAACGAGACATTGGACAGATTGCGCTGCTGAGCCTCCGCGCGGGCCGCGTCGAGGACATCGGCGAATTGATCGATGGCCGTTACCGATCCGGGCGCGACCCTGATTGCAAGGTCCGCGGTGATCGTCCCGGGACCACAACCCACGTCAAGCAGCGACAGCCCCGGCTTCAGGTACGGCAGCAGGTAGCCCGCGGAGTCCTCCGCGGTGCGCCGCTGATGACTGCGCAGCACCGACTCGTGATGTCCGTGCGTGTAGCTGGCCCGGCATTCGTCGTTCATGGGGCATAGCCTACCGAGAGCCGCTCATATTATGAAACTTATGTCTCATTATATGAGATGACTAGTCGACGGGGACGTTGAGAATCGGGCGGTCGACGCCGGCTCCTGGACCGTCGAAGTGCCACCATTCACCGGAGTACGCGGTCAGTCCGCCGTACTTCATCGCGTCCCGCAACCGGGCCCGATTCGCCTGAGCATCGGCACTGACCCCTTGAGTTGCGAATGCCGTTGCGCGTGGGGAAAAATCGTCGAAGTCGGTGCCCATGTCGGCCAGGCAAATCCCGTCTGCGTGACGTTCGGGTGGGCACTGCGGTTGGACGCTGGTGAATGTGACGTCGACCGACCGCCCCGACTCGTGGCTGTGCGCATAGGGCCCCGGGCGTGCCACCCACGCCGGGTCGGGGACCACGTTGAACATCCTGACCTGAACGTCGTGCGGCCGGTAGCAATCCCAGAAGACCAAGAGGTGCCCCTGCGGACGCAACGCTGACGCGGCAGTCGCGAGGCCTTGAGACATGGATTGGTGTACAAGGCATCGAGCGTCGGAGGGATACAACTGGGTGCCGGTGAAGTTGTTCGTCGTCGCGTAGCGCAGGTCGATGATGGCATCGGGCACGACGCTACGAACGTCGACGAATCCGGCCGCGCGCGCCGCATCGCTGACGGGCGGCACGTCAGGACTTGCCTGCATGGCCGCGGGTTCGGACACCGCGACCAGGCCGACGGCTACCGCTAGCCAAAGGAACGGGCGCACACGACGCATCCAGTCATTGTCGCGGCTGTTGGTCGATTAGCCCGGTAAGCCAACGCCGGAAAATACGCCGTCGGGGGCCATTGATGAACCGCGGCCGATCACCTATCGAAGGGCGTTTCATGTCTGGACGCTGATCCACGAGATTCCCGAAGGCAATTGGGCCGGCGGCGGCAAGGTCATCTACTACAGCAGGTGAAAGGTCTTGTGGCCGAAGATATGCCCGACAACCGGCTGGCCTGAAACGACGATGTGTGAGCTGGACTTCACAATATCCGGTATGTGATTTGCGTAACTGTCAGCTCATTTGTAGTCGAGTTCGTTCACTACCTTGGTACGTTCTCAACAATATCTGTGCAGAAAATATCTGTAGCAGAAATGATGCGTCAGGAAATGAATGCGAAGAACCATCGCGCTGTTGTTCGTTGGCGCCAATATCCTTGGGCCGGCGGCATTCTGGGGCATGATCGGTGTTGCCGCAGCGGATGCCAGTTCCGCGGGCACCCTGGTGCCGTTGACTCCAAAATTTCGAGCCTGCGACTTCACCTGGGCGATAAATGTGCCGACAAATGGCAAGGGCAGCGGCCAGGCTGTCATTAGCAAGGCGGCACCCAATAAGGTCGTCGCGCAGGTGCAATTGGTTGCCGCCGAGCCGCAAACCCACTACAACGTCAGACTGATCCAGTCGCCCAGGCCTTCGGCAGGCTGCGTGGTCGGAGATTCCGGGGTTACTGCCGGTGGTATCGACACCGACGGAGCCGGGACCGGAACGCTGACGCTGCGAGACACGATTTCTGCGAATACGACGGGCGCCTGGGTATTCATTGACCGCCCATCGCCGCACTCACAGACACCCATTGAGTTCCTAACATCGGACATGATCGCGCCGATCTAGCCGACATCGCGCCAAAGAGCACGATGCGTTGTGCTGCAACGTGTTCAGATATTCGGCCGAGACGCGCCGGTGCGCGGGGTCGCTACCATGGTTTCCATGGCTCCCAAAGTGGCGACCGCGGACGTGGTCGGTCTTCCCGAACTTCTCGAGTTCATCCGGCCCAGACACAAGATGCTGCTGAGCACGTTCCGTTCCGACGGGTCGTTGCACAGTTCGCCGGTGACCGGTGGTGTGGACGAGCAGGGCCGCATCGTGATCGCGACCTATCCCCAACGCGCGAAATGTGTGAATATCCGCCGCAACCCGTCGGCGAGCGTGGTCATTCTTTCCGATGATTTCAATGGGGCCTACGTGCAAGTCGATGGGGAGGCCGAGGTGATCGACTTGCCCGAAGCGGTGGAACCGCTCGTCGACTACTTCCGGGTGATCGCCGGAGAGCACCCGGACTGGGCGGACTACCGCCGCGCCATGGTGGATCAAGGCAAGTGCCTGATTCGCGTCACGCCCGGCCGCTGGGGGCCGGTGGCCACCGGCGGTTTCCCGCCGCAGTAGAACTCGTCCAACGTGGTGGCCAGGGCCGGGATCGAACCGGCGACCTTCCGCTTTTCAGGCGGACGCTCATACCGACTGAGCTACCTGGCCGTGACCGGAAGGCAGCGTGTGCCTCGCCGTGCTGGCGACCCTGACGGGACTCGAACCCGCGACCTCCGCCGTGACAGGGCGGCGCGCTAACCAACTGCGCCACAGGGCCTTGCTTTCCTGCGAATACTGCTCGCTCCGACGTTGCCGCCGTGCGCGTACCCCCAACGGGATTCGAACCCGTGCTACCGCCGTGAAAGGGCGGCGTCCTAGGCCACTAGACGATGGGGGCCAAAGTCCGAATCACTCCGGGGGCACTCGCAACGCAACTACCGTTGGGAGCCACGCCAGCTTAGGTCACCGCAGGCCCAATCCTCAAACGAGCGGCGTTCGAGTCGCGATTCTGGCCCAAGTATCCTGAATCGTCACTGCCCCTATAGCTCAGTTGGTAGAGCTACGGACTTTTAATCCGCAGGTCCTAGGTTCGAGTCCTAGTGGGGGCACCAAAATGGCAGCCCAGCCGACGTCTATTCGCCGAGGGGTCTTCCGTTGCGTTCAACCTGCGGCCTCCATATCTACAGCGACCTCGCCGAGCACTCGCTCGATGCCGCGATCGCTTGACGGCTCGGTGGGTGCCAGCCCTGGTGACCATTCCGCCCGGTAGGTGTGCCTCACTCGCCTGCAGTTGTGGTCTCGCCGGGCGGTGCCGAGGTGGGGCTATGGTCGGCGGACACGTCATTTTCTTGCTTATCGTCCGCTTGAGGGGGCTGCTCGTCGCCTTCTGGCTCTGGCTGTTCGGCGGTGGTCACGCTAGTTCTCCCGTTCCCGTGGCGTTTATGGGTGTCAGCTACCCGGGTTCACGGCGTTGGAAACGCCAGCTTGACCGGCGCTGCAGGATCCCGATCCGCCCAAAATGGCGCGCTACGTCGGGCAATGACTGGACCTCGGCGCAGCCCGGTCGCCGCGTCGTGCTGCGCCGCTAGGGAGCGGCCGGCGCGCGTTTCGTCGGCTTGTTGGCCCCTCAGCCGTGCGGCTCGGCCCTCGTGTGATCGCCCCACGACTTGGCTATGCTTCGCGAGGTGAGTGTCGATCCGGCCTGGCAAAATGCGCCCGTTGCCCTGGTAACGATGGAAATCCGTCACCCCGCAACGGATTCCCTCACCGAATCGTCGAGCCGAGAGCTCAAACGCCTTCTCGCCGACGACCTGCCGATCGAACGCCAAGCTCAGGACATGGCGTGGGGCGTGGGTCCCGGGGGAAGTCCGGCACCAACGGCCGAGCACTTCGTCCGTTACGTCAACCGGGACAGCACGCAAGCCGCCTCGATAAAAAATCAGGCAGTCGTCATCGAAACGACCGCCTACTCCACCTTCGAGGCGTTGTCCGACGTCGCGATGCGGGTCCTCGACGCCCGCTCGCAGGTGTCGTCGATCGTCGGGGTGGAGCGCATCGGTCTGCGCTATCTCCTGGAGATCCGAGTCCCGGCGGGCCCTGATGGTCGCATCGACTGGGCCGAATGGATCGCCGAGCCGCTGCTCGGGCCGCAACGCATCGCTCCCGGCGGGCTGGCCCTGACCGAATGGCAGGGCGCTGCGGTTTACCGCGAGCAGAAGCCAGGCAAATCGATGATCGTGCGCTACGGGCCAGGCATGGGCCAGGTGCTCGATCCCAACTACTACCTTCGCCGGAGGATGCCGGGAGAGCCCGGACCGTTCTTCCAGTTGGACATCGACAGCTTCTGGACCCCGGTCGCGTCAATTCCCGAATACAACCGGGATGCGGTTCGTGGGACTTTTCACAACCTTTATGAACCGGCTCGTGCGGTGTTTTCGGAACTGCTCACCAGCCGCCTGCGGGATGACCTGCTTCGCTGAGGCCCACCCGCCACATCTTTCGGTGTTATCGCGTCAGCACCGCGCTGCTGTAGGTCACATCGGCGAAGGCTTCCGCGACCTCGTCGTCGGGATAGTGAAACCCGTTGGCCGCGTGCAGTTCCTTGACCGAGTGGGAGGACACTGCCCAGCCGCGCTGCTTGAGGTAGTCGACGATGTGGCTGCGCTGACCGTGATAGACGAGATCGTTGAAATCGACTTCGAACCCGAATTCGCTCATCCGGTCGTGGTGTGCGCGCCATCGCGGATCCGCGAAAATCGCTGTGTCGGGCACGAATTCGAACGCCAGCCGGCTGCCCGGGGCGCTCAGCGCGGTGATGTTGTCGAACAGCGCGTCCTGAGCGTCGTCCGGTAGGTACACCAGCAGGCCCTCGGCGCTCCACACCGAGGGAGCCTTCGGGTCGAATCCCGCCGCCTGCAGTGCGGTGGCCCAATCGTCGCGCAGATCGACAGCGACGGTGCGCCGCTCGGCGGTCGGCTCGGCACCGAGGTCGCTCAGCGTGAGGGTCTTGAACTCGATCACCTCGGGCATGTCGACCTCGTAGACGACGGTGCCCGCCGGCCACGGCAAGCGGTAAGCACGTGCATCGAGACCCGAGGCGAGAATCACCGCCTGGGCAACGCCGCTCTGTGCCGCTCCGAGAAAGAACTGGTCGTAGAACCTGGTGCGACAGGCCATCCCTTCGGCCATCCGCTGTGGATCGAATTCGGAATCCTCGCCAACCGGAATCTCCCCGTTGACCAACCGGACGTACACATCTATCCCGACTGCACGCACCAACGGCGCGGCATAGGGATCGTCAATCAACTTCTCGTCGCTGGACAGCGCCCGCTGGGCGGCGACCATCGTTGCCGTGGCCCCGACACTCGTCGCGAGATCCCAGCGATCGCTATCGGTGCGCGCCATGGTGCTCCCTACTCCGTAAACCGAAACAAATATAGATAGGCTAGTTATTACCACAGCGGCGGCGCCGGGACCTGCCGGGACTACGCTCCGAGTTATCTGATCCCCGTCTTTGCGCGCCGGAGGACCCCGTGACTGACTTTGCCCAACGGACGATCGACCTGGCCCGCCAAAACGTCGCCGAGGGCGGCCGTCCGTTCGCGACGGTGATCGTCAAAGACGGCGAAGTCCTCGCCGAGAGCGCCAACAAGGTCGCCCAGACCAACGACCCAACCGCCCACGCCGAGATCCTCGCGATACGGGAGGCGTGCATGAAGCTGGGCACCGAGCACCTGGTCGACGCCACCATCTACGTGATGGCCCAACCGTGCCCGATGTGCCTGGGCTCGCTGTACTACTGCTCCCCCAAGGAAGTCGTCTTCTTGATCACGCGCGAGTCCTACGAGCAGTACTACCTCGACGACCGTAAATACTTCGAGGTCTCAACGTTTTACGACGAATTCGCGAAGAGCTGGGACCAGCGGCGCCTGCCCATGCGATACCAGCCCCACGATGCCGCGGTGGACGTCTACCGACTGTGGCATGAACGCAACGGCGGCCAACGCAAATCGACGGTGGTCCCGCCCGGCTGAACCCGCCGCCCAAAGCGATGTTCGAGCTATTATCTGCGTATGCATGCAGGTAATAGTGAAGCCCGGTTGCCGGACGACCAAACCAGTTTGATGGTCGAAGCCTTCCGCATGCTGGCCGACGCCACCCGGGTGCAGGTGCTGTGGTCGTTGACGCACCGCGAGATGTCGGTCAACGAGCTTGCCGAGCACGTCGGCAAGCCGGCGCCATCGGTGTCCCAGCACCTTGCGAAACTGCGGATGGCACGCCTGGTACGCACCCGCCGAGACGGCACCACGATCTTCTACAGCCTAGAGAACGACCACGTCCGCCAGCTCGTCATCGACGCTGTCTTCAACGCCGAGCACGCCGGACCCGGGGTTCCCCGGCATCACCGCGACGGTACTGGACTGAAGGCGGTGGCCGAATCATCGGCATCGCCAAAACCGTGAACAACGGCTAACCACCACATATTTCGGACGAGGAGCTGACCATGACCGAGCCGCACACCCATGACACCGCGCACGCGCACGAACACCAGCACGCCGATGTGGCTCACACGCACGCGCACACCACGCATGAGCACGAGCACGTCACGCACGAGCACTCCCACGCCCACCAGGACGGGACCGAGCACAGCCATCAGCACGTGCATCAGTCCGGTCTGGAAGACGTGCACAGTCACGCCCACGCATAACACGCAGGACACTACCCAAAAAACAAGGATCGCTAGGAAACCTTGGGGCAGTAGTGCATCGGGTTGTCGCGCTCATCGAGCGGCGGCAGGTTGCGCGCCGGTGTGTGCACCAGCGGCGTGCCGGTCGGGATCCGTCCAGAGGCACGATCCAAACCGGCCCTGGCCCGAGGGTGTTTGCGGAATCGTGTTGGCACACAGGAGAAAACGAGACGAACCAGGTTACCGAGCCGCCGGTGCAGCCATTCGTCGCGGCGTGACCACCGGTAGCCCATCAGTTGGCGAACCGGCGGCTCGTAAAGACCGACGGTGAACCAGACGAAGAACGGCGCCAGCAGTTTGCGTTGCGCCGCCCACAACCAGTCCGGAACCCCCCGCGCGTATGGAGGTTTGGGCAGCTCAGTCAGATCCAGCACGGCACGTGCGGCCTCGTTGTTCTCTAACACGTTGCGGCACATGTGGTCCCAGTAAACCTGAAATTCCTCCCAGCACGCCGGTACCGGCCGCATGCTCATGCCGTACATCCGGTACCAGTCGACATGTTCGTCGAACAATTGGCGTTTCTGCGCCTCGGTCAGGCCGCCGCAAAACCGTTCGGCCACATGGATAGTCCCGACGAAGAAGGTGGCATGCGCCCAGTAGAAGACGTCGGGGTTCAGCGCGTGGTAGCGGCGACCCTGTTCGTCAACACCTTTGATGTCGACGTGGTAGTCGCGCACCTCGGCGCCGGTGACCGGGGCGCGGTCTTGGTCGAAGACAACTCCGCCGATCGGGTACAGCGACCGCAGTAGGCGGGGCCAGCGTTCCCGGAAGAAAGTCGAGTGGTCGATGACCGCCGCACCCAGCTGGGGGTGCATGTTCTGCATGGAGCCTGCCCACGGGCCCTGCAACATGCCGCGCCAATCCCCGAAGTAGCGCCATGTCAAAGAATCCGGGCCGAGCGGGATCGGCGGCGCCTGATATCCCGACGGCGACACCGGACAGCCACCGGCGACACCATTGGGCCCATCAGGAGAAATTGCCACCTGGCCGACGGTGGGCGCGCCGCGACCAGCTTCGCCGCTGGTCAGTGGACACGCTGCGGACGTATGTTGGTTCACTGTGGGTTTCCTGTAGCTAGCCGAAATTGTGACTACGTGCGTTGTCACTTTGAAGCTTAGGAGCGATGTGCAGTCTGGTCAACGACGGGGCCGTTGGTCAGGCGTCCCCCTGGAAAGTCGCCACGCCCTTCGTCGCGACAACCTCATCGCCGCTGGCGTGCAGTTATTGGGCAGCGAGCGCGGGCCTGCCCTGACGGTCCGTGCCGTCTGCCGCAAGGCCGCGCTGACCGAACGATATTTCTACGAGAGCTTCACCGACCGGGACGAATTCGTGCGCGCGGTGTACGACGATGTCTGCGCGCGGGCCATGACGACCCTCACGTCGGCGGACACCCCTCGAGAAGCGGTCGAACAATTCGTCGAGCTGATGGTCGACGACCCGGTGCGCGGGCGCGTGCTGCTCTTGGCCCCGGCCGTCGAGCCGATCCTGACCCAGTCGGGCGCGGAGTGGATGCCCAACTTCATCGATCTCCTGCAGCGCAAGCTGTCGGGCATCGGCGATCCTGTACTGCAGAAAATGATCGCGACCAGCCTGGTCGGCGGTCTGACAAGTCTGTTCACCGCGTACCTGAACAGACAGCTGGGGGCCAGCCGCAAGCAGTTCATCGATTACTGCGTCAACATGCTTTTCAACACGGCGGCCCCGTATGTACCGCCCCCCGAAGGGGTATCGGAGTAGCGGCTTTGCGTCCGGCGGGCAGCGCCCGCATTCCGACGCAGAGTTGTGACCCGCCACGGACGGGCGAGAACTTGATGCTACTGACCGACACAGATATATTGATGCAACCAATGGACACAGATAACTGGGGGTGTCATGTCCGGCAAGCTGACCGAGCTGCAGCTACTACACGAACTTGAGCCCGTCGTCGAGAAGAACCTGAACCGTCACCTGAGCATGCATAAGTCCTGGAACCCGCACGACTACATACCGTGGTCAGATGGGAAGAACTTCTACGCGCTCGGCGGCCAGGAGTGGCACCCGGAGGAAAGCAAGCTTTCTGACCTCGCCCAGGTGGCGATGGTGCAGAACCTGATGACGGAAGACAATCTGCCGTCGTATCACCGCGAGATCGCGATGAACTTCGGCCTGGACGGCCCCTGGGGCCAGTGGGTCAACCGGTGGACCGCCGAAGAGAACCGGCACGGGATCGCGCTGCGCGACTACCTGGTGGTGACCCGCGCGGTCGACCCGGTGGAATTGGAGAAGCTGCGCCTCGAGGTGGTCAACCGGGGCTTCAGCCCGGGCCAGAACCACCAGATTCGAGACGACATATTCGCCACGAGCCTGTTCGATTCGGTCATCTACGTCACGTTCCAGGAGCTGGCGACCCGAATTTCGCACCGCAATACGGGTAAAGCCTGCAACGAAACGATCGCCGACCAGTTGCTGGGCAAGATCTCGGCCGACGAGAACCTGCACATGATCTTCTACCGTGATGTCAGCGACGCCGGGTTCGCAATCTCGCCCAATCAGGCGATGCAGTCGCTGCACAAGATCCTGCGCAACTTCCAGATGCCCGGCTTCCAGGTGCCCGAGTTCCGCCGCAAGGCCGTGTTCATCGCCGTCGGGGGCGTCTACGATCCGCGCATCCACCTCGACGAGGTCGTCATGCCGGTGCTGAAGAAATGGCGCATCTTCGAGCGCGAGGACTTCACCGGTGAAGCAGCCGCGTTGCGCGATGACCTCGCCGTGCTGATCCAGGAACTCGAGATGGCCTGCGACAAGTTCGAGGTGTCCAAGCAGCGCCAACTCGACCGCGAAGTCCGTACGGGCAAGAAGGTCACCGCAATCGAGCTGCACAAAACCGCCGGCAAACTCGTAATGAGCCGTCGGTAGCCCGTCGTTGCGCATCGGTCCGATCACTCTCGCCAGCCCGGTGGTGCTGGCCCCGATGGCCGGTGTGACGAACGTCGCATTCCGGACGCTGTGCCGTGAACTAGAGCAGTCGAAGGTCGGCACGGTCAGCGGCCTGTACGTGTGCGAGATGGTGACCGCGCGTGCCCTCGTCGAGCGGCATCCGGTCACCCTGCACATGACGACGTTCTCGCCGGATGAGTCGCCACGCTCGCTGCAGCTGTACACCGTCGACCCGGCAACGACGTACGCGGCGGCCAAGATGATCGCGGACGACGATCTGGCAGATCACATCGACATGAATTTCGGCTGCCCGGTACCCAAGGTCACCAAGCGCGGTGGCGGTGCGGCGCTGCCGTTCAAGCGCAGGCTGTTCGGCCAGATCGTGGCCGCGGCGGTGCGCGCCACCGAAGGCACCGACATCCCGGTGACGGTCAAGTTCCGCATCGGCATCGACGACGGGCACCACACACACCTGGATGCCGGGCGCATCGCCGAAGCCGAAGGCGCGGCAGCGGTCGCGCTGCATGCCCGGACGGCGGCTCAGCGCTACTCCGGCACCGCCGATTGGGAGCAGATCGCCCTACTCAAACAGCAGGTGCAAACGATTCCGGTGCTCGGCAATGGCGACATCTACGATGCCAGTGATGCGTTGACGATGATGGCCAGCACCGGCTGCGACGGCGTCGTGATCGGCCGCGGATGTCTGGGCCGGCCCTGGCTGTTCGCCGAACTATCGGCCGCGTTCACCGGTAGTCCGGCTCCCACCCCGCCGACGCTCGGCGAAGTCGCCGACATCGTGCGTCGGCACGGCGAGTTGCTCACCGCGCATTTCGGTGAGGACAAGGGCATGCGTGACATCCGCAAGCACGTCGCCTGGTATCTGCATGGCTTCCCGGCGGGCTCCGAATTGCGGCGAGCACTCGCCCTGGTCAACACGCTCGACGAACTCGACACGCTGCTGGACCGGCTGGATGGAAGCGTCCCCTTCCCGGAGGCGGCGACCGGGCCGCGAGGCCGGCAAGGTTCCCCTGCCCGCGTCGCCCTGCCCGAAGGTTGGCTGAACGACCCCGACGACTGCACGGTCCCGGCGGGAGCCGACGTCATGCATTCCGGCGGTTGAACCGAACGCCGCTCGAAATCGCGTCTGGGGCGATAAGTCAGTACGATGTGGACCTTGCTGGATTGCGTTTGGGCGGCGGTTTGGTTATCCCGCTGCGCAGGGGCTACTGAATACGGCGCGACCTGACGGGTAGCGAGGTTGCAGCGCTGATAGCGCGGCGCTGCGGTGATTTGGCGCACGGACATCACTGACGGCGGCATCAGACCTTCGGAGGCGAGTAGAGCATGAGTGACGGCGAGGTAGACGCCACTCCTGGCCATCGCCACGGCTACCGCGACCGCCAACCAGCCTCGTTCGGCGCCGCGCCGTGGGAGCGGTTCACCGAACCGCCCGCCGATGACAGCATCCACCGATGGCAGGTTGAGCCACCCACCGACCATCACGCGGACGCCGCAGTCGAGGCCGTCGGGCTACCGGCACGCGGTGCGGAAAAGGCCGGAAGTCATGCCTCCGGAGCGCTCAGCGTCGCTGACCTGATCGCCAAAGTCGGCGCCGACACCACCGGCACCCGTCACCGCCGCGTCAACCTCGACGACGAACCCCCCGAACCCGATCCGGATGTGTTCGTCGACCAGCAGGACACCCAGGTCATCGATATTCCGGCCTACTCGCTCGACGTCGCCTCGGAGATTCCCGACCTCAAGGTCACGAACTACCCGAACGGCGACGAGCCCGAACCCGACCGGACCGCCGAGGTGCCGACCGCATCACGCCCGGCCAAGCCGAAGCGGATCCGCCGACCCGAATCTGCCGAGAGCCCGTCGCCGACACGCACGTCCCGCCACAGGCCGATACTGCTGGCCGGGCGTTCGATGGCCGCGCTGTTTGCCGTGCTGGCGCTGGTCCTGACCGGCGGCGCGTGGCAGTGGAGCGCGTCGAAGAACAACCGGCTCAACATCATTAGCGCCCTTGACCGGAACTCCGGCGACATCGTCGACCCCAATGGGCAGTACGGGGATGAAGACTTCCTGATCGTTGGCATGGACTCGCGCTCCGGCGCGAACGCCAACATGGGCGCAGGCGACGCCGAGGACGCCGGCGGCGCACGATCGGACACCGTGATGCTGGTCAACATCCCGGCGAACCGCAAACGCGTGGTGGCGGTCTCTTTCCCCCGTGACCTGGCGATCACCCCGATGCAGTGCGAAGCCTGGAACCCCGATACCGGAAAGTACGGACCCCTCTACGACGAGAAGACAAAGACCTGGGGTCCCAAGATGGTCTACACCGAGACCAAGTTGAACTCGGCGTTCTCCTTCGGCGGTCCGAAATGTCTGGTGAAGGAAATCCAAAAACTGTCCGGTTTGAGCATCAACCGGTTCATTGCCGTCGACTTCTCCGGCTTCGCGAACGTGGTTGAGGCACTCGGCGGTGTCGAGGTCTGCAGCAAGACAGCGCTGCACGACTATGAGCTCGGTACCGTCCTGGAGCATTCCGGACGCCAGCTCATTGACGGCCCGACGGCGCTGAGCTACGTGCGGGCCCGCCAAGTCACCACCGAATTCAACGGCGACTACGGCCGTATCAAACGCCAGCAGTTGTTCTTGTCGTCGCTGCTGCGTTCGCTGATCTCGGAGGACACGTTGACCGACCTCAACAAGCTCAACAACGTCGTCAACCTGTTCATCAGCAACAGCTACGTGGACAACGTCCAGACCAAAGACCTTGTTCAGCTGGGTCAGTCGCTGCAGGGTATGGCGGCCGGGCACTTCACCTTCGTCACGGTGCCCACCGGTGTGACGGACCAGAACGGCGACGAACCGCCGCGCGCGGCCGACACGAAGGCGCTTTTCAACGCGATCATCAACGACGATCCGCTGCCTGAGGAAAACGATCAGAACGCGCAGAGCCTGGGGACGACCCCAACCTCGGGGCCGACAAGCGCACCCACCACCAAAAAACCACCGCCGCCGAGTGCGGCCCCCGAGGCTCGGCGTGAGCAGGTGACGACGACCTCGCCTGACGAAGTCACCGTGCGGGTCTCCAACGCGACCGCCCAGAGTGGTCTTGCCGCAACCGCTACCACCCAGCTCAAGCGAAGCGGGTTTAACGTCATGTCGCCCGATGACTTCCCGAGTTCGGTGAACGCGACGACCGTATTCTTCTCCGCCGGCAACGAGCAAGCGGCCGCGACGGTGGCATCGGCGTTCGCCAATTCGAAGGTTGCCCGGGTTTCCGGCTACGGGCAGGTCGTTCAGGTGGTGCTCGGCCCCGACTTCAAGTCGGTTTCCCCTCCCATACCCAGCGGCTCGTCGGTCAGCGTCCAGATCGATCGCAGCCCGGGTAACACGCCAACCAAACTGCCGGACGACCTGACGGTGACTAATGCCGCCGATACCACCTGTGAATAACCGTATTTCGACCCGGTAGGCCGCCGTTTTCGACGCCGAGTAAGTAGGCTTGGCGGCATGCGCACCGCCTATCATGAGCAACTCTCGGATTTATCCGAGCGGCTTGGCGAGATGTGCGGGCTAGCGGGGGCGGCCATGGAGCGGGCAACCCAGGCACTCCTGCAAGCCGACCTCGTTCTTGCCGAACAGGTGATCTCCGGCCACGAAGAGATCGCGAATTCGAGCGCTCGCGCCGAGGAGAGCGCGTTCGTGCTGCTGGCGCTGCAGGCACCGGTGGCCGGCGACCTGCGGTCCATTGTGAGTGCCATCCAGATGGTGGCCGATATCGACCGGATGGGCGCGCTGGCGCTGCACGTCGCAAAGATTGCCCGCCGACGCCATCCTCAGCACGCATTGCCCGAAGAGGTCAATGGGTATTTCGCCGAAATGGGCAGAGTCGCAGTCGAATTGGGCAACAGCGCACAAGAGGTGGTGTTGTCCCGCGACCCGGAGAAAGCTGCCCGGATACGCGAAGAAGACGACGCGATGGACGATCTGCACCGGCACTTGTTCTCGGTCCTGATGGACCGGGAATGGAGGCACGGTGTGGCGGCCGCCGTCGACGTGACGTTGCTGGGCCGTTTCTACGAACGCTTCGCCGACCACGCGGTCGAGGTGGCCAGGCGCGTCATTTTCCAGGCAACAGGCAGGTTGCCCGAAGACGACACCGCGCCGCCGACGCCGTAAGCCCTCAGCCGAAGCGGCCGGAGATGTAGTCCTCGGTGGCCTTCTGGGAGGGATTGGAAAAGATCTTCTCGGTGTCATCGATCTCGATGAGCCGGCCGGGCTTTCCCGCTGCTTCCAGGTTGAAAAACGCCGTGTGATCGCTGACGCGGGCAGCCTGCTGCATGTTGTGCGTGACGATGACGATCGTGTAGTCCTGCTTCAACTCGCTGATCAGTTCCTCGATCGCCATCGTCGAGATCGGGTCAAGCGCGGAGCACGGTTCGTCCATCAGCAACACATCGGGTTGCACGGCGATCGCCCGCGCGATGCACAACCGCTGCTGCTGCCCGCCGGACAGACCGCCGCCGGGCCTGTTCAACCGATCCTTGACCTCATCCCATAGGTTCGCGCCGCGCAGCGAGTGCTCGGCGACGTCATCGAGCAGCCTGCGGTTGCGCACCCCCTGCAGCTTCAGGCCCGCCACCACATTGTCACGAATAGACATGGCGGGGAACGGATTTGGCCTCTGGAACACCATCCCGATCGCCCGACGCACACCGACCGGGTCGATACCCGCGGCGTAGATGTTTTCGTCGTCGAGCAACACGGTGCCGTCGACCCGGGCACCCGGGATGACCTCATGCATCCGGTTCAGTGTTCGCAGCACGGTCGTCTTGCCGCAGCCGGACGCTCCAATGAACGCCGTCACGCTCCGGGGGAGAATCGACAGCGTCACATCAGCGACCGCCTGAAACGATCCGTAGTAGATGTTGACGTCTTTCAAGTCCAATCGCTTGGCCACCCAGCACTCCTCCCTAGGACTTCTTGGGAGCAAACATCATCGAGACCACTCTGGCTCCGACATTGATCACCGCGATCATCAAGATCAGTGTCAACCCGGCTCCCCACAGCCGATCCGTGGGAACCGGGTTGACGCCCGCGCCGGCCACTGTCTGGTTGAACATCATGCCAGGCAGCGTCCCCATGAACCCCTTGAAGATGTCGAAGTTCATGGCCTGCGAATAGCCGACCAAGATCAGCAGCGGGGCCGTCTCGCCCATCACTCTGGCCACCGCCAACATGATCCCCGTGATGATGCCCGACAACCCTGTCGGAATCACCACCTTGGCAATGGTTTTCCACTTCGGTACCCCTAACGCATAGCTGGCCTCGCGAAGATCTACCGGAACGATCCGCAGCATCTCCTCGGTCGCGCGCTCAATCACCGGCAGCATCAACAGCACCAACGCCAACGACACTGCGAACCCCGAACGGGGAAAGCCCAGCGTCGCCACACACAACGCGTAGATGAACAATGCCGCCACGATCGAGGGCACACCTGACAGGATGTCCACCATGAAGGTCGCCAGTCTGCCAAGTCTGGTACCGCCCCCGTACTCAACCAGATAGATCGCGAGCATGACACCTATCGGGATGGAAATCGTGGCGGATACCAATCCCTGCAAAAGGGTACCGATAACCGCGTGATATGCGCCGCCCCCAGCCAGAAAAGGCGTCATACCCGCTTGTGAATGCGTCCACCACGCCGACGACGCGATCACCTTGAACCCCTTGGCGACCACCGCGCACAGCACCCACAGCAATGGGGCCAGCGCGATCACCATCG
>DASYJS010000369.1:0-8854 GCA_035996225.1 Mycobacterium sp. | reverse complement strand
CGATCGCGTCGGGCCGGCCATCGCCGTAAACCTCGCCGCCGAGCAGGTCGGCCACCACCTGCTCGTCCGGACTGATCGGGTCGAGGCTGTAGGTGCCCGGCAAATCCTCGATGGCAACCTCGACGCCGTCCACCTTCGTGATGCCGACGCTGCGTCCGACCGTGACGCCCGGATAGTTACCGGTCTTGGCTCGCAGTCCGGTCAATTGGTTGAACACCGAAGTCTTGCCCGCGTTGGGACTGCCGACTAGAGCGACGCGTGCCACACTCGCGACGACGACCCCGGCGCCGCCTTCGTCGTGGCAGGACGTCATGCGTCGCTGCCCGGGGTGACTTCGATCAGACGCGCCTCCCGCCGGCGCAGGCATAGTTCGGTGTCCTGAACGCGATAGATGGTCGGGTCGCCCATCGGGGCTCGGCGGATGACCTCGACGTGGGACGCCGGCCGAAATCCCAACTGCCGTAGTCGGCCCGCCACCACCGACGATGCCGCCGTCGCCACGCCCACGATGGTTGCCCGCTCGCCCGGCGACAGCTGGGCCAGAACGGTTGGCGAACCCGAAAAACGATCTGCGTTCCGCGCTGTTTTGCGCCGACGCGTGAGGTTCATCATCCTGGTAAGGATAACCTCACGATGCTGAGGTTAGCCTCAGCTTTCCGCGAGAAATGTTAACCGCGCGGACGCGGCTGACAGCGCGGACAGTAGAACGACGAACGGTTCATAAACCGCTCGCGGTGTATCACCGCGCCGCAACGCCGGCAGCTTTCGCCTTCGCGCCCATACGCATCCAGGGATCGGTCGAAGTAGCCCGACTCGCCGTTGAGGTTGACATACAGCGAATCGAACGAGGTCCCGCCCTTGACGAGTGCCTCGCGCATCACCTCTGCGGCGGCGTCCAGGACGGCGACCAACTGGCGGCGGCTCAGCGTGGCGGCCACCCGGGCGCCATGAACCTTGGCCCGCCACAACGCCTCATCGGCGTAGATGTTGCCGATCCCGGAGACGACGGTCTGGTCCAGGAGTTGACGCTTGATCTCGGAATGCTTGCGACGCAACACCTTCACCACCGCATCGGCATCGAAGCGGCTGTCCAACGGGTCACGCGCGAGGTGAGCCACCGGCTCCGGAACCACGCTGGCGTCGACCTCGATCAGGTCGGCAAGCATCCAGCCCCCGAAGGTCCGCTGGTCGGCGAAGCTGAGCACGGTTCCGTCGTCGAGCAGCGCGGAGATCCGGACGTGGTCGGCCCGCGGAACGGCGCCCAGCAGCATCTGCCCGCTCATGCCGAGGTGAACGACCAGCGCGATATCGGGCTCCCCGGACTCGACGTCCAGCAGCAGCCACAGGTATTTGCCCCGCCGATCGGTTCCATCGATCCGCGCGCCGAGCAGCCGGGCCGTTAGGTCGGCGGGACCTGCCTCGTGGCGGCGCACCGCGCGGGGGTGGTGCACCCGAACCGCGGTGATCGTCTTGCCCACGACGTGGGCCTGCAAGCCGCGGCGCACCACCTCGACTTCGGGCAGCTCGGGCATCTAGACGGGCGTTTTTCCCGCGGTGTCCAGCGCTTCCAGCGTTTTCCAGGTCGCGGCGGCGGCCTTCTGCTCGGCTTCCTTCTTAGAGCGGCCGACACCCGACCCGTATTCGGTCTCCATCACGACGACCACCGCGGTGAATTCCTTGTCGTGGTCCGGGCCGGTGGAGGTGACCAGGTAGGACGGCGCGCCCAGGCCGCGGGCCGCGGTCAGCTCCTGCAGGCTGGTCTTCCAGTCCAGCCCGGCGCCCAGCGTCGGCGCGGCGTCCAGCAGCGGACCGAACAGCCGCAGGATCGCCGCACGCGATACCTCGATTCCGTGGTGCAGGTAGATCGCACCCAGCAGCGATTCCATGCCGTCGGCCAGGATGCTCGACTTGCCGGCCCCACCGGTGTTCGCTTCGCCGCGCCCCAGCAGGAGGTGAGCGCCCAGTCCCCCTTCGGTCAGTCTTCGCCCAACCTCGGCCAGCGCCTGGGTGTTGACGACACTGGCACGCAGTTTGGCCAGGTCACCTTCGGAGCGGTCGGGATGACGGTGGTAGAGCTCGTCGGTGACGATCAGGCCCAGGACGGCGTCGCCGAGGAACTCCAGCCGCTCGTTCGTCGGTAGTCCGCCGTGCTCGTAGGCGTAGCTGCGATGGGTCAGCGCCAACGAGAGCAGCTCGTCAGGCAGCTCGACCCCGAGCGCCTCGATCAGAATTTCCCGCGAGGTCACCGGTCACCCCGAGAGGAATCCGGGTCGTCGGAATCGTCGGACAGCATGCCCACCAGCTTGGCCCACCGCGGATCGATGCTGTCGTGGTGGTGGGCGGGGTCGTTGGCCAGCAGCACCCCGCACTCCGGGCACAACCCCGGGCAATCGGGTTGGCATACCGGCGTAAACGGGAGCTCGAGCCCGACGGCGTCGATGACGAATTGCTGGAGGTCGATGCGGTCGTCGACAACCCGGCCCACCTCGTCTTCCTCGGTGGTCGCCTCGGTGGCGCTGGCCGGGTAGGCGAAGAGTTCGGTCAGGCCGACCTGCACATGCCCCTTGACCTCGGTCAGGCACCGGCAGCACTCGCCGACGGTGGGCCCGGACACCGTTCCGGTGACCAAGACGCCTTCCGACACCGACTCGACCCGCAGGTCCATGTCCAGCGGAGCGCCCTGCTGGATCGCGATCATGTCCAGTCCGATGCGCAACGGGCTGGGCACGGTGTTACGCAAGGTGACCATCGATCCCGGGCGCCGCCCGAGCCGCGCGACGTCAATCGCCAGCGGCGAGGCCGGATGCTGCTGCGCAGTGGTGGTGTGTTTGCGCGCCATGGCAAAAAGCTTACGGCGCCGCCCGCATGCGCTAGGGGCTACCGGGTCGCGTAGTCGTGCGTTCCGGCCGCCGTCCGGAGTTGGTGGCGACCACGGCCCACCGAACGAAGTGTGCCGTTGAGGAACTCCTCGAACTCGGCGAGCTTGTTGTCGACGTAGATGTCGCACTCACCGCGCAACCGGTCGGCCTCGGCATGTGCGGTGTCGATGAGGCGGGTGGATTCCGCGTTCGCTGCCTGCACGACCTCGTTCTGCGAGACCAGGCGCTGCTGCTCCTTGATGCCCTCTTGCACGGCCTTTTCGTAGGAGATGTTGCCGTTTTCGATGAGCCGGTCGGCTTCGGCCTGGGCACGAGACACGCTGGCCTCGTACTCGCGTTTGGCCGCGGTGGCGATGCGGATCGATTCCTCGCGAGCCTCCCCCACCATCCGCTCGCTGTGCTGACGCGCCTCGCTCACCATCCGGTCGGCCTGCGACTTGGCGTCGGAGAGCAGCCGGTCGGCCTCCGCGCGGGAGTGATTGAGCATCGACTCCGACTCGGTCGTTGCCGAGGACACCATGGATTCGGCGTGCGACTTGGCGTCGTGCAGCATCGAGTCACGGGCGTCGAGCACGTCCTGGGCGTCGTCCAGTTCGCCGGGGATCGCATCTTTGATGTCGTCGATCAGCTCCAGCACGTCACCACGAGGCACCACACAGCCCGCCGTCATCGGCACGCCGCGGGCTTCTTCGACAATGGCGCCTAATTCATCCAGCGCTTCAAAGACTCGGTACACGGCCATGCCCTCCTGCGGTCTTTAGCAAAAACCTGTTGTTACCAGTGTGCCTGGTGTTACCTCTGTGACGGCGGTGGCAACGCCGGTGTGTCGGGCATTGACCTGACACGGCCGGCGTGGAAAATCGCCGGCCGGGCGCAGCGGCACCCCGCCCGGTACCCCGCCAGAGTCGCCACACGGCCTTTCCGGGCGCCCATTGTTCGAACCCGGCGCACAGCGCCGGCAAGCAATCGGCTCACAAAAGTAGATTCTTCCAGGACTTCTGCACTTGCGCCCGTGCAGGGCGGCTGTCGTCATCGCGGGAACGAGCAGGCCAGCTAGTGGCATCAAGTTAGGCTGAATCAGTGAAAGCCCCCGCGGACCGAGGTAGCGCCAACGCGAAGCCGGCCGCATCAATTCTCTACATATTTCCGCACGCCGGCGGGTCCGCGACCTTTTATGTGCCGTTTGCGAAGGCGTTCTCCGCGGACATCCAGCGCGTTGCCGTCCAATATCCCGGGCGGCGCGATCGGGGCCTCACCCAGCTTCCGAGCATTCCCGAGTTCGCTGACGAGATCTTCACCATGATGGGGCCCACCGCGCCCACCGACCGTCCGGTGGCCTTCTTCGGCCACAGCATGGGCGGGTTGCTGGCCTTCGAAGTGGCGCTGCGCTTCCAATCGGCCGGACATCCGATCGCCGCTCTTTTCGTGTCGTCCTGCGCGGCACCCGGCCATATCCGCTACAAGGAACTACAGGGTTCGGATCGCGACATCTTGAACGTGGTCGCGCAGGTCACCGACACGAACCCCGAAATGCTGGCGAATGACGAATTCGCCGCGACGATTCTGCCTACCTTGCAAAGCGTGCGGGCGATTGCCGCTTACACCCGTGCGCCAGAGGTAACGGTGTCGTGCCCGATCCACGCCTTCGTCGCGGATAACGACATCATCGTTGCCGAGGAGAACATGACGGCCTGGTCCGATCGCACCACGGATGAGTTCTCCCTCCAGATATTTGCTGGAGATCATTTTTACCTCAACAATAATTTACCGGAACTGGTGAAAAACATTGAGGAAAAATTCTCGATCGGTGCAGCGGGAGTTAGCTGAGTACGCCGCCGGAGGGTGCCGGGCGAATTTGCGCTGCCACCGGGCCGTCGATGATCACGCGCTCGCCGTGCACACCGCTGAGGGTCCCGCCCGCGAAGCCGTCCCAGCCCGTTAGCGTCGCCCGCCCGCCGCAGTTGCGCCAGCGCGCCACCGGGGGCTCAACACAGCGCGTCTGCGGGGCCCTCAAAACGGTGCGCTGGTCCCAAAACCGACCAGTCGCGCCACCCGTCGGATAGGCGATCTTGGTCACAACGGGTTACCCACACGCCACTCTGGCACCACCAATCACTCGCCGGGCATAGGGCCATGACCTGCAAGAACGATGTTCGCGGCAAATGTGCTCCACAGTGTCAACAACCCACGCCGGATCCTGTGGAGAAAGCTGTGGATTTCGTAAAACCCAACACTTCCCCGTGTTAGATGCTTACCTTGCTTAAGGAGACTCGTGGCCGGGGAGGGAAAACCGGGGACCCCGCCCATCCAGTCTTAACGTACCGACGTTTCCGCCAGCAGCTGCTGTGTGCTAGGGGGGCTCCATCTGGAGCCACAAAGCCGCTCAAAAGCTACACACAGGGTGCGTGCACTTAGTGACGCCGACAGCGAGTTGGGAAGGTAACGAAATGCCGGTAAGGAATGCGTCCATACCTGCTTTGCTGCAGGGTCGGGCTGACGAACAGCCTGACGCGACGGCGTTCACGTACATCGACTACGAGCAGGACCCGACGGGGTTTGCTGAGACTCTGACGTGGTCGCAACTGTCGCAACGCGCGCGCATTCTTGCCGAGGAACTCGCACTGTGCGGCTCACCCGGTGACCGAGTGGCGATTCTGGCGCCGCAGGGAATGGAATATATTGTCGCTTTCTTCGGCGTGCTCGAGGCCGGTTTCATCGCCGTTCCGCTCTCGACGCCGCAATACGGTATGCACGACGACCGTATTTCCGCAGTGCTGCGCGATTCCAACCCGGTAGCGATTCTCACTACCTCCGCCGTGGTCGGCGACGTCACGAAATACGCATCCGGAAACGACGGGCAACCCGCCCCATTCGTTATCGAGGTCGACCTGCTGGACATGGACTCGCCGCGCGAGCTCCCACCCAGCCGGCACCACTCTTCCGGCGCCGCATATTTGCAATACACGTCCGGCTCGACGCGCACGCCGGCCGGTGTCATCGTGTCGCACAAAAACGTCATCGCCAACGTGACACAAAGCATGTATGCCTACTTTGGGGGTCCCGCAAAGCTGCCGAGCAACCTGACTCTGACGTCCTGGCTGCCGCTCTACCACGACATGGGGCTGATTCTGGGACTTTGTGCACCATTGGTGGGCCAGCGGAGCGCGGTGTTGATGAGCCCGATGTCATTTTTGGTTCGCCCGGCACGTTGGATCCACATGCTCGCCACCAACGGTCCGTGCCTTTCCGCCGCACCCAACTTCGCCTTCGAATTGTGCGTGCGCAGAACGTCCGACGACGACATGGCCGGACTCGACCTCGGCAACGTGCAATGCATCGTCAGTGGCAGCGAACGAATCCACGTGGCGACGGTGAAGCGTTTCAACGAGCATTTCGCTTCGTACAACCTGAGCCCAACGGCAATACGCCCCTCTTATGGACTCGCGGAAGCAACGCTTTATGTGGCAGGTCCCGAACCCGGCACCGCGCCCAAGACGGTCCGTTTCGACTATGAGCACTTGACCGCCGGTCAGGCCAAGCAGTGTGGAACCGACGGGACGCTCGGAACCCAGCTCATCGGCTACGGCGCGCCCGACCCCTCGTCGGTGCGAATCGTCCACCCGGAAACCATGGTCGAGAACCCCGCGGGGACCGTGGGCGAGATCTGGGTGCGGGGCGACCACGTGACGATGGGATATTGGCGCAAGCCGGATCAAACCGAGCGCGTTTTCAACGCCAAGCTGGTCGATCCCGCGCCCGCGGCCGCGGAGGGCCCATGGTTGCGGACCGGCGATCTGGGCGTCATCTCCGACGGCGAACTGTTCATCATGGGCCGTATCAAAGACCTACTCATCGTCGACGGGCGCAACCACTACCCCGACGACATCGAGGCCACGATCCAGGAAATCACCGGCGGCCGGGTCGCGGCGATATCGGTGCCTGATGACATCACCGAGCAACTGGTGGCGATCATCGAACTGAAGGGGCACGGAAAGTCCGAGGAAGAGGCACTAGTGCGACTTCGTTCGGTAAAGCGCAAAGTCACGTCGGCGATATCGAAGTCCCACAGTCTGCGGGTCGCCGATCTTGTTCTGGTGTCCCCTGGTTCGATACCGATCACCACGAGCGGCAAAGTCCGGCGTTCGGCCTGCATCGAACGCTATCAAACTGAGGGATTCACCAGGCTGGACGTGACCGTATGACATCGTCGGGCATCGGCGGTGAAGCCGACCTGCGCCACTGGCTGGTCGACTACTTGGTGACCAACATCGGCTGCACACCAGACGAGGTCGACCCTGATCTGTCGCTGGCCGACCTTGGCGTGAGCTCTCGCGAGTCGGTCGTGCTGTCCGGTGAATTGTCAGAGCTGTTGGGAAAGACCGTGTCCCCGATCGAATTCTGGGAGCACCCGACGATCAACGCCCTGGCCGCATACCTCACCGCGCCCGAAGCCGAACCCGAATCCGACGCGGGACCCACGCGCCCGGCTCGTAGCTCGCTTGACGAGCCGATCGCCGTCGTCGGGATGGGGTGCCGCTTCCCTGGAGGGATATCGGGCCCAGAAGCATTGTGGCAGTTTGTGGTTGAGCGCGGTTGCACGATCGGGGAAGTGCCGCCCGAACGATGGCAGCCGTTCGACACCGGTTCGCCCGAGGTAGCGGCAACGTTGGCCCGCACGACGCGGTGGGGCTCATTCCTGCCCGACCTCGACGCCTTCGACGCCGAGTTCTTCGAGATCTCCCCCGGCGAAGCCGACAAGATGGACCCCCAACAGCGCCTGTTGCTGGAGGTGGCCTGGGAAGCGTTGGAGCACGCCGGAATACCGCCGAGCTCGCTGCGTCGTTCGCAGACGGGAGTATTCGCCGGGGCATGCCTGAGTGAATACGGCGTTATCTCCTCCAACGACCTCTGCCAGGTCGACGGCTGGAACAACACCGGCGGCGCGATGAGCATCATCGCCAACCGTCTGTCGTATTTCCTTGACCTGCGCGGCCCATCGGTCGCGATCGACACCGCATGCTCGTCATCGTTGGTGGCCATTCACCTGGCGTGCCAGAGCCTGCGAACCCAGGACTCCCATCTGGCCATCGCCGCCGGTGTGAATTTGCTGTTGTCCCCGGCGGTATTTCGCGGTTTCGACCAAGTCGGCGCGCTATCGCCCACGGGCAGGTGCCGCGCGTTCGACGCCGCAGCGGACGGGTTCGTGCGTGGTGAGGGCGCCGGCGTGGTGGTGCTCAAGCGGTTGACCGACGCGCAGCGCGACGGCGATCGGGTGCTGGCGGTGATCTGCGGTTCGGCGGTCAACCAGGACGGCCGCTCCAACGGGTTGATGGCTCCCAACCCCGCAGCCCAGATGGCGGTGCTGCGTGCCGCCTACACCAACGCGGGAATGCAGCCCGGCATGGTCGACTATGTCGAAACGCACGGCACCGGAACGTTGTTGGGCGATCCGATCGAAGCACGCGCCCTGGGCACGGTGCTGGGTCGTGGTCGTCCCGAGGATTCTCCGCTGCTGATCGGCGCCCTGAAGACGAACCTGGGTCATACCGAGGCGGCGGCCGGGGTCGCGGGCTTTATCAAGGCCGTGATGGCGGTTGAACGCGGCGAGATCCCGCCCAATCAGCGCTTCGAAAGCCCCAATCCGCACATTCCCTTCGGCAATCTGCGGATGAAAGTTGTTGACACGCAGACCCCCTGGCCCGACACGGGACGTCCGCGCCGGGCCGGCGTGTCGTCGTTCGGATTCGGCGGCACCAACGCTCACATCGTGATCGAACAGGGTCAAGAGTTCACGCCCCCACGTCGACCCATTCCCGACCCGGGGGTGTCGACGTTGGTGGTGTCGGGCAAGACGGCGCAGCGGGTGGCGGTGACGGCGTCGGTGTTGGCCGATTGGATGCAGGGCGCTGGCGCGCAGGTGGCGTTGGCTGATGTGGCGCACACGGTTAACCATCACCGGGCGCGGCAGGCCAAGT
>DASYJS010000368.1:0-10026 GCA_035996225.1 Mycobacterium sp. | reverse complement strand
TAGATGGGCATGTCGGGGAAACGGGCGGCCAGCCTGGCGGCGGTTGTTTCGGCGTGGGCGTCCACGAAGATCACCGCGCTGGTTGCGGGGTCGACATCACCGATCAGCTTCAGCATGGTCGGGATCGTCGGCGCCTCCGCGACCGCGTCGATGGTCGGCCCCTCCGACATGAATCCGGCTTGCTGACGGTGAAATTCGTGATCCCGCAGGTAATCTTCGGCATCTCTTTCGACCAGCGTCAGCGCGGGCAACACCGCCGCGCCGGGCGGAGTGTAGAAGTCGCGTTCCAAAGCGCGTTGGGTCAAGTCCGCGCATAGTGCCAGGGTCAATTGCGAAGTGCCGCAGACAAATACGTGGTTAGTTCGCCCCGTCGCGACGACGCTGTCGAGGAGCCGGCCCGCGGTCACCTCGTATTTGCCGACAACGTCGGCCGCCCACCGCGTATCCGATCCGCCGAACTGTTGGGCACGCCACGCCTGGGCCAGCCAGGGGTCGTCCATGCGCACGATGAGGGGCAACCGCTGCTTGTGGGCGACCTCGGAGAGCCGACGACTGATCAGGTCCAGCCACAACAGGTTGATCGCCGGGTCAGGTGCCATCAGGTAGAGCCGAGACAGGCGGCCCCACAGCCGAAGTGAGACCAGGGTCGATGGGGCGTTGAAGTCCACCAGCACCACCCGAGCGCCCTGCCGGCGGGCCCGCTGTACGCGGTCGTCGCTGGCGCCGGTGATGACGACCAGTGTGCTGCGCCGGTCCAGCGTGCGAGCGACGGCGCTGATCATCGATTGAGTGTCGCTGTCGACACCGACGATGGCGGTGACGGAGTCGGCCCAATTGGCCCGGAGCCGGTCCACCTGGGCCCGAAACACGCCGACCACAACGCCGCCCAGTCCGGTGAAGATCGCCGACAGTGCTGTGATCCGGGCCAGTTCCAGGCCGACCGGGGTGGGGTTCGGGCAGGTGTGCCCGCTCACCGAGAAGTCGCCGGTGCCGCCCTTGACCAGGCTGGCCGTCGCCATCAGCGGCGTGAAGAAGGCTGGATGGTTGGCGTCGTGACAACCCCAATACGAGCTGAGTCCCAGCACCGCGCTCATCCCGATGAGGACGGCGATCACGGTGAACGACATGCCCACCACCCGGTGGCCACTGTCCGACCGGAAGGTCACCACACACACCGAGATCAGCACCGTCACCACGATCGCCAGCGTCGGCATCGATCCCGGTCGGCCGAACCACCCCAGCCAGGCTGGAAACGAGTCGTCGATGGAGGGGCGCACTGCCAGGACCGCCAGATAAACGACGAGCAGCAGGCCGACCGCGGTGACGGCCCATCGCAGTATGGGCGAGGGTGTCCTCGTGGGAGGCATCCGCCGATCTCCCTTCGCGCGGCCTCGGCTGTTCGGACGTCGAACAGTACACGCAAAAGATCGGCCCAAGGCAACGGTTGTACGCGACCGCCGAACCTCTCCCGAGTCGCCCCGAGTTTTCAAGGCGGGCAACAGCAGCGGGCCGTTATCCGGCGAATCGGGACAGCCGCGCGGACAGATGTGGGACCAGTCCGCCGTCGGCATCTACCCGCTCTTCGACGTAGGCCAGGTCGCCGCCTTCGACGATCCCGTAGAGCCGCTTGGCGCCACCGACCAACACACCGGAACGCGTGCGGGCCAGGGCGTCGGTCGCCAGTTCCCACGACGACTGATTGCGCGGGCGGCCGTAGAACAATTCGACGTATCCGGACGAGTGGGCCAGCAACAGCTCGATCGCCTGCGATTCGCTGGGGTCGTCGGGGTCGGGGACGAAGCGCCAGTAGCCGGTCTCGCGCAGGCCGGGTTCCTGGTACTCGCCGGCGCTGTCGAGCCGCCAGGACCTGGCTTCCCAATTCAGGTAATCGCCGCCGTCGTGTGAGACCACGATCTGCTGGCCGAACCGGTAATCACCGTCGGGTCCGCGCCCCTCGCCTTCGCCGCGCCACACGCCGACCAGCGGCAGCAGGGCCAGCAGCGCGTCGTTGAGGTTGGCGCCTTCGCGCAGGTTCGCGGTGTCGGCCGGAACGGGTAGGTCGTCGAAGGCCGGGATATTGCGGGCCGCGGTCACCTTGGCGCGTTCGGCGGCGGCAGCCACCGCGCGGTCGCCGGAGACTGTGGAACCCGCGGGTCCCTCAGGGTCCTCGTCGTACGTCACGACTCGTCAGTGATCAGTCGGTAGAGGGTGTACAACGCAAACCAGGAGATGACCACGACTGCCGCGACCAGCAGAATCTCGAAGAAGAGCACCACGGTTGAAAGTCTATTCGCCTGACCTCGTCAACGACGCTTCCGGGGATCCCGGTCACAGCCGCCCGCGGTCACGCAATCTTGACGTCCACTTCGTGGATGCCCGCGCCCAACGGCGCCACGACGGCGTCGCCGTTGCCGGCCTTGGACAGGGCGCGCAGCGTCCAGGATCCCGGTGCCGCGAAGAACCGGAAGTCACCGGTGGCCGACGCGACCACCTCGGCCGTGAACTCGTCCGACGAGTCCAGCAGGCGGACGAACGCACCACCGACGGCTTGGCCGTCGCGGTCCACGACGCGGCCGGTGATCACCGTTTCTTTCTCGAGGTCGACGCTGGCGGGCAACGTCTGTCCTTGCCTAGGTGCAGAGCACATATCAGCTTCCCAACTCGATCGGGGCGCCCACCAGGGAGCCGTATTCTGTCCAACTGCCGTCGTAGTTTTTGACGTTGTTATGCCCGAGTAATTCCTGCAGAACGAACCAGGTGTGTGACGAACGTTCTCCGATCCGGCAGTACGCAATCGTTTCCTTGGTGCCGTCCAGGCCGGCGTCGGCGTACAGCTTGGCCAACTCCTCGTCGGACTTGAAAGTGCCGTCCTCGTTGGCGGCCTTACTCCACGGCACGTTCAACGCTCCCGGAATGTGTCCAGGCCGCTGGCTTTGCTCCTGCGGCAGGTGCGCGGGTGCCAGGATCTTGCCGGAGAACTCGTCGGGGGAGCGCACGTCGACGAGGTTCTTGGTGTTGATCGCGGCGATGACCTCGTCCCGGAACGCCCGGATCGTGTTGTCCGGTGGGGTCGCGGTGTAGGAGGTGGCCGGCCGGCTGACGGTGTCGGCGGACAGTGGGCGCCCGTCGAGCTCCCACTTCTTGCGGCCGCCGTCGAGCAGTTTGACCTTGTCGTGGCCGTACAGCTTGAAGTACCAGTAGGCGTAGGCGGCGAACCAGTTGTTGTTACCGCCGTAGAGGATCACGGTGTCGTCGTTGGCGATGCCGCGGTCGGACAGCAATTTGGAGAACTGCTCGGCATCGACGAAGTCGCGCTTGACCGCGTCTTGCAGATCGGTGCGCCAGTCGAGCCGCACCGCGCCGGCGATGTGGCCTCCGTCGTAGGCACTGGTGTCCTCATCGACCTCGACGAACACGACATTCGCGGCGTCGAGATTATTCTCAGCCCACTCGGCGGAGACCAGGACGTCGGAACGTGCCATGGTGGGGATCCTTTCGATTACTTGCGATGAACTTCGGTTACGCGGGACCGGCGGTCGGTCGTATGCGAACCACGAGGGGATACAGCTGGCAGCCCAGGCAGATGCCGAAGGCCGCATTCAGGAACGCCGCCACCAGCGCGAAAGCCGTTGCGATGACGCCCACCAGGGGCGCACCGACGGCGAATCCCGCGGTGCCGACGATCGCGAAGATCAGACCGACTAATTGGGCGAACTTCAACGGCGGCACCGGTTCGCGCTCTTTGACCGGGCCCAGCCTGGGTGCCACGAGGGTGGCGAACAGCCGGCCATAGGGATGCCGTCGCGGACCGCCGAGGGCGCCGATCGCGAAGACCACGGCCTGCAGGCCCAGAATGATCGCGGCCGCCAGCGGGCTTATCGCCGACACGATCAGCGTGACGACCAGGACCGCGGTCGTGACCCAAGCGGCGAATCGGGGTCCACGAACGTCGACGCGGTCCAGCTCGGCGCTGGTATTGGTACTTGACACGAACGACTCCTATTTGCCTGTTGCACGGAAAAGGGGGAGACATACCACGGTGGGATTCCGGGCTGCTCCGAGTGCTGCGCGGGCGGGCGCGGCTACTCAGCAGCTACAGCAACAGCAACAACAACAACCCGCGATGCGGCACAGATCGACTGCGCGGCGCTTGGTGAGCATGGGCTCCATGCGGGATGACACGTCGGTCAGCTTACCCAATGACATCGCGATCAAGCCAACAGCGGTTCGAGGGCGGACCGCAGGTCGGCGGCCTTGGGGACACCCGATGCGCGGTAACGCTGCCGCCCGTCGACATCGAAGATCAGGGTGGTCGGCAACGACAGCACCGAAAACCGGCGTGCGGCGGCTGGGTTGGCGTCGATATCGACTTCGACATGGGCCACATCGCCCATGTTGTCGCACACCTGGTCGACCACCCGGCGTACGCGATCGCAGGGTCCGCACCATGGGGCGCTGAAATGCACGACGGTCGGCCCGGTGCTGGACAGGCCCAGGTCCGCGGTGTCGGCGCCGGCGCCCGGGCCTGAATCGGCAGCAACTTCTTTGATGTTTCCGGAGCGCCGGGTCAGGAACCAGCCAACGACTGCCGCCAGTGCAAGCGCCGCCACGAGGGCTACCACGACAGTCGTCATTGACGCCGCTCCTCCTCATTGCTTCGCGCTGCATCCTCGGCGGCACGGTTCATGACTGCTTAAACCCCGCAAGGGTGACGGTTACTCCCGTGCTGATGCCCTCGATGATGATGTCCGAGCCGCGGGCCCCGACGGTGTGCGGCGCCACGCCGAACGGAAGTCGCTGATTGGGCAGCGTGGCGGTAAAGGCATGAAGGACGGCATCGCGCTTGTCGTCCGGAACGGTTTGATTGGCGGTATCCGGGCCGGTGAGGATGCCGGTCGGGGCGAAAACCAGTGTCGCCTGGTCGTCGGGGGCGATCGAAATATCCATCGAGATGCTCACCCGGTGGTCGAAGTCAGCCGATTTGGGGGTGCCGCTGAACACCAGTCCGTGGTTGCCGGAGATTCCCGATTCGGTGGTACCGCCGGTGGCGTCGTTGGTCTCGGCGGGTGGTGCCTCAACCATCAGGTCGCCCATGCCCAGGTACCGGCCCAGGTGCGTCGAGTCGATGATGATTCGGCTCTCCAACTTGCCCACCGGCAGCTTCGCATCGGGTCTGATCAGCCACGACGCGTCGGTCAGGTCGATCGAGTGCATGGTGGCCTCGAGGGTGGCCTTGCCGGTCATCGGGTGGTCGGTGCCGTTGGCCTTGATCTCCAGCTCGTTGTAATGGTCACGCATCGCCTGCGGAATGAAGGGGAAGGCCAGGATCGCCACAAAGGGGTCTGACCCGAGATTTGCCGCCTTGCGCACATTGCACGAGAGCCGGTATTCGGCGTAGATACTGGCGCCGTAGTCCACGCCGACCGCGCCGATGACGATCACCGCCACGGCCGCCACCGCCACGATCACACTGATCAGAACCCTGCGCATCCGCATATTGTGGCGCAGTTCGCCGCGGCGCGTGGCGGGGGATTGCGGTCTGGATGACCTCGTGGCGGGGCTCACAGTACTTCGCAACGCCACGCACAAAGACCAGGTAGCACGTTATCGTTACATGACCTCGCCACTAACGCCGCGTGGCTTGATGAATCTGGGAGATGCCTTTCCCACGAGCTGGAGGGGCTTGTTGGAGCTACTACTACTGACCTCGGAGCTGCATCCCGACCCGGTCCTGCCGTCGTTGTCGTTGCTCCCCCATACCGTGCGGACGGCGCCGCCCGAACCATCCTCACTGCTGGAGGCGGGTACCGCGGACGCGGTGCTGGTCGATGCGCGCACCGACCTTTCGGCGGCACGTGGGCTTTGTCGCTTGCTCAGTACGGCCGGCCGGTCGGTCCCGGTCGTGGCGATCGTGGCCGAAGGCGGCCTGGTGGCAGTCAGCGCCGACTGGGGGCTGGACGAGATCCTGTTGCCCGGCACCGGGCCCGCCGAGGTCGACGCTCGGATACGGCTGGTGGTGGGCCGCCGTGGCGGGCTGGCCGACCAGGAAAGCGCCGGCAAGGTCAGCCTCGGGGAGCTGGTCATCGACGAAGGCACCTACACCGCGCGGCTGCGGGGCCGCCCCCTTGACCTCACTTACAAGGAGTTCGAGCTGCTGAAATACCTGGCCCAGCATGCCGGCCGGGTATTCACCCGCGCCCAGTTGCTGCACGAGGTATGGGGATACGACTTTTTCGGTGGCACCCGGACGGTCGATGTGCACGTTCGTCGGTTGCGGGCCAAACTCGGCCCCGAGTACGAGGCACTGATCGGCACGGTACGCAACGTGGGTTACAAGGCCGTCCGGCCGGCGCGCGGACGGGCGCCGATCGCCACGTCCGAGGACGCCGAAAGCGACGAGCCCGAGTCTGAGAATCTGCAAGAGCCGCTGCCCGACCCGCTTCACAGTCAGTGACCGCGCCTGACTGGCACTCGGCACTAACCGCCGAAGAGCAGCAGGGGGTGCGTGAACTGATCGCGGCGGCAACCGAATTCGATGGGGTGGCACCCGTCGGCGAGCAGGTTCTGCGGGAACTCGGGCACGACCGTACCGAACATCTGCTGGTCACGAGCACCGCGAACAACACCGTCGAGGGCTACCTCAATCTCAATCCGCCGCGCGACGACGCGGCCGCAATGGCCGAACTGGTGGTGCATCCGCAGGCCCGCCGGCGCGGCATCGGCACGGCGATGGGACGTGCGGCGATCGTCAAAACCGGGGGAAATAATCGGTTCTGGGCGCACGGCACGCTGGAGCCGGCCCGGGCGACCGCGTCCGCGCTTGGTTTGGTCCCGGTGCGTGAACTCGTCCAGATGAGGCTCTCCCTTCGTGAGGTCCCCGACCCGGTAAGCCCGATGCCCGGCGTTCAGGTGCGGACCTACCGCGGCGCCGACGATGATGCCGAGCTGCTGCGGGTCAACAACGCCGCGTTCGCCGAACATCCCGAGCAGGGCGGGTGGACCGCAGTCGACCTGGCGGAGCGGCGCAGCGAACCGTGGTTTGACCCCGAGGGTTTGTTTTTGGCGTGGGGTACCTCCGAGAGCGACGAAGCCGGCCGGCTCCTGGGCTTCCACTGGACCAAGGTGCACCTCGATCAAGCGCGCCTGGGCGAGGTGTACGTGCTTGGTGTCGACCCGTCGGCGCAGGGCCGCGGGTTGGGGCAGCTGTTGACGGCCATCGGGGTCGAGTCGCTGGCTCGACGCCTGTCCGGACCGGAAGATCCGGGCGGTCCCGCGACCGAAGTCACCGTGCTGCTCTACGTCGAGTCGGACAACGTCGCCGCGGTGCGGACCTACCAGCGCCAGGGGTTCACCACCTACAGCGTCGACACCGCGTACGCTCCTGCGCCCACCGCTGGCTGAGGCGAAAGTGCAGGCAAAAGGTGGCGCGCCAGCCGATAATTCACCGCACGTTCACTAATTAGGCACTCATGTGAAACGGGCCTCAGCGCATAGTTTCGAGCGGCGGCCGCATGCGTCGAGACTGCGTCAGAAAGCGAGATCGGTGAGGCTCCAGCACGTGGGCAAGACGCTGGCGGCAGCGGTGTTGGCGATGACGATGATTGGTGGGGGGTTGACCGCCTGCGGCAGCGACGACAATCACCGCGACCCTACGTCGGGAGCTAGCTCGGGACCCGCCGGTACTGCAACCTGTAGCGGCAAAGGCGAACTGACGGCGGAAGGTTCAACCGCTCAACAGAACGCGATGGCAGTGTTCAGCCACGTCTGGGGCCAGTACTGCCCGCGCAAGTCCGTTTCGTACAACCCGACCGGGTCGGGCGCGGGCCGCGAGCAATTCATCGCCGGCCATGTCGACTTCGCGGGATCGGACTCTCCGCTGATCGCCGACCAGATCGGGCCCGCCACCAAACGCTGTAACGGAAACCCCGCGTGGGACCTGCCGCTGGTGTTCGGGCCGGTCGCGTTGGTGTACAACCTGCCGGGGATAACGACGTTGACCGTCAACAGTGATGTGCTGGCCAGGATTTTGACCGGCAGGATCGCCGTCTGGAATGACCCGATCCTGGCGGCATTGAATCCCGGGATAGCCATGCCCGACACCAAGATCACGCCGATTTACCGGGTGGACTCGTCGGGGACCACCGACAACCTGCAGAAGTACCTGACGGCCGCGGCACCGGAGAGCTGGTCCAGGGGAGTCGGCAGCGAATTTCAGGGCGGTGTCGGCGAAGGAGCGGCGAAGTCATCCGGTGTCGTCCAGGCGGTACGGACCATCCGCGGCGCCATCGGATATGTCGAGAAAGGCTTCGCTGACCAGGCGGGCCTTCCCTACGCGCAGATCGACACCGGAAATGGCGTGGTCCCGCTGACCAGTGAGACAGCGGCCAACGCCATCAACGCGGCCACCTTCGTGGCGGGTGGCAACGACCTGGTGCTGAACCTGAACTCGCTGTACGGCACCCAGCAGCGGGGTGCCTACCCGTTGGTGCTGGCCACCTACGAGATCGTCTGCTCGAAGGGCTACGACGCGGCGACGTCCGAAGCAATCAAGTCCTTCCTGACCGTGGCCGCGAACAGCGGTCAGGCCAACCTCTCGTCGGCCGGCTACACCCCGTTGCCCGATAGGGTCAGGGAGCGACTGACCACCGCGATCAATGCAATGCAGTAGCCCTTGGGTTTCGAGAGCGACAGCAGAAACAGCAGTGACGGATTCACAGTGACTACGCCAGATCCAGCCCAGGCGGGTTCGGGTGCGGTCGTTGCCGCGCGCTTTACGCAGGCGCCGGTGATACCCATCCGCCCATGGAACGGTGCTCAATCCCGCTTCGAGGACCGGATATTTCGCAGGTTCGCGGAGGCTTCGGGGGTTCTGATCGCCATTGTGGTCATTGCCATCGGCGGGTTCTTGCTGTTGCGCGCGATACCGGCGTTGAAGCGCAACCAAGAGGACTTCTTCACCTACCGGGGCAACTGGGTCACGACCAACACGTCGGCGATGCACTTCGGCATTCTTGACCTGCTGCAGGTGACGGTGTTCATCTCGGTGTTCGCACTGATCCTGGCCATGCCGGTCGCTCTGGGTGTCGCCATCTTCCTCACCCAGTACGCACCACGGCGGCTCGCCGGGCCGCTGGCCTACACGGTCGATCTGCTGGCCGCGATTCCCTCGATCATCTACGGCGTATGGGGTCTGTATGTACTTGCACCGCAACTGCAACCCGTCGCCACCTGGCTGAATCAGTCTCTGGGCTGGTGCTTCCTGTTCGCCGATGGCAGCGCCTCGGCGGCCGGCGGGGGCACCGTCTTCACCGGCGGCATAGTGCTGGCGGTGATGATCCTGCCGATCATCACCGCGGTCACCCGCGAAGTTTTCGTGCAGACGCCGCACGACCAGATTGAGGCCGCACTGGCGCTCGGCGCCACCCGCTGGGAGGTGGTCAAGACAACGGTCTTGCCGTTCGGGCGGTCCGGGTACGTAAGCGGCGCGATGTTAGGTCTGGGCCGTGCCCTGGGTGAGACGGTCGCGTTGCTGATTATCTTGCGCGGCACTCAAAAAGCCTTCGGCTGGTCGCTATTCGACGGTGGCTCGACCTTTGCGACCAAGATCGCAGCCACCGCATGGGAATTCAATGACCGGTACAAGGCCGGTGCTTATATCGCCGCGGGACTGGTGCTTTTCCTGGTGACCTTTGTCGTCGATGCCTTGGCGCGCGGTGCCGTCGCCGGGATCCAAAGGGGCAGGCGATGACCTCGATCTTCGACCGGCCCCTGAAGGCACGCAGGTTGTCCGGACTCGGCCGGCGTCGTCGGTTCGCGAATATTGTTGCGACCGTGTTGGTCTCGCTGTCGATGGTGATCGCGTTGACGCCATTGCTGTGGGTGCTGGGCGCCGTGGTCGCCAAGGGATTCAAGGTGATCGCGTCATCAACGTGGTGGACGCATTCGCAGGCGGGAGCCACGCCGTTCCTATCCGGAGGGGGCGCCTACCACGCCATCTTCGGCACCCTTCTGCAGGGATTGGTATCC
>DASYJS010000367.1:0-6445 GCA_035996225.1 Mycobacterium sp. | reverse complement strand
CCATATCCATGGCCGCCGCGGTGAGCGGCACCAGAATCGCCAGCGGGTTAGCCGGGTCGGCGAATGGCGCGGTACGCGGCGCCGTTTCCGACTTCGAGGATGTCAAGTCGGCGGCAATGGACGCGACCGTCGACCGCACCTCCTCCACGACGGCGTCGTTGTCCGCGTCGTCGGAGAGTTCGACCACCAACCGGCCCAGCGAGCCCTCGACGTGGGCCTTCGCCACTCCGGGGATCCGGCGAACCGGCTCTTCTACGACTGCCGAGTACTCGTACCAGCGCGAGAATGGCAGCAACGGGTCCAGGTCAAGGTGTATCCGCTGCCCGCTTTGCCAGCGCACCGGAGGCGCGATGTGATCAGGGGACCCGTTGGGGGAGATGTTGATCCCGAGTGCCCGGCCGGTGGAGTTGGCCATCGACTGCACCACGGGGCCGGCCAGTTCGACTACCGGGCTCGCCAGTAGTTGCACCGCGCCCGCAGCGCCGGCCGCAGTGGACACCCCGGCTTTCACTATCTGGGCCGCTCCGCCGGTGACACCAGCGACAACGCTGGTTACCCCCGGAATCTTCATTCGGCCATCCTTCAAATGCGTCTGTCGCGCTAATCATCCTAGGTCTCGGGGACCTGTCCACATGTGCGCCCGAAGGCAGGCCGTGCGATGACACCAACGGCTCTGGTTGGGGATTCGCCGTGCTGCCAGCGGGTGTAATCGCGTCCGTTGACGAGTTTACCGGCTTGACGGCAAATCAAACGCTGCGAACAACGCCGGGTCGAGGAAGACCGTGATGGCGGCGACGCCGGCGGCACCCGGGGTGAGGACGTGTATCGAATGGGCCTGCATGACGCCGGCGGTGCGGCGGTACTCGGCCACGGCGGGCTGGGCATTCGCGGCGGTCGGGACCATGACAATGTCGCCGGCTTTTGTAAATGCGCGTGCGGCAAGGAATTTCAGCACGGTGTCTCGGCCGGTGAACCAGACCGGCAGCGGCGGCATTTCGAGTTTGACGTCGGTTTGCAGCAGCTCGGTCAGTGCGGTCATGTCGGCGTTTTCGAATGCCGCGCAGTAGCGGTCGAGCAATTCGCGGCGCTGCGCATCGTCGGGCTCGATGGCGTCGTCTTCGGTGGGCGAGATCTCGGCGAGGCGGGCCCGTGCCCGCTGCAGCGAGCTGTTGACCGAGGCGGACGTGGTTTCGAGGAGTTCGGCAACCTCGGCGGCACTGAACTGCACGACGTCACGCAGAATCAGCACGGCCCGCTGACGCGCGGGAAGTTCCTGCAGGGCCGTCATCACGGCGAGCCGCACACTCTGCCGCGCCGTGACGGTGTCTTCCGGGGTCGCGAACACTCGGGTGTCGGGGATCGGCTCCAGCCACTGATGGGCGCCGGCGCTCGAGTCGAGGTTCGTCTCCGGGTCAGGCGAGCTGTCACCCAGGCCGGCCGGCAGCACGCGCCGAGTGCGGTTCTCCAGCGCTCGCAGGCACGCCGTCGTGGCGATCCGGTACAGCCAGGTTCGCAGCGCCGCTCGCTCCTCGAAGGCCTGATAACCACGCCAGCCACGCAGATAGGTCTCCTGGACGAGGTCTTCGGCGTCGTGGACCGAGCCGAGCATCCGGTAACAGTGCGCAATCAACTCGCCACGAAACGGGGCCGCTTGCTCGATGAAATCCGCCTGGGCCGGCACGGTCGCTCTCCTATCTGGGAGTCGGTCCCGGATGGGCCGAGACGCTACTCCAGTACAGAGACGTCGGGGCCGCAAAATTCATCGGTCTGCAGCGATGAATTCGGTCGATGCGCCGTATCTGAACTTGTAAAAGGTTTTAGCCATCCAGAGGAAAGTGAGTACGGACATGAACCGGCCCACGCACACCCACGCCGACGACCTTGCCGGCAGCACAGCGATCGTGACCGGGGCGAGCCGCGGATTCGGTCGCGCTATCGCGACCGCCCTGGCAGAAGCCGGGGCCGAGGTCGTCGGTGTCGCGCGCACCGCTGCCCAACTCGATGAGGTGCGCGGTGCGCTCGGCGACGCGTTCCTTCCCGTGGTCGCCGACGCCGCCGACCCGGCCACGGCGAGCCAGCTCATCGATAAGTACGCCCCGCGCACGCTGGTGCTGTGCGCCGGGTCAGCCCCCCAGATGAACCCGTTGCAGGACCAGAGCTGGGAAACCTTCAGCGCCAACTGGAATGTGGATGTCGCGCAAGCGTTTCACTGGACCCGCCACGCACTGCGGCGCCCGCTGGCGCCGGGCAGCTCGGTAATCCTGATGTCCAGCGGAGCCGCGGTTAACGGGTCGCCGCTGTCCGGTGGTTACGCGGGCGCCAAGGCGACCGTCAGGTTCATCGGCAGCTACGGCGCCGGGGAGTCGGACCGAGCCGGACTCGGGATCACCTTCGCGTCCGTGCTGCCGCGGCTGACGGCGGTCACCGACCTGGGGGCGGCAGCAGCCGCGGCCTACGCCGAGCAGCAAGGCGTCGACATCGACACCTTCGTCGAGGCCGCGGGACCCGCACTTACGGCCGAGCAGGTCGGCAAGTCGGTATTGGCGATCGCCGGCGGCGATCCTGGGCAGCACGGTGCCTACCTGCTCACCGCGTCGGGTCTGTCTTGGCTGAACTGAAGCTGACCTGAAGCCGGGAGAAAAAGAAAGGCGGACAACACAATGGACACACCCCCGATCGTGTCGGCCCAGGAGTGGGCGGCCGAACATCAGCGGCTGCTGGTCAAGGAGAAAGAGCTGACCCGGGCCCATGATGCGCTGGCGGCCATGCGGCGGCGGATGCCGTGGCTGGCCGTGGACAAGCAGTACCAATTCGACGGGCCCAACGGCGGGGCGAACCTGCTGGAACTGTTCGAAGGCCGGCGTCAGCTGATCGTCTATCGCGCCTTCTTCGGGCCCGACATCGACGGCTGGCCCGACCGCGGCTGCCGCGGCTGCTCGATGGTCGCCGACCACATTGGGAACCTCGCCCATCTCAACGCCCGCGACACCACATTGGTGTTCGCCTCGCGTGCGCCGCAGCCCGGTATCGAGCGCCTGAAGGCACGGATGGGCTGGCATATGCCGTGGTACACGATCACCGACGGCTTCGGTGCTCGTTTCGATGTCGACTTCGGCGTGGACGAATGGCACGGCACGAACGCGTTCGTCCACGACGGCGACCGGGTTTTCCGCACCTACTTCATCAACAACCGGGGCGACGAGGTGCTGGGCAACACCTGGAGCTTGCTGGACATGACCGCGCTCGGGCGCCAGGAAACCTGGGAGGATTCGCCGCAGGGATACCCGCAGACCGCACCGTATGAGTGGTGGGACTGGCATGACGCCTACGGCCAGCACGAGCCCTCGCGATGGTTTGGTGAGCCCGACCCGAACGATCCCAACGACCAACGGCCGGCGCGCAAAAGCTAGCGGGCCGGCAGATTTCAAATGGTGTTATGCGCCCGAGTAACACAAACGCGCGGTAGCCGTCTAACGGCTACTCGCGCATTATTTTCCGACGCGTGAATTCGTTTACAAAATGCGGTGGTTCGCCCTGCCGACGTGATATCCAGCCGGGAACGATTTCTCGATGACCTGCAGCTGGTGGTCCACTCTGGACTCGAGTTCGAGCACCACGCAGCTATCGCCGAAGGATTTCGATTCGAGAACTATGTACCGCCGGCCGCAATCGGTGATCGGATCGCCCGGGTGCAATGTTTCGACCGGCACCAATTCCGGGGTTCCGTGTGACTCCACCTCTGACACGTTAGGTCAATTCCGCGGGTGAGGGAATAGTCCTTTGATCACCGCTAGGCCTTGTCGGCTCCGCGCTGCTTGAAAAACACGCTGACGTGAGAGATCAGCCCGTCGTCGTCCCTCTCGAAGAGGAGGCACTCCGGCCACGAGACCGCCATGCCGTCGATCTCGAATGACTCGGTCAACTCGACGTATGACACCCGGTCGTTCACGTGCGAGACCCGCCGGACCTCGAGCCGGTGCCCCTGCAGAGTCGTGAGAACCTTGCGCAGGTAGGCGAGGTAGTGTGCCTTGCCCTCGATGAGATCGCAGAACGGCCCCTCCCGGGTCAGGCCCTGATCGGCGATGGTGGTGGCCAGGCCATCCCAATCGTGATCGGTCAGGCACTTCAGGTAACGCTCCACGATGCCGGTACCGACTTCAGTCGCGCTGCCCATGTCGTCTCCGCTCGCTCGACGCTGACCAGTCCACGGTAAGCCCGGCGTTGGCGCCCGGCTAGGTTGTCTTGTTATGAGCTGGTGGACCGCCCACTCCGAACACGCGCTGTCAGAAGACGTGCCCGCGCCGCCGGAAGCGGTGCGCGACTTCTACGTGGATTTGGACAACATCAAACTCGTGCACCCGCTGATCGTGTCGGTGGAGTCGGTGGAGCGCAGCCAAACCCCGGATGGCTACCAGCACAGTTACCGGGTAGTGGATCGAATTCCGCTGGGGCCCTTCACTATGCAGATCACCTACCGGGCGCGTCTGAATGTCCCCCGTGACGGCGATGTGCTTACCGAGGCCGATCAATCCCCGGGGGTGCGCCTGCGCGGAACGGTGAGCTTCGAGCCGATCCGGGAGCCAGTAGCCGGCACCCGGGTCACCGAGCGAATCCGGATATCGGCACCCCGGTTACTGGCGCCGATCACCAGACGCGAGGGAGTCAAGGCCCATATTGAGATGCTTGCCGGCATTCGTAGGCACTTCGAGTCCGGTTGAGCGGCTCGGAATCCGGTGAGTTGGCTAGAAGCCGGCGAAGTCGATGATTCCGCGAATGTTGCGGCCCTCGCGCAGATCCACGAACGCCTCGTTGATCTCGTCAAGCTGGTAGTGGCGGGTGACCAACTCGTCGAGTTTCACTGCGCCTGCCTGATACAACGACAACAGCATCGGCACGCTCGTGCGCGGATTCATCCCGCCGTAGAGAGCTCCCCTGAGCTGTTTGGCCGACAGCGTCATCTCCTGCAAGACCAACGGAACTGGCGGCTCGGTGAACGGGGTGATGCCGGTGAGTACGCAGATCCCGCCTTTGCGAAGCAGCGTCAGCGCCAGCGGGATCAAGTCAACGTGCACAACGCCGGGACAGACAACGACGCGGTCGGCCATGAGGCCGGCGGTGATCTCTTTGACCAGCGGTATGGCTTCCTCAGCCGAGGCGGCGGTGTGCGTGGCACCGAAGACCTTAGCCGAATCTCGCTTTGACTCAACAGGATCCACTGCGACGACATATTTTGCGCCGACGGCGCGCGCACCTTGCAGGGCGTTCATCCCGACCCCGCCGGCGCCGATGACGACGACGGTATCGCCGGCTTCGGTGCCTGCCGACACCGTCGCGGAACCCCAGCCGGTGCTGACGCCGCACGACACGAGCGAGGCGGCGTGGAACGGGATCGCGTCGTCGATCTTGATGACGGACCTCTCCGATAGCACCGCATACTCGGCGAACGTGCCGAGTTGCCCATAGGCCAACAGGTTTTCGTCGCCGAGATGCCGGCGGCACGTTCCGTCGGTGGGCATCTCCCGGACGAACAGGCTCGCGCCGACATCGCAGATGTAGCTCTGACCGTTCACGCAAAACCGGCAACTGCCGCACGCGGGAATGAAGGAGAGCGCCACGTGGTCCCCCGGCTGAACCGTCGTCACGCCCGGCCCGACTTCTTCGACGACACCGGCACCCTCGTGACCGCCGAGCAGCGGGAACCAGTCCGGCGCGGGCTGACCGCTCGCAGCCACCGCCTCGGGGGTCGGCACCACATCGCCGGTGAACAAATGGTCGTCGGAGTGGCAGACTCCGGCGACGGCCATCCGTACCAGGACCTCTCCGGCGTGGGGCGGGTCAAGTTCGATCTCGCGGATCTCCCAATCCCTGCCGACCCCTTGAATCACAGCGGCACGACACTTCATTGCACCCTCCTTGATGGTGGTCTGCGGTCCGTCACCGCGCAATCCATTCCGATGCCAACGCGAACTCCGAAAGATACTTCGTCGAACTCCATCCGCCGTCGACGACGATCGTCTGCCCATTGATGAAACTTCCGCCCGGCGAGCACAAGAACGCGACGGTGCTGGCGATGTCATCGATGGTGCCCAGCCGCTGATGCGGCGTCATCTCGGTGTTGATCTTGCGAAATCGCTCATCCTCCAAGCGCTTTTCCACCATCGGCGTTACCGTCACCCCGGGGGCGACGGCATTGCAGCGGATGCCGGATGCCCCGTACTGGCAGGCGATGTGAGTGGTCAACGCGGTCAGCCCGCCCTTGGCCGCGGAGTAGGCCCCGCCGCGCAGCCCGCCGACGACCGCGAATGTCGACGTGACGTTGATGATCGCCGATCCGGGTCCCATGTGTGGAAGCACCTCGCGCGCGAGCCGAAACGGCGCCCGCAGCATCAAAGCCAGGAAATAGTCCAGCGTTTCGTCGTCGGTTTCGTGCAGCGGCTTTGGGCTG
>DASYJS010000366.1:0-36351 GCA_035996225.1 Mycobacterium sp. | reverse complement strand
AGCGGTTCCGTCCTGGCGGCCGACGGCACATTTTTGGGTGACTACGCGCTCGCCCAGCAGTTGTCCGACCGCGGCATCGACCAGGCAGGCCCGTTGGGCGCCTACTGCGGCTCAGGGGTTACCGCCGCCATCGCGATCGCGGCGCTGGCGGCGATGGGTCGCGAGGCGGCGCTGTATCCGGGGTCGTGGTCTGAGTGGTCTGCGGATCCCAGCCACGCCGTCGCGCGCGGTCCCGAATAGCGACCACGTCACACCCCGGACCAGTTCTGCAGAAAGGTCGCCGTCACTCGCGCGGCATTGGCCGCGGCGACCTTCTTGTAGACGAAGAACTGAAACGGGAAGCCGGGCAGGTGAAGCGGATCACCCGGCCCGTCCGACATGCCGCGGATACCGAGGAACGGGACGCCATGCGCATCCGCGACGGCTTGGACCGCCGCGGTCTCGCTGTCCGTCGCGTCGAAGGCCGGATCCGCGGACGACACTAAATTCGCATTACTGATCAGACCGTGCTTCAGCCACGGCCACGCTGCCTGGAATAAGTTACCGGTGTAGAAAAATGACCGATCGGGCACCTTTCGGGGCTGGCAGCCGAACACGCTGCCACCGTGGGGGATAGACGGGAATGCTTGGCCGTTGTTGTTGTCATAACTGCAGCCATCGCCGCCGCACACCAGTTGCGGCTGGTGCCGCATCGCTCTGACGCTTTTCAGTGCGACGGAAAGGTTCTCGGCAGCGGCCAGCATGCCGGGATCGACCGGGTGGAATGTCGCGCCGTTGTCCTGGGTCCAGCGCGCCGGTACGGCCACATCGGCGATACCGGTCCGCCCGGCACCGCCGGCGACACCCGAAAACACCACTGCGTCAACGCTACTGGGGAAACGGGCCAACGCGGTCTCGGTAGCCCTGGTGGCGTTGACCATGCCGATGCCGGTCATTGCCACGATGACTTTCCTGCCGCGCACCGAGCCGAGATAGAAGTGCCGACGCTCAGCGACCACCACCGGGTTGGGATCCAGCGTGGTGTGGGACAGCATCGCATCGGCCTCGGCGGGAAAGGCCGTCAAGACCAGCGTGCGCTGTTCGTGTGAATCGACCGGCACGTAGGGCACTTCCTTGGGGTTGGCGGCGCCTCATCATTATCGTCCTTTTTCCCTCGTTAAGGGTGGCCCGAAGCTAGTCTCAGGGGCGCGACAAAGGAGTCAGCCCCATGCTCGAAGTGATCGAGAGAGCACCGCAACGCGAGTCCGACAAAGCTCCATTGCTCTTCGTGCACGGCGCGTGGCACGGAGCCTGGTGCTGGGACGAATATTTCTTGGACTTCTTCGCCGAAAAGGGCTATCGGGCGCTGGCGCTGAGCCTTCGCGGCCACGGAAACAGCTCTGCACCCAAGTCCATGCGGTTGTGTTCAATCGCGGACTTCGTGGACGACATCGAATCGGTTGCCAACAGCCTTCCCGAACCACCGGTCGTGGTCGGCCACTCCCTGGGCGGCTTCGTGGTGCAAAAGTATCTGGAAACGCACGACACTCCGGCCGCCGTCCTGCTCGCCTCCGCACCCCCGAGCGGGATTACCGGATTCTTGCTGCGCCGGTTCAAGCGCCACCCGTGGCACACCGCGGCAGCCCTGGCCAGAACGCGATCATTGCGCGGTGTTGGCGGTACGCCCGAATTGGCCCGCGAAACTTTCTTCTCGGCATTGACTCCCGACGCCGACGTGGCGCGCTACACCGCGCTGCTGGGCGAGGAGTACGCGTTCAAAATCGCGCTCGACACGTTATGGCTAAACTTGCCCAGGCCTCAGCGGGTCACCGCCCCGCTATTGGTTCTCGGCGCCGAAGACGACGTCTGCTTCACACAACGGGAAGTCCATTCGACCGCAACGGCATACCGGACCGAAGCCGAATTCTTCCCCAAAATGAGCCATGACATGATGCTCGATCCCCACTGGGCCATTGTGGCCGAACGAATCCATGCGTGGCTGGAAACGACTGCCGCACAGCGTGAGTCACCCCGTACTACACGGCAGACGTTTGATGCCGTGGAAGAACGAGGAGCGTAGCCGGTCGGGAGGCCCAGTGACAGTCAGGCCCGGCACATTCGGGTACAGCTCTTCGAGCAGGACACGCAGTTCCAGACGGGCCAGTTGAGCGCCGAGACAGAAGTGCACTCCCCCGCCGCCGAATGCGGCATGGCCGGCATCGGGGCGAGTGACGTCGAACTCGTCGGCTCGATCGAACACCTCCTCGTCGCGATTCGCCGACAAGTAGTGCAGCAATACCCAGTCACCGGCGGGGATGTGTTGCCCACGGATTTCGACGTCGCGGGTGACGGTACGACGAAAATGCATCACCGGCGTTGCCCAGCGCAGCAGTTCCTCCACCGCGGGGTTGATGGCGTCGGCATCGCGGGCGAGCCGGGCCTGTTGCGCGGGGTGTTCGGATAGCGCCAAGATGCCGTGGCTCAACGTGTTGCGGGTGGTTTCATTGCCGGCAATCGCCAGCAACAGGAAGAACTCGTTCAGCTGGTCGCGGTTGAGCTTTTCGCCGTCGACTTCGGCGGCCAGCAACGCCGACAAAATATCGTCGGTGAGCCCGTGCTTGCGTCGATGTGCCACCAATTCACCGCAATAGGAGAACATTTCAGCAGCAGCCTGCCCAAGGGCTTCCGGGGTAGGAGCATAGTCGGGGTCTTCGATGCCCAGGCTTCCGATGGCGTTACTCCATCGGAAGACCTCCATCCGGTCTTCGGCGGGTACCCCGAGCACGTCGGCGATCACCTGCAGCGACATCTCCGCGGAAATGTCTGTCACGGCGTCGAATTCACCCTTGGTGGTGATGTCGGCGACGATTTCGCGGGCGACTTTTCGCATTCGCGGTTCCAGTCGCTGCACATTGCGGACGGTGAAGCCCTGGTTGATCAGCTTGCGGTAGTGAACGTGACGTGGCGGGTCGATGCCTGGCAGCAGCGCCGAGTTCGGGCCCGCCTCGACCTCGACCAACGTGTTGCCCTTGCTGCTGGTGAAGGTGTCGGTGTCGCGGCTGACGAGTCGCACGTCGGCATGCTTTGTCAGCAGCCACGCTTTGGGCAGCCCGGGTAACTGCACCGGGTGTACTGGTGCGGCGGCCCGTAACCGGGTCAACGCGTCGAACGGGGCACCGTTGACAAAGGTGTCGGGGTCGAGCACCGCCGCGGCATCGCGATCGGAGGCAGTCTGCTGGTTTTCGACGACCAGGGATCCCAACACATTGGGCTTCGGAATGTTCATCGGCTCACTCGTCCTCCCGCGCGGATGACTTGATCCCGGCAACGACCACATCCAGTCCGGCGCGAAAGTGTGTCGCAGTCAGGCGTCTGGCGCGGGGTGTGGCGGCAGCGGAGCGCGTCTCTTCCAGAGCTATCGAGCCCAGCAGATACGTGTACAAAACCGTATGAGCCGCGGCTGCAGCCCCTTTCGCGAGTCCCGCCTCAACGAGTAGGGAGCGGCTGTGCCGATCGAGCCGGCGGGCAGGCTCGTTCCCGGCGCTGGTTTGCAGGATGCCCGCGACGCCGGGAACACCCAGGATCATTTCCCTGGCAGCACAGTAGAGGTCGGTGAGCCGGGTGTCCCACGGTCCGGCTTGAGGTAGCGGGATCTCGGCCAGCACCGACTCGGCGACCAGCTCGAGAGCCGCCTGCTTACTCGGAACGTGGTAGTACACCGACGGCACGGCGGCTCCAAGTTCGGCGGCGAGCTCGCGCATCGTCACGCGCTGCACGCCCACGCGCCGCGCCAGATCACGCAAGGCGACCACCACCTCGTCGCGATCGAGTCCGCCGTACGCGCGGCGCGCACCGGCCGGTGTTGCGACCTGGTTCCTCGTGGCTACCACAACATCACTCCCCCGTCAGATTTCGATCATTGTTAAAAAGCGATTCGAGCACCGTTAGAATCTACCCGGTATCGGGCCGCCGGAACCAAACGTCGGCTGAGTAATATCTGCGTAGTGACGGGCCGGCTAGCGGGCAAGGTAGCGATCATCACCGGGGCAAGCACCGGCCTGGGACCGGTTCTGGGCTCGGTGTTCGCCCGCGAAGGGGCCCGGGTGCTGCTCGCCGCCCGACGCGAGGAGCTGGTCCGCGAAGCCGCAGCGGCCGCCGGGAACGGCGCTATCGCGATACGGGCCGACGTCACCAACGAGGATGACGTCGCCGCCATGGTGGCACGCGCGATCGACGAGTTCGGACACGTCGACATCCTGTGCAACAACGCCGCCGCACCGGGACAGGACCGCTGGATCTGGGAGCAGACGCTCGAAAACTGGAACGCCACGATCGCCATCGACGTCACCGCCGCGATGCTGTGCACCCGCGAAGTGCTCAACCAGTCGATGCTGCAACGCCGTCGGGGCGTCATCTTGAACTTCTCCTCCACCGTCGGATACACCGGGATGGTCCGCAAGACCCACTACGTCACCGCGAAGGCATCACTTCGCGCGTTCACTAAAACGGTTGCGTTAGAAGTCGGTCCGCACGGCATCCGTTGCAATTGCATCGTGCCGGGCGTCATCGACACCGAGCTGTTTCACAGATGGCTGCAACGCACCGCCGACGAACAGGGGATTGACATCGCGGACCTGCGGGCGAAGTCTCTCAAAGGCGTCGCATTACAGGACATTTCCTCACCCGACGATGTCGCCAACCTGGCGTTGTTCCTGGCCAGCGACGAGAGCCGAACCATCACAGGGCAATCGATCCCTGTCGACGCCGGAGGGTACATGCAGGGATGAGCACCCCGCGCGCAAAGCTGGCGGTGTCAACGCCAGTGGTGATCACGCTGCCCCAGAGCGCCAGCTGGGAGCAGGACGCCTCGATCGAGGACCTGACTCAGATCGCCGAAACCGCAGACCGGCTGGGCTACCACCACCTGACCTGTAGCGAACACATTGCGCTGCCGGCAGCCGCGCACGAGCGCAGCCGGTACTGGGATCCGCTGGCGACGCTGAGCTACCTGGCCGCACGCACCCAGCGAATAAGGTTGGCCACCAACGTGCTGGTGCTGGCCTATCACCACCCGCTGGAGATCGCCAAGCGCTTCGGCACGTTGGACAAGGTCAGTAATGGCCGGCTCATTCTGGGGGTCGGTGTGGGCCGTCTCAAAGAAGAATTCGACCTTCTCGGCGCTCCGTTCGACGATCGCGGACCGCGTGGCGACGACGCGCTGCGGGCGCTGCGGGCGTCGCTGTCGGTTTCCGAACCCGCCTACCACGGCGAGTTCTATTCGTTCGGCGGCATGGTCGTCGACCCGTGCGCGGTCCAGGATCACGTCCCCGTCTGGGTTGGTGGACGCACGCTGCGGTCGCTGCGCCGGGCCGCGACCCTGGCCGACGGGTGGGCTCCTTTCAATGTGACGCTGCAGCAGGCCCGAGAATGGCTGGGCCGCTTCGACCTTCCGACCGGGTTCGAGGTGATACTAGGGCCGCCGGCACTACTGGATCCGATCAATGATCCCGAACGCACCCGCGACATCCTCGCCGATACCGCCGCACACGGCGCCACGATCGTCAGAGCGATTTTCACCCATACCTCGCTGCAGCATTATCTAGAAAACCTGCAGGCCCTCGCCGAGCTTCACCCACCTGACGGTGCAGGTTCCGCGTGATCCCAGTCAGGGCAGGCATTTTCAGCCTCACCGCACCGGCCGACGACGAAAGCGGTTATCTGCGTTGGCATCTCCTCGACCACATGCCGGAGCAATATCAACTCCCCGGCATCGTGCACGGGTTGCGCTGGATCGCAGACGGCGACTACCTCGACCATCGTCTGGCGGCCAACGGGCCGCTGGGCGACATCGGCAACGCGGTGCACTACCTGGTCCGTGACCCCGTTGAAGAAACATTCGACGACTTCGTGACACTTGGGCGCGCGCTGCGGGAGAACGGTCGCTTTCCCATCGCACGGCCGTTGCTGCAAATCGCGGGGCTGCGGCTACTGCAGTGGCACTGCTCGCCGCGCGCGCTCATTTCGCCTGAGGTGGTGCCGTTCCGGCCGCACCGCGGAATCCTGTTGATCGTCGAAGAGCCCACCGACGGCCGCTCGAACGAATGGCTGCAATGGCTGCACGCCGAACACTTTCCGGCCGTGCTCGCCACGCCCGGCACGGCGGGCGCATGGACGTTCGGTTCGAGCACCGCATGGAGTCATTTACCCCGCGGTTGGCGAACCGATCACCAATACATCACCGTCGTTTACCTTGACGGGGACCCACTCGCCACGACGGCTGCCTTGGCCCCGCTCGTCGAAGAGCGCTGGCGATCGCAAGCGGTGCGACCCGTATTCGCCGGTCCCCTGCGCACCATGATCAGTTGGGAAGCTTGGCCGTAACTCGATGCGCGTGCTGAACAGCGCCTTCCCGCGGCTACGGTGGACACGGGGCAGTGCGCACCCGCAACGGCCTGGCGACCTTCTAGGAGGACCTGCGATGAACGCTCGGCGGCGACTCGGCCTCCGTGTTGCCGGGCTCGGCGTGGTCGTGTTGGTGGCCGGTCTGTCGGGCTGTTCCGGCAAGGGTGGTGGACCCGCGTCGCCCGCGAGCTCGAGTCCTGCTCCCTCGAGCACAACCGTCATGCTGGACCAGCACTCGCACACGGTGACCTCAAAAGTGGACTGCACTAGTTCGGCCTCAGCACCGAAAGCAACGCCACCGGAGTCGGGAGATCTGACGACGCGCATCAGCGTTCACGACGATTCAGCGTCCGTGTCATTCGCCGTGTCGGACGAAAGACCGCCAAACGTTGATGGCTTTTCAATTTCACTCAAGCTCGGAAACGGTGAGTACCAGCTGCCTTATCAACCGACCCAATCCGCGAACCAGGTGTTGGTCACCAAAGAGGGCAAGAGTTACACGATCACCGGCAGCGGTCAGGGGACGACACCCGGCCAAAGCGGTATGCGACAGGTCACGTTCGGGATACACGTCACCTGCCCGTGAACACCGGCTTGGCGAAACGCTGGTTGTCTAACGACGCTCGCCTCTGAGATGCTGGCAGCTTGGACATCTTCGCGGAGTGGCAACAAGGCAGTACCGAACTTCGCTGGCGGTCGACTACCGCCGCCAACAGTGGGCAAGAAGTCGGGGTGTTCAGCCGCCGCTGCGGCACACCCGGGGCACCGCCGCTCGTGCTTGTTCACGGCTTTCCGACGTCGAGCATCGACTACTTCGAACTGGCGCATGAACTGAGCTCCGATTTCGACATCTACCTGTTGGACTTTCCGGGTTACGGACTGTCCGACAAGCCACCGGAGCCCTACGTCTATTCGTTGTACGACGACGCACGTCTGCTCGTACACGCGATCACTGACGTGTGGAAGCTGACCGGATTTCGAATGCTCACCCATGATCGCGGCAGCAGTGTCGGCATGATCGCGCTGGGCATGTTGGCGGCGCTGGATCCGCCGAGGGTCCCGCTCGACCTCATCTTGACGAATGCCAACATCTATCTCCCGCTGGCGAATCTCACGCTGTTCCAGACCGCACTGCTCGACCAGGAAACGGGTCGAGCCACCGCGGCAGCGACCACACCGGAGACCCTGGCGGCCGGCATGGGTGCCAGTACCTTCATGCCGAGAAGAAAATTGGCGGACCCCGAAATCGCCGCGCTGGCCAAGTGCTTTGCTCACAACGACGGAGTCCGGGTGCTACCCGACACGATCCAGTATCTGAACGAGCGGGCCGCGGACGAAACCAGTTGGCTTGAGGCGCTTTCCAACAGCCAGGTGAACACCACCGTGGTGTGGGGACTGCACGACAACATCGCGCCGCTCCGCGTCCCCAACCACGTCTGGCAGACCTACCTCAAGGCAAAGCCCGGTCGAAACCGCTACTGGGTGGTACCGGGCGCCGATCACTATGTTCAGTGCGACGCTCCCCGGCAATTAGCCCAGATCGTTCGTCTCACCGTCCAAGACGAGGACATTTCGCTTCAGACACTCGGGCACCAGCCTGACGGCGCGGTTCTCGTAGATCAAAGCATCTCGTAAACGTACCGGGCGGATGCCTGTGCGAATGCGTACAGGACACTAATGCATCTGCTGCCCAGGAGTTGGCGGCCAGAGACCGGCGAGCCCCGCTAGCGCGACGGAACCAGTGTCGAACGTGACGCTGGCGTCACACTCGATGCCCAGCGTGACGCTGGCGTCACGCTCGGCGGCTATTAGGCCGCCCCGGGTTCCCATCGCGTTCATCGGTGAAGGCTGTTCTGGGCGAGGAAACCGTGATTATGTCACTGGCATGACCGCATATGCCGACGACGACGGCCGCGATACGGATGACGACCCGCGGTGGCTAACCCCCGGGGTCGGGGCGGTTGGAGCGGCGAGCTTTTTGTCCGATGCCGGCTACGAGGTGACCACCTCGGTGTTGCCCACATTTATCACCGGAACGCTGGGGGCATCCGCCGCGGCGCTCGGTGTGGTCGACGGCATCAGCGACGCACTCGTCGGTGTGATGAAGCTAGTCGGCGGACAGCTGGCGAACAACCCCGAACGTCGCGGACGGATCGCGTCCGGCGGTTACCTGGCGACGGCAGTGGCGACCGGGTTGATCGGCGTGACGGTCACGGTATGGCAGGCGGGTTTCTTTCGCGCGCTGGCCTGGATGTCTCGAGGCGTGCGGTCGCCCTCGCGCGACGCCTTGCTGGCATCCCTGAGCCCAGAGTCCGCGCGCGGCAGAACATTCGGCCTCGAGCGCGCCGGGGACAACCTCGGCGCGGTGGTGGGCCCGCTGCTAGCGGCCGGGTTGGTGGCCTGGCTGGGCATTCGGACCGCTCTCTGTCTGGCCGCGATTCCGGGATTCTTCGCGGCCGTCGCAATCCTGATAGCGGCCCGCGAAGCTCGTCGCCGCAACCATTCCGGTGACCGTCCGGTCAGGCGGCGATTCGAGTTCGGCGCGCTGCGCGATGCGGGCATGCTCAGGGCGCTGCTGCCGGTGGCGCTGTTCGAATTCGGCAATGTCGCAACGACACTGTTGATCCTGCGGTCCACCGAGTTGCTTACCTCGCCGCAGCGGACAGTGACCGCGGCGACTTCGCTGGCGATCCTGATCTACGCGGGGCACAACGCGGTAGCGACGGTGGCGTCACTGGCCGCGGGGCGATGGTATGACCGGACCGGGCCACGCGCGGTATTCGCCACCGGTGCGGCCGTCTACGTCCTTGGCTACCTGGTCTTCGCCGCCGGCGCGCACAGTGCGCTGATCATCGCATTCGGTTTCGCGCTGGCCGGGGCGGGCATCGGGCTTGCCGAGCCGACCCAATCGGCCTTGGTGTCCCAGCTACTTCCGGACCGACTGCGCGGCAGCGGATTCGGCGTTCTGGGAGCCGTACAGGCCACCGGCGACGTGGTTGCGACAATCGTCGCTGGCGTGCTCTATACCGTCGCCTCGCCCGCGGTCGCCTTCGGCTATGCGGCCGCCTGGATGGTGTTCGCGGTCATCGCCTCGGGCATGCTGCGCCCGGCCAGGGTCTGACCGAGCAACCGCTTCACCCCGTGACGACAGGCAAGCGTGCCCACCCGCGCACGCTCGCAGTGTGCGCCCGTTTGGCGTTGGCATAGTCGACTTCCCAGTCGGGCCATCGCTTCAAGACTTCTTCAAAGGCCACCCGAGCTTCCAGCCGGGCCAGCGCCGAGCCCAAGCAGAAATGCAGGCCCTGCCCGAAGCTGAGATGGCTGCCCTTGCGGTGGATGTCGTAGCGGTCCGGATCCGGGAAGTGACTTTCGTCGCGGTTGGCCGACGCGTTCAGCAGTAGCATGAACGACCCCTCGGGGATCGCGCGACCGTAAAGCTCGGCATCCTGCGCGACGTAGCGCGCCTGCACCGGTGACGGCGGTTCGTAACGCAATGTCTCCTCGATCGCGCCGGGGATCAGCGACGGATCCTCAGCAAGTTCGCGGCGTTGATCCGGGTGATCGGACAACAGTTGTCCCATGAAACCGATTAAGCGAGCAGTGGTTTCGTTGCCGGCACCGGCGATCATCGCGGTGTAGGACAGCACCTCGGTCCGCGACAGGGGCCGCTTGGTGCCGTCGGGCTCCTCGATCTCGGCCCGCAGCAGTTCGGTCATCAGGTCATCGGATGGATGACTGGCCCGCCATTCGATGTACTCGGCGAACAGGGCGATGGTATTCGCAAAAATACTCGCATCGACCGCAGCGGGGTCGCTCCCCTTGGCCATTTCGAGGTTGGCGACGCTGCGGTCTCGGATCTTCTCTTGGTCTTGTTCGGGGATACCCAAGAGGTACCCGATCGTCCGCATCGGCATCATCGCGCCAAGGTCTGCGATGAAATCGAAGCCACTCGCGCCGACCAGTGGGTCAAGCTCGCGGACGCAGAATCCACGCACCATCGACTCCACCGCCAGCATCCGCCGCGGCGTGAAGACACGGGACAGCAGCTTGCGGTGCAGATCGTGCAGCGGAGGATCCTCGAACAGCAGAATGCCCGGTGGCACTTCGATATTGGCGAACAAGATGTCAGCGGTGGTCCCCCGACCGGATCGGTAGGTCTGCCAGTTCCGCAGCTCGCGCTCCACGTCCTCGTATCGACTCAGTGCGAAGAAGTTGTACTTCTCGTTGTAATACAGCGGCGCTTCTTCGCGCATGCGCTTCCACACGGGATATGGGCTCGAGTCGATTTCGACATCGAATGGGTCGTAGTACAACTCGACGGCGCTGGGGCTTGTCATTGTCAGATCCCTAGACAGCAGGTGATGTATGGACCAAATTTTTGTGTCGTGACGCTACAGTCGTTCGGACAGCAGTGTCAACGATCGCCACTGGTTGCTCAGTCGTTGCGGTGCAAGAAGCCGTGCAACAGGGCTTGAACGAGTTCCTCAACGATCACCTCCCTCGGGGGTTGCTTGTTCCCGAAGTAGGTCGAACGCAGAGCGGCCATGCCCGCGATCATCGACACCGTCGAATGCGCCGGCAGATCGGGATGGTCCGACCGCAGCCCCCGCAACTGCATACCTTCAACGCTGATCTGACCGAGCACCGTTATCGCTCGCCGGATCTCGGCGATGCCGGCGTCAGCCTGTTCCTCGTCGCTGAGAGTCTCGGATCCCATCAGCGTCAGAAGAAGACCCTGGTGTTCGACGAACACGTCGTAGAGCCGGGATACGAACAGCCGAGTCAGGTCCTCCTCGTCGGTCTCTTCGGGGACCACTGACTTCCAGGTCCGACCGAATTCGTCGACGAAGCTCACGAAGGGCACCACAAGCGCCTCGCGGAACAGCGCCGCCTTCGAACCGAAGTTGCGGAACAGCAGGTGTTCGGTGACACCGGCGGCCTGCGCGATTTCACGCGTGGTGGTGCTGCGATAGTCCTTACCGGCGAAAAGCGTCCGGGCGGCATCGAGGAGAAGTCGGCGCGGCTCGCCGCGGGGCCGACGGGCCACGGTAGCCGGAATCGGCTGCTTAATTGCTCGCTGGGGCACCGATGTCCACTCCTCCGAAACGGGCTTCGCGGTCGACGGTCTTTGGGATAGTATCCACTATCTTGATTGGATAGTACCCACTATCTTAAGGGTGCATGTACGGAAGGGGTGACACCATGGGCGCTGTCATCATGCTCGGCACGTTGTTCGGGCTGATCGTCTTGGTATTCGGGTTGGTTTTACGCTTCGACCCCGAGGCGCGGCGCGCGCCGAGCGAAGAGGGCCGCCAGTGAGCCCCGAAATGACGCCCGTGATGGCAGGGGCGATGTACTTCGCTTACGTCAGTAGCATCACGTTCCTCGTCGTTGGGATCTACCTGAGCTACCGGCGCCGACGCATCCACCCACTGCTACTGCTCAGCCTCTCGGCGATATCGTTCTCATGGATCGAGTCTCCGTACGACTGGGCGATGTACGCACAGTTTCCACCCGCGTTACCCCGCATGCCGTCCTGGTGGCCGTTGAACGTCACGTGGGGCGGGCTGCCTTCGTCGGTACCGCTGGGCTACGTCTCCTACTTCGTGATTCCCGCCCTGACCGGGGCCGCCCTCGGACGTTGGCTGAGTGCAAAGTTCCAGTGGCGCAGGCCAATCACCCTGCTCGTGGTCGGCCTCGCCGTCGGAGTCAGCTGGGCTTTGTTTTTCAACGCCTTCACCGGGGCCCACCTCGGCAACTTCTACTACGGCTACGTGATTCCCGGCCTCGCGATCTTCGAGGGGACCAAGCACCAGTACCCGCTCTACGACTCCCTCGCCATGGGCATCCAGATGATGGTCTTCACCTACCTGTTGGGGCGGACCGATTCGGAAGGACGGAATATCGTCGAGACGTGGGCTGACAAAAGAACGACAAGTCGCGTGCAATCGTCGGTGCTGTCCGTTGTCACCGTCATCGTCTTCGGAAACCTGCTATACGGAGCGGTTTTCGCGCCTCACCTCATTACGAAACTGGGGGGATTTGTGACTGCGGGACCGACGGAGGAGCTGTACCCGGGCACACCCAACCAACCTCGCTAGCCGGTCACGCCTCTGTCTTTGAAAGCGCCTCGGGCAACACGACTTCGCCCACCCGCTTGAGATACGGCCATGCGATTTCCGGCGGCAGCCCGCCGCACAACGGTGACAGGTTGAGCACCTGGCCCGCGCGGACTCGCGAAATCGCCTCGGGCACAGAGATAATGATGTGCGAACTCGGCGCGGCGCGCAGCTCGTCGACGGTGTTCACATGACTGAAGCCTGCCGTCGTCTCGTCCCCGGGATTCCATGCGGCGTAGCTTCGCACATCGTGCAGCAGATGCTCGCCGATCTCTTTCCACGCCTGGTCCACGTCGTCGGCGACGAACACGACCGAGGGGGTGTCGCGGCCAGGGAACATCGTCGGCCCCGGCTTATGCCCGTGTTCGCGGCAGGCCTCCTCGTAAGCCTCCTGGATGCCGGGTGCATTGGCGTTGCCCAGCATCCCCAGGCCATATTTGCCGGCCCGGCGGGCCGCCGCCAACGTGCCGCCACCCCACATCATCGACGGGCCGCCCGCGCTCAGCGGCGCAGGTGTCACATTGATCCGGCGTCCGTCGTCTTCGACGGCTTCTCCCGCGAGCAGCCGGCGCAGCAGCCCCAACTTCTCGTCGGCGATCCGGCCACGCTTTTTGATTGCCAAGCCGAAATGCTCGTACTCCTCGGGCCGATACCCGAGGGCCAGCGTGTAGATGACCCGCCCGCCGCTGATGATGTCCAGGACCGACATGTCCTCAGCCAGCCGGACCGGGTCGTAGAACGGCAGAATCAGAATCAGGTTCATCGACAACCGCTGTGTGCGGGCCGCGATCACCGGCGCCAGGATCATCGGCGAGGGCAGATAGCCGTCCTCAGACCCATGGTGCTCGCACAGCACGGCGGCGAGGCCGCCGTGTTCTTCTGCCCAGGAGCACATTTCGGGTACCGCGGCATAGAGCGCGGCGGGGGACGCGCCCCACGACGGGGCACGCATATCGAAGCGCAATGTGAACAAAGGAACTCCTAGCTGAGCTAATCTTTGTGTGACGTAGGGTACGCGTTCAGTCGAACACGTGTCGCGGCAGGGTGGTCGGGATATCCAGTGAGCTCAGCAGGCCCGGGGCCGCGTCGACGACGTACGGGATCGCGTTGACGACCCGCATCGCGGTAGACGCCATCGCGGCGTGCCCGGCCGCGTGGCCTTCGGCCTCGCCCAGCGTCAGCACGCAGTGAATGTCGGGATCGCCGTCGATGTCGACCCGATAGGTCGCGTCGGAGTCCGAAGTCGGCCAGGCGGGGGCGACATCGCGGGGCCATTCGGATGATGTGCTCGATCACGATGGCTTCGCGACCGTTGACGACTCCCGCCGCCCGGATCCCCAAAAGTCGGGAGTCGGGGCCATGACGTCCGGCGCGGGCGCAATGGTCGCCACCGCCATGCGCGTCGTGAACGCCGTGCCGTATGTCGTTGCCGCAGAGCCTGGACTGTTGAGTTCGGTTGACTTGCCCTTGACGATCCCGAAGGGCGCGTTTGCGACCGGTTGAATCCACACCCGGCATGCGCGGCTTAGTCTGCCGGAGTGACGTTTAATCCACTCGAGGAACTCACTCTGCAGCAGTTGCAGCTCCGCACCAGCATGAAGTGGCGCGCGCATCCTGCTGATGTCCTGCCGTTGTGGGTTGCCGAGATGGACGTCAACCTGCCGCCAACCGTCGCCGATGCCTTGCGCACGGCTATCGACAACGGCGATACCGGCTATCCGTCGGGCACCGCGCTCGCCGAGGCGATCGGTGAATTCGCTTCGCGGCGTTGGCAATGGCACGATCTCGAGGTCAGCCGCACGACGATCGTTCCGGACGTCATGCTCGGAATCGTTGAGACGCTGCGTCTTATCACCGGCGAGAGTGACGCGGTCGTCGTCAACCCGCCGGTGTACGCGCCGTTCTACGCTTTTGTATCGCACGCCGGCCGTCGAATGATCGAAGCGCCGCTTGATTCCGAGGGACGAATTTCGTTGGACGCGTTGGAAGAAGCGTTCACGCGTGGGCGTACATCGGGTCGAAAGGTCGCGTACCTGTTGTGCAATCCGCACAACCCGACGGGAACGGTGCACACCTTCGACGAATTGCGCGGCGTGGCCGAATGCGCCCGGCGGTCGCGGGTCCGGGTGGTGTCGGACGAGATTCACGCACCGGTGGTCTTGTCGGGATCGCAATTCACTCCATACCTGAGCGTCCCCGGTGCCGAGGATGCATTCGCCCTGATTTCCGCCTCGAAGGCATGGAACCTTTCCGGGCTGAAGGCGGCCCTGGCCATTGCCGGCCCCGAGGCGGCAGCGGATCTCCACCGGATGCCGGAGGAGGTCAGCCACGGGCCGAGCCACCTGGGCATCATCGCGCACGCCGAGGCATTCCGAAGTGGCGACGACTGGCTCGACACGCTGCTGCAGGGCCTGGACGCCAACCGGACGTTGCTGAGTGACCTGGTCGCTGAACATCTTCCGGAGGTGAAATATCAACGCCCGCAAGGCACTTACCTCGCTTGGCTCGATTGTCGGCGGCTCGGTTTCGAGGACGAGGCCGCCGACGGCCTTGCGGTGGTAAGCGATCTGAGCGGGCCGGCTCGCTGGTTCCTTGACCACGCCCGAGTGGCGCTCAGCTCCGGCCATGTCTTCGGCACCGGCGGAGCCGGTCATGTGCGTCTGAATTTCGCTACCTCGCAAGCCATTCTCACCGAGGCCATATCGCGCATGGGCGGTGCGCTCGTCAACGCTCAGTAGTTAGATCTACGCCGAGATTCTCCCAGCGGCGCGGCCCAGACCGCGGAAGCCCTTGGCGGGCTTCTTGATGCCCAGTATGAAAGGCACCGAATCCAACTCGAACTTAACCTTGGTACGTAGCCGTCCGGAGAAGCTGCGTTCCGGCACCACCGGTCGCACCTCGGACGTGGCAAGGTCAATGTAGTGTGTGGACGTTTGTCCGAGGCCCTCGAAGTCGTGCGTCAGCGGCCTGCAACGCTGGCGTACCGAGTCGTCGAGGCACTGCGCCACTACGTCGGTCATCAGCACGTATTCCAGCACGGGCACCGTGTTCTTCAGCATTCGATGGATGAGGATGACGTCGACACCTGCGAGCTCGACGTGGCGTTTCACCTTTTGCTCTGCCACCTCACCCTCGTGGGCGACGAACTTGAGAGTCAGGTTGTCCAGCTGTCCGCAGCTCGCGCACTGGCAGCTGTAGTCCTTTTTGATTCGCTCCCGCCGCGCAAAGAACGATTGGCGCATCCGCGACAGCCGCTCGCACACCAACACATTGGCAGTGCCCTCGGGTGCCCAGAAGAAGGCAGCATCGCCCTCCAATTTCGCCAGCTTCAGGCCTTTACCTGCGTCGATGACCGATTCCAGCAGCTGACCCACCGCGAGTTGCGCGTGCGCCAGGTGCATCCGGTTCCAGTTCATGTACTGGGTGTAGCCGCCGATGTCGGCAATCAGCAGGACGGCGCGACGAATGGCCATGAGTTCGCTAGTTTAGTGGCCTGCCTGGTTCTTCCCCAATGAAATCTTGGACTGGACGAAAGACGCTCTGCGGAGAGAGGCTTGCAGGGGTGCCCGTCCACCGGAGGAGCTGAATATGGATGTGCTGCGAACCCCGGACTCCCGATTCGAAAACTTGGAAGGCTATCCGTTCGTAGCGAACTACATTGACGTGGCGGCAAGCGACTCGCCGCCGGTGCGTATGCACTTTCTCGACGAAGGACCGGTCGATGGCCCGCCGATCGTGCTGTTGCACGGCGAACCCACCTGGAGCTACCTGTACCGCACGATGATCCCGCCGCTGGCTGAGGCCGGAAACCGCGTGCTCGCACCCGACCTGATCGGCTTTGGCCGCTCCGACAAGCCCAGCCGGATCGAGGATTACACCTACCTGCGGCATGTCGAGTGGGTGACGGCGTGGTTCGAGCGCCTCAGGCTGAGGGAAGTCACGCTGTTCGTCCAGGACTGGGGATCGCTGATCGGTTTGCGCATCGCCGCCGAGCAGAGCGATCGGATCGCGCGCGTGGTGGTGGCGAATGGTTTTCTGCCCGCGGCCCAGCGGCGACCCTCTCCGGGGTTCGTGGCGTGGCGGGCCTTTGCGCGCTACTCCCCCGTGCTGCCTGCCGGTCGCATCGTCTCGGCCGGAACGGTCCGCCGGGTTCCTCCCAAGGTGCGGGCCGGCTATGACGCGCCGTTCCCGGACAAGACGTATCAAGCCGGGGCCCGTGCGTTTCCGCAGTTGGTGCCGACCTCACCCGACAATCCGGCCGTTCCGGCCAATCGGGCGGCTTGGGACGCCTTGGGCCGGTGGGAGAAGCCCTTTCTGGCCATCTTCGGAGCTCACGACCCGATCCTTGGGCAAGCCGACCGTCCCCTGATCAAGCACGTCCCTGGGGCGGCCGGCCAACCGCATGCCCGCATCAGGGCCAGTCACTTCATCCAGGAAGACAGCGGACCGGAGCTAGCCGAACGCGTCCTCTCCTGGCAGAAGGCCCTGCTATGAAACCGTCACCGGGTGTTGACTAGTCGCACGACACCGCGCATGACGGCCCTGCTTACCGCGTGACGCACCTGATCGACCGCCGAGCCGGCGCCGGCGGTGAACAATTTTCCGGCCGCGACCGGGGCGAATGGCCAATCGGAACCGAAGGTCACGTGTCCGGGTTTGGCGAACGCGAGCAGGCTCGGCAGGTACCTTCGGCAGATCCCGTTGCGCACAAGCAGATACGCAGCGCGGGTGGTATCGAGCAGGAAGTCGACGGCGAACGGTGGAATGCCGTCCACACCGGGACTTGTCCGTCCTGGCCGAGGTACACCCCTGCGTTGCTGGCGAGCAGCACGACGCCGTCGGCGTGTCAGCTCGTCGAGGGATCTGACGACCTCGTCGACGGACTCTGCGATATGCGGCAAGGGAATGGTCGCGAAGAACCCGAACCGATCAGGTTGGACCTTAACGAGATCGGCAAGGTAGTCGTTGATGTCGCGTGCAAGGGCAACCGTATCGGCGCTGCTCGGCAGGAACGCGGTGCCCGGCGTGGAAACCGAGGGGTGCCGTACCGATGTTGAGTACGCTCATTGTCGCTAGCGACGTCTCCGGACTCCATTCCGGAAAGAGGCGCCCACCGGCTTCGCCAATCAGCCTGTCAATCAGCAGTTTTCGGTAGAAGGATGGAATGCGTGGTGGTGAGTATCGATTCGCATCATCTCGGACCCCTGAGTTCGCGTCACCGTGAGGACCAGATGCTAACGCCCAGGTCGACTGAATGGGGCATTCCCTGGCCATTGCTTGCCCGTGAGTGGAACGATCAGCGCATGGACATGATGACGATGGGCCTCATGGCCACGGTCGTGGGCGCGGGGGCCGTGGGCGTGGCGGGCGTTGCCAAGTCGGCCGCGGACAACCTGCTCCCCGGGATGACGGAAAAGACGAATCATAGGCATCAGATGAGGATCCACCTGCATTCACAGCGCTGCGAAGCACTCCAACAGTGGCGAGCCGGCTTGGCAGGGGCACGAGACGCCTACCGGCAGTGGGGCTGCGGACCTCGCGTTGGTGATCCACCGAATGTCGTCGGCGACGAGTGGTTCGAGGGCTTGCGGCCGCACCTGCCCGCCACCGGCGACGCGGCAAAGTTCCGCAATGCTCACGAAGTCCACTGCGATAATCCGACTCTGATGCTCCTCTCGCTTGAGATCGGACGGGTCGAAAAGGAGTGGACAGAGGAGGCGAAGGGCCGCCGGCGCCGACCACGTAGCCGGAACGGATAACCGGAATCGATTACCCGCCTGGCGATCTCGATCGATACAGCTTCTACCGCCAGCCGGTCGGAGTCAGCCCGTCACGGCAAGCACAGCTGCGGCGAGCTCTGGACGGCAGACCACCAGGTCAGGCAACTTCGGATCTGGCTGGTTGTAAAGCAGAGCCGAGCCGTCGATCCGCGAGGTGTGCAAACCTCCGGCGCGAGCCACCGCCACCGGGGCCGCCGAGTCCCACTCGAATTGGCCGCCCGCGTGGACGTACACATCGGACAATCCCTGAACAATCGACGCCACCTTGGCTCCGGCGGAGCCCATTTCGACCAGCGTGCCGTCCAGCGCGTCGCGAACCGCCAACGCGATAGCCGGTGGCCGCGTGCGCGATACGACGATGCGGGGCTTGGCCGGGGCCGACGGCGGCGCATCGACCCGCGGTGTCGCCAACGTGACGCCCTGGGCCGGCAGCGCTACCGCGCCTGCGACCAGCTCGCCGGCCTGCCAGAGTGCCACGTGCACCGCCCAGTCGTCGCGCCCGAGCTCGGAGAACTCCCGGGTGCCGTCAAGAGGATCGACGATCCACACCCGCTCCGAGCGCAATCGCACCGGGTCATCGGCGCCCTCCTCGGACAGCACCGCGTCCCCGGGCCGCTCGTTGGTCAGAGCTTCCATCAGAAAGTCGTGGGACCGCTTGTCCCCCGCTGCCTTTCGCTCGCCCGCATCGGCGTCGGCGAATTCGTCGCGCACTCGCAGCAACAGCTGCCCCGCCGCGGTGGCCAACCGTGCGGCCAGTGCGTGATCACTCATCGGTTACTCCTCACCAGTCAAGCTCCTGCGTGATTCAATACCCTATATGTTGGTAGCTTTGACCAAATTTACCGTGACACGGTGCGTGGCAGTCAGCGCACTCCGACATACATTTGTGTCATAACCTGGTAAACGTGAGCGGGGGCAACGTCTCTTCATCGAGCCGGTTGCGGCGCACTCCGCGGGGGCGCCTAACGGTGATCGGTATTGTGCTGGCCATTCTGCTGGTCAGCGCGCTGATCTTCGTCGGAGTGAAACTGACCAGTGGCCATAACACCACCTCCGGCCAGCCCACTACCCCGCCGCCGCAGCAGAGCCTGGCCATTCCGGGCTGCTACAACCCGTCGCTGCCACCCACCGAGCGCCCAAAGAGGCTCAATGTGGTGGGCTGCGCCAGTGTTGCCGTTGCGCTGCAAGACATGTCATGGAGCACTTGGGGACCACAGAGCGCCGATGGGACCGGGACCGCCGTCTTCAAGTTGTGCGATCCGAATTGTGCGGCCGGCTATCAAATCACCAAACCGGTCGTCGTGCATGCGTGGAATGCGCAGCCGCCGCGCCGTGACGCCATCTGCCAGGTCGGCCTCAAGATTTTCGCCGACATGATCCTGGCCTTTCCGCAAGGCGTCCCACCACCGACCGCCCAGAAAATGGACACCCAGTACAACGGGATGCCGGCGGTGCACTACGTCAACTACTCGCCGAGTAATACCGGCGACACCGAATTCATCGGCTACACCTTTTGCAACTGACCGACGCCGGTCAGACCTCGATGATGACGGCGCCGCCCTGGCCGCCGCCGGCACACATGGCCGCGACGCCGATGCCGCCGCCACGCCGCGCCAGCTCGTAAGTCAGCGTGGTGATCATGCGCGCGCCCGAAGCGGCGATCGGGTGGCCGAGGCTGCAGCCGCTACCGGAGTAGTTGACCTTCTCCTCGTCGATACCGAATTCCTTGCACGCGGCAACCGGCACGGAGGCGAACGCCTCGTTGATCTCCCACAGCGCAATATCCCCGACCGAGAGCCCGGCCCGCTGCAGCACCTTTTCGATCACCTTGAGGGCGCCCAGGCCGCAGTCCCTCGGCGGCACGCCTGCGGCGGCCCACGCCCTGACCGTCGCCAGCACGTTGAGGTTGTTGGCCGCGGCGTAATCCCGATCCACGAGCGCCACGCCTGCGGCGGCGTCATTGGTACCGCTGCTGTTCCCGGCGGTGATCGAGAAGCCCTCGATTTCGGGGTGCAGCACCTTGAGCCCGGCGAGCTTCTCGATGGTGGTGTCGCGGCGAGGGTGCTCGTCGACGGAGAAGTCGACCACCGACCCGTCGATTTGGGTGATCTTGAGCGGGATGATCTCGTCAACGAACTTGCCCGCGTCGATGGCCGCGATGGCACGCTCGTGTGAACGGGCCGCCCAGGCATCCATCTCCTCGCGGGTGATCCCGATGGCCTGCGCGGTGTTCCAGCCCACCGTGATCGACATGTCCTTGGCGGGCGCGTCCGGGGTTTCGACGTGGGTCGGCGGCATCCAGCGCTCTTCGAACTTCAGCTCCGGGCCGGGGATCCGCCAGTTGGTCAGCGGCGTCATCGACAACGACTGCACGCCGCCCGCGATGAGTACCCGCTCCATGCCGGAGCCGATCTGTGCCGACGCGTTGCCGATGGCGGTGAGGCTACCTGCGCAGTGTCGGTTGACCGACTGACCCGGGACATGGTCCAGGCCGGTCGCGGTGGCTGCATAGCGGGCCAAATCGCCGCCGCCGTAATGCGATTCGGCGAAGATGATGTCGTCGATGTCCGCCGGGTCGACACCGGACCTGCGTACGACCTCAGGAAGCACCGCGGTGATCAGCGTCTCGGGCGGGGTATTGACGAGCGTCCCCTTGAACGAACGGCCAATCGCGGTCCGCGCGGCTCCGACGATTACGGGTGTAGCCATGTTCTCAACCTCGCTGCGGTGGGTGGTCAGACGCCGGGAATCGTATCAAATACTGTATAGGCAATAGTAATGGCCTAAATTCGGTACGCCGAGGTCTGTGACGGCGCTAACAATTAAGCGCTTCGGGTAAACACGGTGGCCAACCGGTGAAGACCAAAGGTGCAATGGTCTGGGAGTTCAACCAGCCGTGGTCGATCGATGAGATCGAGATCGGCGATCGTCTTAGAGGCGACGCGATCGGAGGCGTCGTGAAACGCGTAGGGCCAGTGTGCTCAACGCCAGCACCGGGCCTTAAAGCGGCGCCTGACACTCGAGGTGAACGCCCCGGCACTCGACCTACGGGCCCTAAGTACTCTACTGGCGCCAAATGTAATGCCACCGGTTTCAAAAACCATAGGCTCCTGCCCAATGCCGGTGATAGCACAGACCCAAGTTAGGCGCTCCAGGAAATTCGAACAGCTCAGATGAGGTACGTAATGAAATCTCAAAGTGCAGTGCTGTTGTCAGGCAACGATGTTCGTGTAGGTTCGGTCTTTCTGGACCTTTGTGAGCGGATTGAGGGTGGATCGACAGCCATCCCGATCATCCGTGCCGGCGAGACGCTGGACGCAAGAGAGCTGGTCGCCGCCGCCCGGGCTAAAGCAGCACTGGCCCCGGATCTGGCGGGGAGCGTCGTACCGATTCTGGCCGACCAGCCACAGGACGTGCTGAGCGGGCTTTTCGCCGTAGCGCTCGCCGGAGGAGCGCCCTTGGTACTGAACGGACCAAGACCGTACGAGTCTGCAGCGTCAGTGCAAAACCGAGTCATCGATGTCAGCGAAACGGTCAACGCTCGATTCGTCTACGAGCACGGGACGTGGCAGGAGGTATCAGAAGAGTCGGTGCTCGACATCGCTCACAAAGACACTGCCTATCTGCAGTTCAGCTCCGGTAGCACCGGTCAGCCACGGCCGCTTCGAATCTCCAATCGTGCCATCCGGGCACAATTACAAATAATTGCGGATGCCGTGGCAATCGGACCAGACGATGTGGGCGGGACATGGTTACCGCTGTCGCATGACATGGGTCTTATCAGCGTGCTGCTCGCCTTATGGGATGGCTTCCCAGTCGTGTTATGGCGCCCCGAAGAGTTCCTGCTGGCGCCGACTCAATGGGTCGAACAAATGGCAGAGCACCGGGTCGGATTCTGGCCGGTTATTCCTGCCGGACTGCAGGTCGCCGCCAAGGCGCTGGGTTCACGCGGCCTGCGCCTCGGCGCACTGCGATCCGTGCTGGTCGGCGCGGATGTCATTCGTCCCAAGGTGTTGGCTGCCTTCGAGTCAGTTGCCGGATGCGCTCCGGGTGTGGTGCGGCCGTGCTACGGCCTGGCCGACGCGACGCTGATGGTCACCTGCACTCCGGCAGGTCGGCACTGGCGCACCGTCGAAGTTCCGGGTAGCTCCGGGCAGAACGGCCGTCCCACTGAACTGATGTCTGTGGGATTGCCCAGTCGTAACACCGAGGTGTGGATCGAGGTCGGGGGAGAACCGGTAGGCGAGCACGTCATCGGTGACGTGGTTGTACGGTCCGCATCTCGCTGCTCGGGTCCCTTCGGGGCCGAAGTCATTCCTCCGTCGGTTCCCGTGCACACCGGGGACGTCGGGTTCATGGCCGATGGCGAACTGGTTTTCACCGGCCGAGCGGCCGAGGTCATACGGGTCGCCGGCGAGGACTTTCTTCCCGCCGAGGTGGAGGATTTCGTGATCCGGAGTGGGTTTGGCAAACCAGGGGGCGTTGCGGTGGTCGGAGTTGACCAGCAGGCAATGACTCAGATGGTCGCCGTGATCGAGAGCGAGCCGGCTGTCGGTGATAACGCTGTAGCAACGGCCTGTCGCCGGGACCTGTTGCGAGCCGCCAGGGAGGCCGCTCTGCCGTTGACCGGCGTCCAATTCGTACCAAAGAACTCGCTGAGCAAGACAACAAGCGGCAAGTTGCGCAGGCGCCAAATTGCCGCAGACCTCATGGAGGCAACCGCATGACCCGCTCAGTAAGCGCGCCGCACAACGATGAACTCAGAATCCGTAACAGCGTTCGCGCCCTTGCCGAAGGACTCCCTCAAACCCCCGAACAGAATGTTCTGACCCGCGAGCGCGTGGTCGCTGAGATCATTTGTGCTGTGCGCGGAATGCGCACATCCTTTTCGGAGCGTGAACTGACGGGCGATACGAACCTCGCCTTGGACCTGGGACTCGAGTCAGCGTCCAGGGTCGAACTCCTGCTGGAAGTACAACGAGCACTCGACGCCGCGCTTGACGTCGGAGTAGTGGTGATGTTTGCCGAGCTCACAATCGCCCAACTTGCCGAGCTTATCGTGGCGGTCCCAGACGGCAGTACAAATTGATGACGATGACCCGTTCTATTGGCGTCTCGGCTGCCCAAGAAGCCATATGGTTCGCCCAAAGATTAGTTCCGGATGTGCCGAATAATATCGCCGGCCATCTTGAAATACGCGGTCCGGTAGATCACCTCGTGATGGCTGCCGCATTGCGTCACGTCTGTCTTGAGACCCCGACGCTGCATGTCACGTTCACCGAGAACCAGGACGGATTACGCCAGACACTGTGTGACCCGGACACGTGGGAACCGGATTACTTCGATGTCAGTCATACGGATAACCCGGATTTCGCCGCACGCGGTCTGATCTCCGAAATGACGCGCCGGGCGTTCGACTTGAGCAATGACATCCCGTACCGCGCGGGCTTGATCAAGCAGAACGCGTTGCGGCACTCTTTGTTTGTCGTCGTTCACCACATCGTGTGCGACGGGTTCGGAGTACTCATTGCTGTACGCCGTATCGCTGAGGTGTACACAGCGCTGACGTCAGGCGTCGAACCCTCCCGATCCATGTTCTGCAGTCCGGAAGCGATTACCAGAGATGACTTGAACTACAGATGCTCCGAAAGTTTCGTCTCTGACAAGGCATTCTGGGAACGCTACACGCGAGAATGGCCGGAGCCGCTAATCATCTCCGACAGGCCGGCTTCGCCACGGCCGGCGACTTTGCACCAAAGTGCGACCCTCGCGGGAGACGACGCAGCTCGTTTGAGAAGAGCGGCGGATCAAGTCGGCGTGTCATTGCCCCGGTTCTTGACTGCTTCGCTGGCCGGTTGCTTTACCCGAGCCTCCGGCGCGTCGGAATTCCCGATCAGGCTCTCCTCCGCTAGCAGGTTCGGCGTCGCATGGAGTACGCCATGCTTGCTCGCGAACGCTGTTCCGGTGCGGATTGATGTCCCCTCCGGTATTGGATTCAAGGACTTTGCAATTTCGCTCGATCGAGAGATCAGCACAGTGCTTACCCATGCCCGCTACCCCATATCTGGCATCCAGCGCGATATGGGCATACTGAAAAGACAAAGAAACCGATTCGGGCCGGTTCTCAATATCCTGCCATTCTTCGGTAGCCTCGAATTCGCAGAGAGTCGGTCCTCATTCCGTGGCGCGTCTTTCGGCGCCTGCGATGATCTGGCAATCTCGGTATATTACGACGCACGCCAAGCCGACGACGGTGGGTCTGGTGACGTGCTGATCCAAATTGATGCAAATGGACTGCTGTACACCGAACAGGAGTTAATCCGTTTCAGCAATCACTTGCGATCTTTTTTCCGTGCCGTCACAGCCGATCCGGACCGGCGGATCGATCTGATCGAGATCATCGAGCCGGCCGAGCGCGAGTTGGTCGTGGCCGAGTGGAACGACGCGACCACGCCAATCCCCGAGGGAACTATCCCGGAGCTGTTCGCCGCGCAAGCCGCGCAGACCCCCGACGCACTCGTGGTCGAAGACGACAACGAGGCACTGACGTATCGCGAACTCGATGCTCGGGCGAACCACCTCGCCGCCCGGCTGAGGAGTTACGGGGCAGGCCCGGAAACCATCATCGCCGTCGCCTTGCCGCGTTCGGTTCACCTGGTGAATGCGCTGCTGGCCATTTCCAAGACCGGTGCTGCCTATCTGCCGATCGACCCGAACTATCCCAGTGAGCGCACCGTCTACATCCTGGCCGACGCCGCCGCGCGGTTGCTAATCACCGATACCGCCACCGCCGCAATGCTGCCCGATACCGGTGCTGCGCTGCTGATCCTCGACTCAGAAGCGCCCGACGGCATCGGATTCGCCGCCACCGAGGGTGACCGGGGCGTCCTGCGGCCGCGGCCGGACAATCTCGCCTATGTCATGTACACATCTGGGTCAACCGGGCGGCCGAAAGCCGTTGCGATCACACACCGCAACGTGGTGGCATTGTTCGCGGGCCTCGATCGGTGGTGCCATTTCACCCATACGGACGTGTGGTCGTGGTGTCATTCGCCGGCTTTCGATTTCTCGGTGTGGGAGTTGTGGGGGGCGTTACTACACGGTGCGCGCGTTTTGGTGGTGCCGTGGGAAACCGTGCGATCGCCGCGAGCACTGTGGCAACTGATCCTCGACAAGCGCATTACGGTGCTCAGTCAGACCCCGTCAGCGTTTTACGAGTTGACGCGCGCGGAGCGTGAATGCCCTGCTCCCGCAGAGCATTCCGCGTTGCGGATGGTTGTATTCGGCGGGGAGGCGTTAGATCCGTCTCGGCTACGAGGTTGGTATCCGGATGAGCGTCCGCACGCACCCCTCTTGATCAACATGTACGGCATTACAGAAGCCACCGTGCACACGACCCATCTCGAGCTGGGCAGCGAACACGCCGGACGCGGAGGGTCCCCGATTGGCGCCCCGTTGGGCAATTGGCGGTTGTTTGTCCTCGATCCGGGGTTGTGCCCGGTGCCGGTGGGGGTGGCTGGTGAGTTGTATATATCCGGCGCCGGCGTGGCCCGTGGGTACCGGGGCCGGGTGGGGCTGACGGCGCTGCGGTTCGTCGCCTGCCCGTTCGGGCCTCCCGGGGCGCGGATGTACCGCACCGGTGACGTCGTGAGGTGGACCGCGGATGGCGTGCTCGAGTACGTGGGCAGGGCCGATCAACAGGTCAAGATCCGCGGGTATCGGATTGAGCCCGGCGAGGTGGAGGCGGCACTCGCGGCGCATCCGCGGGTGGCGCAAGCGGTGGTCGTCGCCCCCACCGCCGCGGGAAGAGACAAGCAACTGGTGGGCTATGTCGTGGCCCAACCGGGGACCGGCACAGACATTTGCGGGCTGGACGCTTCCGACCCGGGGGCGACCGGCGAACTGGCGGCCGAGGTGCGCCGATTCGCGGCTGTTCGGCTGCCGGAGTTCATGGTGCCGGCGGTGGTCATGGTGCTCGAGGCGTTCCCGTTGACGGTGAACGGGAAGGTCGATAAACGGGCGTTGCCGGCTCCGGAGTTCGTCAGTGGGGTGCCGTATCGGGCGCCGCGTGACCCGCGGGAAGCTGTGCTGGCCGCACTATTCGCCGAGGCGCTCGAGCAGCCGCGGGTCGGGATCGATGACGGGTTCTTCGACCTGGGCGGTCACTCATTGTCCGCGACCCGGCTGGTGGCGCGCATCCGCGCCGAACTCGGGGTCGAAGTGCCGATCCGGGTGATCTTCGACGCCCCCACCGTGGCCCAACTGGGCGAGTGGATGACCACACATGCCGGCGAACGCCTGCGGGCACCTTTGATGCCACGGCAACGGCCGCCGCGGATGCCATTGTCGTTCGCGCAGACCCGGCTGTGGTTTGTCTACAAGTTCCAGGGGCCGTCCGCGACCTACAACATTCCGCTGGCGATGCGGTTGACCGGCACACTCGATTCGGCGGCACTGACCGCCGCGATCGGTGACGTGATAGTCCGCCACGAAAGCCTGCGCACTGTCTTCGCCGAGGACGACGGTATCCCGTCGCAACGGATTCTGCTGGTCGAGGCGGAGGACGTGCCGGTGACGGCGATCGACGTTACGAATGACCGGGAGCTGACCGCAGCGGTGGCCGAAGCCGCCGAATACCCGTTCGACCTGGCCACCGAGATTCCGCTCCGCGCGCATCTGTTGCGCCTTTCGGCGACCGAGCACGTGCTGGTTTTGGTGCTGCACCACATCGCCGCCGACGGCGCATCGCTGATGCCGCTGGCGCAGGATTTGGTCACCGCATACGCCGCACGACGCGCCGGACATCTGCCGGCCTGGTCACCGCTGCCGGTGCAATACGCGGACTACACCCTCTGGCAGCGCGAGGTCCTCGGTCGCGACGACGACTCCGACAGCGTGCTGTCGCGCCAGTTGGCCTACCTGCGCAGCGAACTGGCCGGGACGCCGGAGCAGATCTCGTTGCCGTTCGACCGGCACCGGCCGCCCGAGCAGTCGTTCAGCGGTGAGCTGGTGCCATTCACCATCGCACCGCAGCTGCGGGAACGAATCGAGCAACGGGCCCGCGAAACGGGGACGACCACGTCGATGGTGCTGCAGGCGGCGTTGGCGGTCCTGCTCCGCAAACTCGGGGCCGGCGATGACCTGGTGATCGGTGGACCCATCGCCGGGCGCACCGACGAAGCGCTGACCGACCTGATCGGATTGTTCGTCAACACGTGGGTACTGCGGGTTGACACCTCGGGCAACCCCCGATTCGCCGAGCTCCTCCAGCAGGTATCCGCGAGGGCGCTCGCAGCCTACGAGAACCAGGATGCCCCGTTCGAACGGCTCGTGGAGCTGCTGAACCTATCCCGTTCCACGTCCCACCACCCACTGTTCCAAGTGTCCTTCGCGCTGCTGAACAACTCTCTGCCCGAGGTCGACTTGGCCGGCCTGCGCGTCGATACAATGCCGGTGCACACCCACACCGCGAAGTTCGACCTGTCCTTCAGCCTCATTGAGCTGCCGCCGGTCGACGGACAGGTCCAATCGCTCACGGGGACCATCGAATACGCCACCGACCTGTTCGATTACGACACCGTCGAGAAGATCGCCGATTACTATCTTCGCATCCTGGAGGCGGTCACCGCCGATCCGGACCGGCGAATCGATTTGATCGAGATCATCGACGCGGCCGAGCGTGAGCAGGTACTGACCGGTTGGAATGACACGGCTAAGGCGATACCGGACTGGACGATTCCGGAGCTGTTTGCCGCGCAGGCCGCGCAGAGTCCCGACGCGACCGCGGTTGAGGACGAGGATGAGACGCTGACCTATCGCCAACTCGACGCGCGCGCAAGCGATTTGGCCGCCCGGCTGAGAAGTCGGGGGGCCGGACCGGAAACCATCGTCGCCGTCGCGCTGCCGCGTTCGGCTCAGCTGGTGACCGTGCTGGTGGCCATCCTGAAGTCCGGTGCCGCCTACTTGCCGATCGATCCCAACTACTCAACCGAGCGCACGGCATACGTCCTCAACGACGCTGCTGCCCGACTCTTGGTTACCGACAGCGTGACTGCTGGGGCACTGCCCGACACAGATGTACCCCTACTGCTCCTGGGCGCAAGCGAGGTGCACATAGCCGGGATGGCCATCGCCGGCCCCGAGCCGAACGGCCCCCGACCGATGCCGGACAACCTCGCCTACGTCATGTACACCTCCGGATCAACTGGGCGGCCGAAAGCCGTTGCCATCACGCACCGCAACGTTGTCAATATGGCGCTGCACCACTTCCCCGACGAAACCGCACGGGGCCGGATGTCCATGACCGCATCGCAAGGGTTCGACGGCTCGGCGGCGGAGATTTGGACGACGTTGCTGCGCGGCGGCACTCTGGTGCCGCTAGCTGGAAAACTGGACCTGCCCGCGCTGGAACGGCTCATCGGCGAACGTGGCGTGACGTCGATGTTCATGCCCACCCCGCTCTTCCACCAGTTGGCAGAAGAAAGCCCAGACTGCCTCCACCAACTGAGATTTGTGGATACCGCCGGCGATGTTCTTTCCCCCGCGGCGCTCGACAGGTTCCGTCACGCGCATCCACAGCTGCCGATGATCAACGCCTACGGGCCCACCGAGGCCGCCGTCTGCGCGACGACGTACTCCATCCCCGCGACCGACGGGTTCGACGAAGCGTCGGTGCCCATCGGTGCCCCGTTGGGCAATGTGCGGTTGTTTGTGCTCGATGGTGGGTTGTGTCCGGTGCCTGTGGGGGTGGCTGGTGAGTTGTATATCGCCGGCGCGGGTGTGGCTCGCGGCTATCGGGGTCGGGTTGGGCTGACCGCGGCGCGTTTTGTGGCCTGTCCGTTCGGGCCGGCCGGGGCGCGGATGTATCGCACCGGTGATGTGGTGCGTTGGACTGCGCGCGGTGTGCTGAAGTACGTGGGTCGCGCCGATGAGCAGGTCAAAATCCGCGGGTTCCGCATCGAGCCGGGCGAGGTCGAGGCGGCGTTGGGGGCGCACCCCTTGGTGGCCCAGGCGGTGGTCACAGCCCATGCCGGGGCGGGGGCCGGCGACAAGCAGTTGGTCGGCTACGTCGTGCTGAAGCCGCACACCGGCACAGATTCCGGCAACGGAACAGGAGTCGCGGAAATGGCGGCGCAGTTGCGGCGGTTTGCGGCCGACCGGTTGCCGGAGTTCATGGTGCCGGCCGTGGTCATGGTGCTCGAGGCGTTGCCGTTGACGGAGAACGGCAAAGTGAATCGGCGTGCGTTGCCGGCTCCCGAATTCGTCAGTGCGGTGGCGTATCGGGCGCCGCGTGATCCGCGCGAAGGGGTGCTGGCCGGGCTGTTCGCCGAGGTCCTAAAGTTGCCGCGGGTCGGTATCGATGACGGGTTTTTCGACCTGGGCGGGCATTCATTGTCGGCCACCCGGCTGGTGGCGCGCATTCGGGCCGAACTGGGAGCCGAGGTCCCCATCCGGGCAATCTTCGACGCCCCCACCGTCGCCCAACTGGCCCAATGGCTCTCGCAGGAACACGCATCCGACTTCGTGGATCCTTTCGCGACAGTCCTACCGCTTCGCGTAGACGGCGCCAAGCCGCCAGTGTGGTGCATCCACCCGGCGGGTGGGGTCGCCTGGGGTTACCGAGGGTTGGCTAAGCACCTTCACGACCGGCCCATCTACGGGCTTCAGGCGCGCGGCGTCGATGGTACGACGTCATTCGCCCCATCGATCCCTGCCATGGTGGATGACTACCTTGAGCAGATACTTGCGGTCCAGCCAGAAGGGCCCTTCCATCTACTGGGTTGGTCCTTCGGCGGTGTAGTGGCCCACGCAATGGCGGTAAAGCTCACGCGACGCGGACACGATGTCCCACTACTAGGGCTGATCGCCAGCGTACCCAGATACGAGGACGATCCAGTTTTGATGACAGAGTTCCTTGAAGCTGACACCCGCAACTTGATACGCGCATGGGCAAACGAGCGCTATGGCGTTTCAATCGATGATCCTGAATACAGGTCACTTGCGGACACCGTTATCGCGTTGACCAGAAACAGCGTTGAAATCCTGCAGGACTTCCTGTCGCCGGTCTATGACGGTCATTCGCTCCTGTTCATACCGACAATCCACGAGCCCAGATCACCCGAGGAATACGTTGCGGCGTGGACGCCCCACCTGCAGGGGACTGTTTCTGTACACAAGATCGAGAGCCGGCATTCCGACATGGACATGCCCGAGCCAATGGCTGTGATGGGTCAAGTACTCCAACGCGAGCTAGGTAATTATTGCCCAGAACTGAAACTACCCGCGACTGCGTGGAGGTGAGTCATGACGGATACCCAGCGCGCAGTGCAGGATGCGGTGCCGGCCGGACCGGGAATCGCCCAGATGCTAAGGCTGGCATGGCGGCTGCAACGCCGCGGTGACGCTGCGTTCGACGACTTGTTCGACCGCTACGGGGACGTGGTCTGGGTATCGTTGCCCCCAATGCTGTCGCGAAGGATCGTGTCGGGCGGGTCCCGGGTGGCGTTGCTGCGGGATCCGAAGGTGATCAAGCCGTTGTTGATGGCGCCCGCCGACGTCGTCAACGCCACGGAGCCCCATCGCATGTTGGAGACGTTATGGGGCGATCGGTCGTTGTTCATACTGGATGGGCCGCCGCACCGCCGGATGCGGAAACTGATGTTGCCGCGGTTGCGGGGTGAGGCGTTGCCGCAGTGGCGTGAATTCATCGCGACCAAGGTAGAGCGCGAGGTCCACGGGTGGGTGAATGAGCCGGCGGTCGCGGTGCACCCACGGATGCAGGACCTTTCGCTCGAGTTGATCTTGAAGATCCTGGTGTCGGTGCCGGATTCGGAGATGCCGCATTGGAAATCCGCCTGGCGTGACCTGCTCAAGACAGCGACATCGGGCCAGATCGCGATCCGCTTCGCGCTGCGCTCCGTGGGCGCGATGCGGTTGTGGCCGCGGTATCAGCGCGAATTACAGACCTGCGAACGGCTGATTTTCGACGAGATCGCCCGCCGTCGGTGCCACCCTGAGCTTGAACACAACGACGTCGTCGACCTGTTGCTGCGCGCCGAAGGTGAGCCGGTGTCGGACAAGGAAATTCGCGACCAGGTGTTCGCCGTCATGATCGGCGGTTATGACCCCCCGGCGGCATTGGCGAGTTGGGCGATCGAGCGACTGGTCCGTAATCCGCACGCACTTGCCGCAGCGACCGCGGAGGCACGCGGCAGCGAGGGGCAGACGACTTATCTGGACGCGGTGGTGCACGAAACCCTGCGCTTGCGCCCGCCATTCATGTTCGTCGCGAGACTCATCCGCGAGCCGCTCACCTTGGGGGAGCATCACTTTCCCGCCGGCACGATGCTCATGGTGGTCATGTCGGCCGTGCACCGGCAGCCGGAGCTCTACGATGACCCCGAATCGTTCCAACCGGAACGGTTCTTGCAGCAGCGCCCCACCTTTTACGGGCACATACCCTTCGGCGGCGGCGAACACCGCTGCCTCGGGGACCGGGTGGCCATCTTCGAAGTCACCCACACTCTGGCCACAGTATTGCGGTCACTCGATCTCGAAGCCGTCGATCCCCGCGACGAACGGGCCCGCCTTGAATCGGGCGTTCACGTTCCCGGCAACGGCGCCCTCGTGCGCGCCAGGCGGGCTGGTTAACACAGCCGCAGCTCTACGATCACCCCGAATCGTTCCAACCGGAACGGTTCGTGCAGCAGCGCCCCACTTTATCCGGGCACATACCCTTCGGTGGCGGCGAACACCGCTGCCTCGGGGACCGGGTGGCCATCTTCGAAGTCACCCACACTCAACAAGTCACCGACAAAACCGGTCGGAACGTTCACCCTGTTCCGCCAGCTGCTGCGAGACCGCCGGTGGTTAACGGGCAGCCTGGTGGCCGGCGCGGGGTTCGGACTGTGCAGGCCGCCGCCCTCGGCCTGGGCTCGGTGGTACACGTGCAGGCGCTGTTGTGACGTCGTTACTGTTCGCATTGGTCATCAGAATGACACGCTGGCAAGGGCTTTGGGCCGTGGTGCTCGCCGCTGCGGTCACGGTGGTGGTCACGGTTGGCGACCCTCGGGCCGGGACTCCGCGAGGGTCATTCAAGACATGGACCGTCGTGGCGCTGGTCATGGGTCCGGCGCTGATCCTTTGTGTGGTCGGCGCACGAGTGTTCCCGGGTTCGGTCGGCGCGATGTTGCTCACCCACCCGCGCGACCGTCGAGTTGTCGGGCGAATCTAGGCCCCATTTCGCGCGACAACTCGACGTTCGGCGCACAGGCTGAGTCGCTATGTAACATGGAAATATGTTGGGGCACAAAGTACTTAGTATTAGTCTTAGGCTCCCACAGTCAACGGAAACCGGCGCACTGGCAGGTGGTGGTTAAATGGCGCAACGTGCCGCGGGTCGACCCGTAAAATTTACCGACCGGCAAATCGCACAGCTGGATTCTCGGCTGGCGGGTGACGTCATTTCCCCAGCGTGTCGGGAATACGAACGCGCACGTCGTATCTGGAACCACATGATCGACCGATACCCGGCTGCGGTGGTGCGCTGCGCAAACCAAAGCGATGTCTCCATCGCCATAGCTTTCGCCCGTGAACATGGTGTCGAACTTGCGGTGCGGGGCGGTGGACACAGCCTCGCTGGACACTCGGTGATCGATGATGGACTGGTCATCGACCTCAGCGCGATGCGTCGGGTCGTCGTCGAACCCGACATCGGGCGGGTACGAGTGCAGGGCGGCTGCCTGCTCGCCGATCTGGACCGCGCAACACAGGCCTTCGGGCTGGCGACGCCCGCGGGTGTCATGTCCCAAACCGGCGTCGGCGGCCTCACACTCGGTGGCGGGATGGGGTGGCTGACCCGCAAGTTCGGTCTCACTTGCGATAACTTGCTCGCCGCTGAATTGGTATCGGCTGACGGCAGCGTGGTCACCGCGGATGCCCAGGAAACCTCCGACCTATTCTGGGCGTTGCGCGGCGCCGGCGCGAATTTCGGGGCGGTGACCGAGTTCGAGTTTGCCGCACATCCAGTAGGCACGACCCTGCCTGTCGGCGTCGCCATGTTTAGCCTCGAGGAGGCCCCATCCGCGATCGCCCATTACGAGCGGACCATGAGCTGTTCTACCGACGATCTCAAGGCGACGGTTTTCTTGCAACGGGCGGTCGGGCCGCAGGATCTAGTCGAGGCGCCGGTGTGCGTGTTAGTCAGCGTCTGGACCGGCGACCCCCAGGATGCCCGCGCCGTCAACGAAGAGTTGTGGAGGGGTACACCCAAGTTGTTCGGCGACCTCCAGATGATGCCGTACCTGGAGTTGCAGTCGATGAATGACAGCACCCTGGCGGCCGGTGCGTGCAACTACACCAAAGGGGGCTACCTCGGGCACATCAGTGATGCATGTATCGAATCGTTGATCGAGTCCGCGAAGATCATGCCCTCCACGCCCTCGGTAATCGAGCTCACTTATCAGCACGGTGCTCAGGATCGGCTCGATGAGCGTGAGGCCGCCTTTCCCGACCGGCACGCTGATCACTCGATCAATGTGCTTACCCGCTGGAGCGACAGCGAGGATGGGCAGCCCTATATCGACTGGGTGCGTGGGACTTTCGCAGCAACGACGTCATGGCAGACCAGCGGTCTCTACTCGAACTTCATGGCTGTCGACGATGATCATCGGGTACGGGACGTGTACGGCGAGCACAAGTACGAAAAACTGAGGGCCATCAAGGCCAGATACGACCCGGAGAACATCTTCGCCAAAAACCCCAACATCCCACCGTCGGCGGGACGGTAGTACCCGTCGGCGCGGCACCAACGTCGAGTTGTTGGGCGAATCTAGCGTCAAATCGCGCGACAACTCGACGTTCGCCGCAAACGGTGAGACTCGTCGCGCTTAATAACCAACGTTGATCAGCGCATCGGAAAGCGGTGTTGGACGGGCGTCATCCATGGCGGCATTGTAAGGGTAGTAACCCACTCGGATCTTCGATCCATAGCTGCTAAGGAGGATGAAATGTTAAGTCAGATAAGCAAACACGTCGCATCGTTAACGGAAGGTGAAATCGTCGAAGAGTCCGACCTGGGTTCGATCCGGCGTCTGACCGCCGACGTCTTTCCCATCCTGAAGGGATTATCAATCAAGCGGCTGCTGATCAACCCCGGCGCCATGCGGACCCCGCACTGGCACGCCAATGCCAACGAATTGACCTACTGCGTGTCGGGCACCGCTTTGGTCTCGGTGCTCGACACCGGCAGCCGGTTCGCCTCTTTCGTCATTCGCGCGGGCGACATGTTCCACATCGACTCCGGTTCGCTGCACCACATTGAGAACATCGGCACGGACACAGCCGAATTCGTCATCACATTCCGCAATGAGCGCCCTGAGGACTTCGGACTCGGTGCCGCCTTCGGCGCGATGACCGACGCCGTGCTGGGCAACACCTACGACCTCCCGGCCTCGGATTTCGCGGCGATCCGCCGCAGCACCGTTGACCGTGCACTGGCCGCGCGCGACGGCGACCCCGACGTGCCCGCGACCGCCTACTTCGACGACCCTCACAAGTTCTCCGTCGACGCGATGACGCCACCCGTCACCAGCGCGGTCGGCTCCGCGAGAACCGCACGCGTGCAGTACTGGCCCGCGCTCAAGGACTTATCGATGTATTCGTTACGCATCCGCGAGGACGGGATGCGCGAACCGCACTGGCACCCGATCACCGCGGAGATGGGCTACGTCAACAAAGGCGCGGCCCGCATGACCGTGATGGATCCCGGCGGCGAGCTCGACACCTGGTACCTGCGGGAAGGCGACGTGTACTTCGTCCCCCGCGCCTACCCCCACCACATCGAGGTCTTCAGTCCCCTTTCCGAAGCCCCGGAGATGCACTTCTGCATATTCTTTGATCAACCCACTCCCGCTGACATCGGCTACCGGACGTCGATCAGCGCCTACTCACGCAAAGTGCTCGCGGCTACCTTCGACACCCACATCGACGACCTGCCCGACTTCCCGTTCACCAAGGCCGACCCGCTGATCGTCAACCGGATCAACCCGCTTGACGCCCACGCCGTCGGAGAACGCTGACCTGCCATCCCTACCCGCGCGAGCGTCGGGCATGAGCACAATGGGTGCATGGCCACCACATCCCTAGCTCAGCGCGAAGTCCAGACCACCGCATACCGCATCGCAGCGATGCTGATGGGCATCGGTACCGTCCACTTCCTGGCACCCAAGCCGTTCGACGACATCGTGCCCGCCGAGCTGCCGGGAGACGCCCGCTTGTACACGTACGCGTCTGGGGTCGTCGAGATCGCCACAGGTGCGCTGCTCGTGCCCCGGCGCACCCGGCGGCTGGCGGCGACGCTGGCCGCCCTGCTGTTCGTCGGGGTCTTCCCCGCGAACGTCAACATGTGCCGACTGTGGTGGAGCAAGCCTTGGCCGATGCGCATCGTCGCGCTGGCGCGCCTGCCGCTGCAGGTCCCGATGATCACCACGGCGCTGAAGATCCGCCGCAACAGCTAGCCGGATGCCGTCGACGAGGCAGCGGCGAGCCGACGCGATGCTCGGTGCCGTCGGGATCGATATAGACGAATTCCCTTAAACCGTAAGCGGTATCGCACGGTTCGACGAAGCGGCCGGACGGGCATCGAACCCGAGTCGACGGTAGCGATCCAGGGCGATGTCCAGGTTTCGGACGGGAACGATCGGCGATACCTAGGTGAAATCTATTTCGGGCACACCACAGTTTGTCAGCCCGGTCGTAGCTTGCTGTCGACAAATGCCCCGCGACCTGCGCTGCTGTCGTATGCTCCACCCGACTCAATCAGAAGGGCACTCAACCATGCGTCAGCTACCAGCCGTCGTCGCCGTCGCCGCCGCCGGGATTTTGGTCACCGCGTGCGGCGGTAGCAATGGTGGCGGCACCGCTTCGTCGTCGACCACAACCACAACCACGACTTCGTCGAAACCTCCCGTCGCGCAGGCCGCCCTACCGAGTCTCTTGCTGACTCTGCCCGAGATCGACAGTGCGCTGGGGGTCACGGGTTCCAAGAGCGACAAAACGCTTGAGACGCTGCA
>DASYJS010000365.1:0-2242 GCA_035996225.1 Mycobacterium sp. | reverse complement strand
ACCGCAATCGAGTGGTACGACTTCTATCTGTACGCGACGGCGTCGGCGCTCGTATTCAAACCGCTGTTCTTTCCTCATATTTCGTCGACGGCCGGGACATTGGCGTCCTTTGCCACCTACGCGGCAGGGTTCGGGGCCCGGCCAATCGGCGCCGTGGTGTCGGGCCACTTCGGGGACCGGTTGGGGCGCAAGACCGTTTTGGTCGTCGCCTTGCTGACGATGGGCCTTGTCACGACCGCGATCGGGCTGCTGCCGACCTACGCCGAGGCGGGGCTGCTCGCACCGGCTCTGCTGGCGGCGCTGCGTGTGCTGCAAGGGCTTGCCGTGGGCGCCGAGTGGGGCGGTGCGGCGGTGTTGTCGGTGGAGCATGCACCGCCCGGCCGCCGCGGGCTGTTCGGCAGTTTCACCCAGCTCGGGTCTCCGGCCGGCATGCTGCTGGCGACGTCGGTCTTCTATCTGACCCGCAAGGCTTGCGGTGGTGCCGCGTTCCTGTCGTTCGGGTGGCGAATCCCCTTCCTGTTGAGTGCCATTCTGGTGGCGATTGGGTTGTTCATTCGGCTGCGGCTAACCGATGCCGCGGTTTTCGGCCGCCTGAAGCAACGCGACGAGCTGGCGCAGCTGCCGATACTGGAGGTGCTGCGCGGCCAGCCACGTAATGTGTTGATTACCACCGGGTTACGAATATCTCAGATAGCTTTGTTTGTGTTGCTTACCACGTATTCGCTTACCTACCTGCAAGATTCGTTTGGCAAGGGCAGTGGGGTCGGCTTGATCGCGGTGCTGATATCGTCTGCCCTCGGATTGGTCAGCACCCCGGGCTGGGCGCTGCTGTCCGATCGGTTCGGCCGGCGGCCACCGTATCTGTTCGGCGCGCTGGCCGGGGTCGTGGCTCTGGTGTTGTTCTTCGTGGCCGCGGCAAGCGGGTCGGCGATTGCGGTGGTGCTCGCGATTGTGTTCGGCGTCAACGTCGTTCACGACGCGATGTATGGTCCGCAGGCCGCCTGGTTCGCGGAGCTCTTCGATACCCGGGTGCGTTACAGTGGGTCGTCGCTGGGTTATCAGATTGGAGCCGTGCTGTCGGGCGGATTCGCGCCGTTGATCGCGGCGGCTCTGCTGGTCGCCGGTGGCGGTAGGCCGTGGTTGATCGTGGGGTACTTCGCGGTACTGACCGCAATCACAGTCGCCGCGGCCTACGCGGCACGGGAAACATATGCCGATGAGATCGAGTGAGCGCGATGAGCAGGATCTATCTCAATGCCTTCGACATGGCCTGCGTCGGGCACCAGTCAGCGGGGCTGTGGCGTCACCCTGAGGATCAGGGTTATCGGTATCGCGAACTCGGCTATTGGACCGAATTGGCCCGAATCCTGGAAGCGGGCGGCTTCGATGCGCTGTTCCTAGCCGACGTGCTCGGCGTCTATGACGTGTACGGCGCCTCTCGCGACGCCGCGGTCCTCGACGCTGCCCAGTTCCCGGTCAACGACCCGACCGCGGCCGTTTCGGCGATGGCTGCGGTGACCGAGACCCTCGGCTTCGGGATCACGCTGTCGCTGACCTACGAGCAGCCTTACGCGCTGGCGCGCAGGCTGTCGACGCTGGATCACCTCACCGGCGGACGGGTGGCGTGGAACATCGTCACCTCGTACCTGGATAGTGCCGCACGCAACCTCGGCCTGGACGCCCAGATCCCGCACGATCAGCGCTACGAGATCGCCGACGAGTATCTCGAGGTCTGTTACAAGCTCTGGGAAGCGTCGTGGGAATCCGGCGCCGTCGTGCGCGACGCCGAGCGCGGCGTCTTCACCGATCCGGCCAAGGTGCACGACATCGAACACAAGGGCCGCTATTTCTCCGTCCCAGGGCCGCATTTGTGCGAACCGTCGCCGCAGCGCACGCCGGTACTGTTCCAGGCCGGCGCCTCGCCGCGGGGTGTCAGATTCGCCGCCGCCAACGCCGAGGCCGCGTTCATCTCCGGCCCGACTCCGCAGATCGTGCGCGGCCCGGTCCGGGCGCTGCGGGAGGCCGCTGCCGAGTTGGGCCGAGACCCTCGCTCTATCAAGGTGTTCACCATGGTCACTCCCGTCGTCGCGGAAACCCACGAGCAGGCGGTCGCCAAGCTGGCCGAATACCGCCAGTTCGTCAGCACCACAGGTGCGTTGGCTCTCTTCGGCGGCTGGACCGGGGTGGACCTGGCCGAGCTTGCTGACGATGATCCACTGCGCTACAGCGAGACCGACGCCAA
>DASYJS010000364.1:0-2559 GCA_035996225.1 Mycobacterium sp. | reverse complement strand
TGTGTAGCGGTCACCGGTGAAATCCGACCGCTTGACCCGTCTTAGGGTATCCGCCGCAGCGAACTCCCGACTGCCGACCGAGATTCTCGGCCGTCCCTGCGCGGCGGGCAGGTGCTGGTCTGTTCGAGTCGTTCGCCCCACTTGCCCTCGCCGGCGATCGTTGGCCACGTATTTCGCAGCGGCCGTGTCGAATAGATCCAGCCGTTTCGTCATCCCAAGTACTCGGATTCCATGAGATTGTCGGGCAGGAGGGCCTGATATTCGCCGTGCGTCCGGTGCTCGATGCTCCTCCAGTGTTGGTCCTGCTGCTCGCGCATGTAGGCCCGGTAATCCGGGGCGCCCGGTATCTTCATGTTGTCTGCCACCACGATCGACCCAGGATGCAGCCAGCCCTTGTCAAGAATGATCTTCAGATCCGCCAGGTAGGCCGCCTTGTCGTGGTCGATGAAGACGAAATCCACAGAGCCGCCCCGAAATCCATGCAGGTTGGCTAGAGCGTCGACCGTTTCGCCGCCGTCGCCGATCGTGCCGACCACGCAAGTGATGCGATCCACCACGCCGGCGTGGGCCCAGATTCGATGCGCGTTGCGGGCGTTGGCGGCGGCAAGTTCAACCGAATACACCCGCGCTCGGGGAGCGACGCGCGCAATCCTCAACGCGCTATAACCGCAGTAGGTGCCCAGTTCGAGGACCCGAGACGGGTCAACGCGACGGACGGCGGCGTCAAGTAGCTCACCCTTCTCGTCGCCGATGTTGATGAGGAACGACTTGGTGTAGGCGAAGCGGTCAATCGCGGACAGAACATCGTCGACGTCCCCCGGCCGAGCATTCGCCACAACATAGTCCGCGGCAGCCGCTTCGCGGCCATCACCGATCTGGCCTGTCTTCGGAATGTTGTGCTGTCCAAACACCATGCGCCAGAACGACCACCTCAGGAATGGCGCCGATCTCTGCCAAGTCACCGTGCGAAGCTCATCGGTCGTTCTCGTGAGACAGACTGCGCCTTCGGCGGTGCGCCGCCGCGTCGGCGGGAGCGCGACGATGGGCGGAGTCAAGACGATTGACCACCGTGAGGTTGATTTCGCGAGCCGGCGCGACCGCGATTCCACGCGCCACGCCGCGCGGCGGAGCCGCGGAACGCTCCCGCGCGGGCATCTCCAGCTCGAGAGTCCGAAGGATGGTCCCGGTTATCACCGCCAGTTCCGAAGCCGCGAAGGCGGCGCCGATGCATCGCCGGTTCCCGCCGCCGAACGGGGCGAACTCGAACGGTGAGATCCGCTTGTCGAGAAACCGTTCAGGAGCGAAGTCGTCGGGCTCTGACCAGATCGCCGGATTGAAATGCAATGCGTACAAGGCGATACCCACGACTCGCCCGGTCGGGTACTCGACACCACAGATGCTCAACGGACTCATCAACCGCCGCAGCACGATGGGCACCGGCGGGTGCATTCGCTGGCTCTCTTTGATCACCGCTCCGAGGAACGGCAGCGCGGCCATCTCAATCGGTGACGGGCAATCGGCCAGCTCGGCGATCAACCGTTCTCGCACCGAATCGTCGCGGTAGATGTGATAGAGCGCCCACGCCAGCGATGAAGCCGTCGTCTCATGACCTGCCGCCAGCAGTGTTCTCAACTGATCGTGCATCTCCTGTACGGTGCGGCCACGACCGTCCTCGTCGGTTGTCGAGAGCAACACATCGAGCATGTCGGGGCCGTCGAGTCCGCGCTTGCGACGGGCAGCCATGTCGTCGGACAACAACTGATCGAGGTGATCGCGCAGGCGAACCAACCGCCCCCACGGACCACGGCCCCCGAACTCCCGGCGCAGGGCGGGCATCAGCATCAGCGGCGCTGTATTCGCTCGCAGCAGTTCCTTGATGGCGTCGCCGTATTGACGTCGCCGACCCGGCTCGGCCACGCTGAAGACCACGCGGATGGCGATGTGAAGGGCGATCTCGACGGCGAGCTGGTAGGCGGCCACCGACTGGCCGGGGCGTAGCGAGCGAATCTCCTCGGACGTGGCCGATGCAAAGGTATCGGCATAGCTCTTGATGCGGTCACCGTGGAACGCGGGCATTAGCAGTCCGCGCTCGCGGCGATGCTTCTCGCCTGACAACAAGATCAGGGATTCCGATCCAACGACAGGTTCGATCGGGTTGGGCAGGGGAGCGCGTGAGGCCGCGGCGGGTGCACTGAAAATATCCCGGGCTGCGGCTGCGGTGCCGAAGAAGACAACCTCGCCGAGCCCGGGAAATAGCAGCGTAAACGGGCCGGCATCGGTTGCATGGCGGCGGAAGAAGCCCACCGGGTCCACGCCCGCTGCCATGGCCCGCCCGAGACCTACAGCAGTCGACGAGACGGTCATGACGAAACCCCATTCGATGGATTTGCCGATGCACCGGGCACCGGGTCTTTCGTTTCCGTCAATAAGTTGTTCTCTTTAGCTGGGCAGGCTGCAGACCATTCGACTGGCCTTAGCTGAGCAAAAGGTCGCTGACAGAAACCACTGTGCCATTGCGTAGTGGCATGAAAGAAAGATTTGCTCTCTTTCAATATCAAC